>JBEKBU010000007.1:0-38013 GCA_050015235.1 Methylomonas sp. | reverse complement strand
CAGTTTACGACTAAATAATCCACATAGCTTAACTTCGCGGCTTTTATGTAGTGATAACTTACACAGACAATAAAGTCAACCATGAACGGATTTATACTTAATCGTATGGTTTATAAGCACCGTATGCATGGTTTATTTAAACCGGCGGCGATACTAACCAAGACGGTTTAACTAAAAAAATATGCGGTGTTTCAAAAAACTGAAGCTTAAACGGTATAAAATTTGATTTTATTAATCAAATAAATCAACAAAATAAGGAAGAATTGTGCAAACATTCCAAAATGGTGCAACAAAATCAAAATACCCAGAATATCGCACCAATATTGAGCATTAATATATGCAATTACTGACGGCATGCAGCCCAATAATGGGCACGTTTAATGCATAATAGATAATATATAACGGATTTTTTTAGGTTGTGATTAATTAACAACGGCAATGACAAGTCAAACTTTAACCCAAGACCCTCTTCATCATAGTGATTTTAATCTGGATACATGCATCGACCGTTTGGCGGTTTGGCTGCCGACGCAAGGCCCGATTAAGGATTTTATTCATTACAACATTTTACAAGCTTTTCAGCATCTCCAGTTTCACGACGCCCTGTCGGTAGCCGGAAAATTGTTCGGCGCCAGCAGTTATATGCCGCTGGCGAATTATCAACGTCTATACAATGAAGGCCGCATTAAGACTTTCGCCCTCAATTGGGCGCTAGAGCAGACCGGCTGTTCCGAACAGGAAATTCACGGGATACGCGCCAAATTATTCGAAGAGGATAAACACTGCCATTTCCCGCCGGTATCTCTGGCCAATCACGGTATCCGCAACGCTTTACTGACCCGGCTTGAAATCGACTTAAACGCGCTGGTGCATCCGACCATATTCCGTTTACTGTCAAGTTTTCTCGATCAGGGTATCAGCCGCTGGACTCTAGCGAAAAATGGGGAAAGCTTCTGGGATTGTATTCTAAGACTCAGCCAAAACAGCTTTATACCTTTATATCCCTTTCATGAACCGGTAGTCGCGTCATTGCTGGATAAAAGCCCGGACGTAATTATCAACTTCTGCCTGAAAAAAATCGTCGGTTCGGAAGCGCTTTACGAACAATATTTACTGGAGATACTTTTAGGCCATCCCGGCTGGTCGGGCATGGTGCGGATAGTCGAAACCACGCCGCAATCCTTGCTGGCGCGCCGTAATATTTCCATAAAAGAGCTGCTGGCGGTGGAAATTCTTTGCGAACTGGCGACTATTACCCATAAAAAAGGCGAAAACTTTTTGTCTATCGCCCAGTTGCCAAATCTGGACGGCATTCCTAAATTGAACGAAGACTTCTTGCGGCCAAAAATTCCCATGGTGCTGCGCGTCTGGCATGAAGCGATGGAATGGGCTTTGCATAGCGAATTGCTAATCGCGCTAAAAGAACAGGCTATTTCCGCTCCCGCGGCGCCACAAAGCAAGCCGGCGCATCCCACAATACAGGCGCTGTTTTGTATAGACGACCGGGAATGTTCGATTAGGCGCCATCTGGAGGAAGTCAATCCGGATATTGAAACCTTCGGCGCCGCCGGCTTTTTCGGCATCGACTTTTTTTACAAGGGACTGGATAACGCCAACATTGTTGCCCAGTGTCCGGTGGTTATTACCCCCAAACATCTGGTGCGGGAAACTCCAATTGAAACGTCCGCCAACGATATGGCCAAAGGAATTGAAGAGTTCGGCAAAATGCATTTTTCTTCTCAGTCCATGTTTCGCGGCTGGCTATACACACAAACCATAGGCTTGGTTTATGCGGTAAAAATGGCCTGGAATGTTTTCCGCCCCACTTCCAAACTGCCAGGCATCCGCACATTAAGCGAGGTAAACGCACATACCCGTCTGCATTTGCTGAGGGATAACGACGAACCGAACGCCGATGGCCTGCTGGTGGGCTTTTCGTTTATTGAAATGGCCGACCGTTGCGGAGGGTTATTACGCAATATCGGTTTGACAAAAAATTTCGCGCCGTTAATCGTGGTGGTCGGGCATGGCTCCAGCAGCGTCAACAATCCGCATTTTGCGGCTTATGATTGCGGCGCTTGTTCGGGTAGACCCGGCGCGCCCAACGCGCGGGCGTTCGCCTGGATTGCAAACCATCCGGAAGTGCGGGCGATTTTACGGCATAAAGGCATCGATATTCCCGATACCACCCGGTTTGCGCCCGCACTGCATAATACCACCCGCGACGACATTATGTTTTTCGATCAACTGGAAAATGCGCAAAATCCGCTTGCCGGCCTGGAGACTTTCAAAGAGTCGATGCATCTGGCCTTGCAACGCAACGCACTGGAGCGCTGCCGCTGGTTCGAACTCGGCCCGCAATCCGATTCCCTGGAGGATGCTCATGATCATGTGATATCCCGATCCGCATCCATTTTCGAACCCCGGCCGGAGTATGACCACTCCAATAATCTTTATTGCGTGGTTGGCCGCCGGGCGTTAACGCGTAACCTGTTTATCGACCGCCGTTCATTCCTGCATTCCTATGCCCCCGCCACCGACAGCAGCGGTGAAATTTTGGTCAGAATCATGAACGCGATTTTTCCGGTATGCGGCGGTATTAATCTGCAATATTTCTTCAGCAAAATCGATAATTCGGTTTACGGCGCCGGCACCAAGCTGCCGCATAACGTCATCGGCCTGCTAGGCGTCGCGAACGGCATGGAAGGCGATTTGCGCACGGGCCTAACCCGGCAAATGATCGAAATTCACGAACCCAGCCGTTTAATGATCGTTATCGAACAAACCACTGACATTATCGATAAAGCCTTTGCAGCCATGCCGGGTTTAGTCGATTGGGCCGAAAACGAATGGGTGCGCGTGGTCGCATTTTCGCCGGACATGCACGAACAGTTTCTTTACGCCAAAACCGGCTGGAAACCAATCGAACTGCCGAATCTGGCGGCGCCGGTAGCGGAATCTTCCGAGCAGTTTATCGGCATCCGCGACAAAACCATCCCGGTACATCATTTGAAAGGAAGACAAACATGAATCTGCTATTACTCGCCTGCCAACTTATACCGTTGTTTGGCTTGGTGCTAATTTTTTTAAGCGACGGAACGGAAAAAAAAATCACCAAAATAAGTTACTGGTTTAGCCATGCGATGGGCGGCAGTATTTTTTTGTTACTGGCGGTCTGGGCGAACGCCGGTTTTCCACATTACGAATATCAATGGTTTACCCTGTACGAACAGGATAACTTCAGTTTCCCCGTATTGTTTTATCTGGATAAAGTATCCGCCGTCTACTTATTTTGCGTCTGGACAATTTTTTCCGTTATCGTAAAATTTTGCCGGGTCTACATGCACCGGGAAGCTGGTTATAAACGTTTCTTTCAAACCATATTCGGGTTTGCTTTCGGTCTGAACATGATCGTGCTTGCCGGCAATATCGATATGTTGTTTGTCGGCTGGGAAATCGTAGGCATTTCGTCTTTTTTGCTGATCGCCTTTTACAGGCACCGGCCGCAACCGGTACGCAACGCGTTGCGCGCTTATACCGTATACCGGTTTTGCGACGTCGGCCTGCTGCTGGCGGCCTGGCTGAGCCATTTGCTGTTTCACGAAAACCGCAATTTTATCGATTTCGCCGCCCTGTTCGCCAACCCGGACGCTCCGCCGGCCAGTTATGCGGCGATCTCGTTTCTATCATGGCTGCTGATACTGGCCGCCTCCGGCAAATCGGCGCAATTTCCGTTTTGTTTCTGGCTACCCAGAGCCATGGAGGGGCCGACGCCGTCCAGCGCTATTTTCTACGGCGCTTTATCGATTCATTTAGGCGTGTTTTTGCTGTTACGCACGCTGCCGATCTGGAGTTATCAATTCCTGCCGCGGTTCATGATCTTCACCATAGGGCTGTTGACCGTGATAGTCGGCGCGTTATCGGAAAAAACCCAATCCAATATCAAAGGGCAAATTGCTTACGCTTCAATTACCCAAGTGGGTTTCATGTTCATGGAGCTAGCCTTGGGGCTGGAATATCTGGTGCTGATCCATTTTACCGGCAACGCCTTCCTGCGTTGTTATCAATTGCTGGTGTCGCCTTCCATCGTTGCGCATTTAATCAGGGTGGCCGGTACCGACGATACGGGCTTTTACATTAAATCCAAGGGTAATTTCAGATTTTTACCGATCTCGTTACGTTCAACTTTACCGGATGTTATTCAGAATACCCTCTATGTTTTCGCGCTGCAGGAAGGTAATTTAGACCGCTTGATGCGCATGATCCTGTGGGATCCTTTAAAAAAATTAGGCGTCAGGATCAACGCCCTGGATATTCATATTAAATTCGGGGCCGGCGCCGCGTTACTGGCGCTATTCATGTTGTTATCGTCAAACGGCGGCGCAACAAGCGTAGGCAATAGTTTGTTAGCCATGCTGCTGTCGATAGCCATGATCATGGTGACGTTAAGCGCTTTCAGCCAGAAACTTAACCCCATCAGCGTCTGGAACGGCGTGGCCTTAAGTAGCGCGCTGGCCGCCGCGGCGGTTTGGCTGATGAATTCGTCGGCGGAATTTGAAATATTTCTGTTTTTATCCGGCATAATTCCCGCATGGCTGCTGGGCTTATGGGTATTAAAAGACATGCTGAAGCATGAAAATTTCGCCGAAACGCCGTTCGTGTACCGGGCCATGGCCGAAACCCGGCCGAAAATGGCGTTATTATTGTTTTTAAGTTTTCTGGGGCTGGTCGGCTTTCCGATTACGCCGACGTTTTTAGGCGAAGATATGCTGCTAACCTACGCCAGCGACGAACACCCCTGGTTTGCGCTGCCGGTCACCGTCACGTTTGTGTTGAACGGCATCGCCGCCGCGCGGGTATTCCTGCGCCTGTGCATGGGTAGGCCGACGGAGATTTCTTATTTGGACGAAAAGTGAAAGCTTAAATTTGGAGTAATTTATGACATATAGAAATCTTGCCTTCACGCTACTGCTCGTCCTAAGCGGCGAAACGATAGCAGAAGAACCGGTCAGCGCCCCGGATACCGCCGTTAAATTTCTTGAAGTCTCTGCAGAAGGCGTACAAATCTATATTTGTACGGCAAAGGAAAATAGCTTTTCATGGGTTTTTCAAGGACCTGAAGCCGACCTCTTCGATGCGCCCAAGCACAAGATCGGTGCGCATGGCGCCGGTCCGATTTGGAAACTCAATGACGGCTCGGCCGTCGTTGGCGAGAAGGTCTCGGAAACCGGATCTCCTGAACCGCAAGCTATTTCGTGGTTATTGCTACGGGTAAAATCGCATTCAGGCGCTGGGCAATTGGCGACCGCCGCTTGGATTCGCCGGGTGGACACTCATGGCGGCGCCGCGCCGACTAATGGCTGCGACACAGCCCATGCCGGCGTAACAACCCGCGTTCCCTATTCCGCCACCTATCAGTTTTTCCGCTAGTTTTTAAAGGGATTTGGTTTACAAAGAATTTGGTTTATTCTTCGAAAAACACTTGATAACTGCTTCTAAAAGACAGTTAGACCGGTCCCGGAACGAGGCGGCGCCAGAATAGCCGAATAGCCGACGTTAGCTTAAAATTCGCCGAATAGTTACTGAAAACTTTGCATGGACTTCCATTATTGATGGTGCTACCATTTAAGCAAGTCTAGTTATTAGGTGCGCGGTAATAATTATGTGCTGGGTTTCGGCTCATTTCATGAAGACCGGCTCAGGGGGTAGGTAATTGTTACAATAAATATATCATGAATCTCGTCGCCGGCGCACAGCAATCCACTCAATCCAAAGCGGGCTCCGCGCCCCCAAATCCCGAACGCGCCCTTAACATCGGCGCCGTGGTTGCGGTGCGCGGCAGCGTGGTCGACGTATGCTTCGACAAACATCTGCCGCCTATTTATTCGGTTCTGCGCGCCGGCGACGGCGGCCGTATCGTTATCGAGGTATTGGCGCAACGCGACGCTCGGCATGTGCGAGGCATCGCCTTGACGCCTACCCAAGGGCTGGCGCGCGGCATGCCGGTGGAAGATACCGGCGGCCCTTTGCTGGCCCAAGTCGGCAAAGGCATATTGTCGCGGATGTTCGACGTGTTCGGCAATCCCATAGACCGGCTGCCGGCGCCCCGGGACGTGCAATGGCGCTCGGTGCACCAGCCGCCGCCGCCATTGGCCAGACGCTCCACCCGCACGGAAATTTTCGAACCGGCATCAAACTCATCGACGTGCTGATGCCGCTGGAACGTGGCGGCAAAGCCGGTCTATTCGGCGGCGCCGGCGTCGGTAAAACCGTGTTGCTCACCGAAATGATACACAACATGATCGGCAAACAAAAAGGCGTCAGCATTTTTTGCGGCATCGGCGAGCGTTGCCGCGAAGGCGAGGAGCTTTACCGCGACATGCGGCAGGCCGGCGTATTGCCGGATATGGTGATGGTGTTCGGGCAAATGAACGAACCGCCGGGCGCCCGGTTCCGGGTTGGCCACGTCGCCCTGACGATGGCCGAATATTTCCGGGACGACGAGCATCGCGACGTATTATTGCTGATCGATAATATTTTCAGGTTTATCCAAGCCGGTATGGAAATATCCGGCTTGATGGGGCAGATGCCGTCGCGGCTCGGATATCAGCCCACCATGGGCACCGAATTGTCGAGCCTGGAGGAGCGTATCGCCAATACCGACAGCGGCGCGATTACCTCCATACAAGCCGTCTATGTGCCGGCGGACGATTTCACCGATCCGGCCGCGGTGCACACGTTCTCCCATCTTTCCGGCTCTATCGTGCTATCGCGTAAACGCGCAGGCGAAGGGCTGTATCCCGCCATAGACCCGTTACAATCCCGCTCCAAAATGTCGACGCCAGGCATCTTGGGAGAACGGCATTATCGTTTGGCGCAGGACATCCGCCGCACGCTGGCGCAATACGCCGACCTGAAGGATATTATCGCCATGCTGGGTCTGGAGCAGTTATCGCCGGAAGATCGTAATGTCGTGGCGCGCGCGCGCCGCCTTGAGCGTTTTCTGACGCAGCCTTTTTTTACCACCGAGCAGTTTAGCGGCATGAAAGGCGTGCTGGTTAGCCTGGAAGACGCTCTGGTCGGTTGCGAGCGCATACTCAACGACGAATTTAAAGATTATCCGGAAAGCGCGCTTTATATGATAGGCTGCATTTCCGACGCCGAGGCCAAATTTAAAGCTAAAACCGTTCCGTCCCCCGCTACGTCCTCTGCTCATGGAGCGGGCCAGCCATGAATCTTAAAGTGCTGCTGCCGTCCCACGTCTACGCCGAAACAACTGCCGTGTTGCGGATAGTGGCCGAAACTCCCGCCGGTTCGTTTGGGCTATTGCCTCACCGGCGCGATTGCGTAGCGGCGTTGACGCCGGGAATTCTGATCTACGAAACCTTAGCGGATGGGGAAATCTGCCTGGCCATAGACGAAGGCGTGTTGATTAAAACCGGCCCGGAAGTGCGCGTATCCGTGCGCCGGGCGATAGGCGGCGGCGATTTGGCGGAACTGCGGCATTTGGTGGAGCGGGAGTTTTTAACCTTGAATGAGCAGGAGCAATACGTGCGCTCCGTCAATGCGAAACTGGAAGCCGGTTTACTGCGGCGCTTCGCCTCCTTTCAACATGCTTAAACCAAGCCCCGGACAGACTCCGGCCAAGCAAGAAGATCTGGCGGAACAGGTTGGAGGCAAAGCCAAGCGCAAGCTGAAAGCCCTGCGCCACCCTACCCCCGGTATCTGGTTCGGCTTAGGCATGATGGGGCTGATCGGCTGGTCTGTGGTGTTGCCGACGCTGCTTGGCGCCGGGCTGGGTTTATGGCTGGATAGGCATTACGAAGGCGCCCATTCCTGGACCTTGGCCTTGCTGATGGCCGGATTGGTGATAGGCTGTTTCAACGCTTGGCAATGGATCGCCAAGGAACATCAGGCCATTCAGGCTGAAGAACGGGAGAATGATAATGATGATTGAGCCGCTAATTGGGCTAATGGTATGGGCGGTAGGGGTATTGCTCGGGGCGGTTTTTTTCGGCGGATTGTGGTGGACCATACGCAAGAGTTTCGCCAGCCAACGGCCGGCATTATGGTTCATAACTAGTTTATTGCTGCGCATGGCTATTACGCTGTCCGGCTTTTATTTGATCGCGGACGGGCAATGGCCGCGCTTATTAATATGTCTATCGGGATTTGTAATGACGCGGATTGCGATTTTTCGGTTTGCCAGCCAATATAATAAGTCCCGTGTGGCGACGGAGAGTAGCCATGCACCTTAGCGGCGATCAAATAGTCTACTGGCAAAATGGATTTTTTAAACTCAACGCCACTATAGTGTTTACCTGGGGATTGATGCTGGTATTAACCGTCGGCTCCCGGCTGATTACCCGTAATCTATCCACCGATTTGCAGCGTACCCGCTGGCGGAACTGTCTGGAAATCGTCGTGCTCGCCATTATCAAGCAAATCGAGGAAGTTGGCCTCGGCGACGCCAGACGCTTCATCGGCTTTTTGGGCACATTGTTTTTATTTATCGCCACGGCTAATTTTTGCACTATTTTCCCCGGCTACGAGCCGCCGACAGGCTCTCTTTCCACTACGGCCGCTTTGGCGCTGTGCGTGTTTGCGGCGGCGCCCCTGGCCGGCATTCAATCTCTGGGTTTACGCGGCTATCTCAAATCTTATCTTGAACCGACTTTTATCATGTTGCCCTTCAATATTATCAGCGAACTTTCCAGAACCTTGGCGTTGGCTGTGCGGTTGTTCGGCAATATCATGAGCGGCTCGATGATTATCGCTATCCT
Source organism: Methylomonas sp. (assembly GCA_050015235.1). Lineage (GTDB taxonomy): Bacteria > Pseudomonadota > Gammaproteobacteria > Methylococcales > Methylomonadaceae > Methylomonas. Next base: position 29,230 of record JBEKBU010000007.1, on the reverse strand, counting down.
GCTGACCATTACGCCGTTTCTGTTTCCTATCGTCATGAGCTTGCTCGGATTACTCACCGGTATGGTGCAAGCTTATATTTTCAGTATACTAGCGGCGGTGTATCTGGCGGCGGCGATACAGACCAGCCAACCGGATTCAACGTCCGCAAATTGAAACCACAACGCTACATTTTCGGGAGATTTTATGGATAGCATGACTATTATTGCGATAGCGTCTATTGTCACCGCCGGTATTACCACCAGCTTCGGCGTACTCGGGCCGGCGCTGGGAGAAGGACGAGCCGTCGCCGCCGCCCTGAGTTCGCTGGCGCAGCAACCCGACTCTTCCGCCACTATTACCCGCACCTTGTTTGTCGGTCTGGCGATGATCGAATCCACGGCTATCTATAGCTTCGTAGTGTCGATGATACTGATTTTCGCGAATCCGTTCTGGAATCATTTCATCGATCAGGCGGCGGGAAAATAAGCCATGTTGATTGATTGGTTTACAGTCATAGCGCAGGCGATCAATTTTTTTATTCTCGTCTGGTTGCTGAAACGCTATTTGTACCAGCCCATTCTGCATGCGATTGATGAGCGCGAGCAACGCATTGCCGCGACGCTGGCCGACGCCGACGCCAAACAGGCCGTAGCCATACAGCAACGGGACGAATTTCAGCAAAAGAACGCATTGTTTAACCAGGAACGCGCCGCGCTATTAAATCAGGCGCGGATAGCGGCCGAAGAAGAAAAACAACGGCTGTTTATAGAGGCCAGGCAGTCGGTTGACGATTTTACCGCCAAGCGCTTGGAAAAGCTGAAAAACGACAATAATCTGCTCAATCAGGCCATCATGCGCCGCACCGAACAATCCGTGTTTAGCATCGCCCGGAAAACCCTGGCCGATTTAGCCACGGCCAGCCTGGAACAGCAAATTGCCGAGGCGTTTGGCCGCCGTTTGCGCGGCCTGGACGCCGAAAGCAAAGCCATACTGGCCGGTGCGATTAAATCCGCGACCGAACCGGCGTTGCTGCGTTGCGCTTTCGACTTGGCCGCCGAACAACGGGCGTTGATACAACAAACGCTCAACGAATGCTTCGCAACCGAAGTACCCTTACAGTTTGCCACGGCGGCCGATTTGGTCGGCGGCGTCGAATTCAGTTGTAATGGCCGCAAACTGGCCTGGAACATCGACGATTATTTGCATATGCTCGAGCAGGGCCTTGACGAACTTTTGACGCCGCGGGCTCCGTCCGGAACCGGCGCCGAAGCGAATGAATAACTCATTTACAGAATTGGAAAACGTATTCGATAGCGCATTTGCGGCGATTAACCGGCGTTCCGAAACATTTACGCCGCAATTAAAGTTGCGCGAGGTAGGCCGTATCGTCAGCATCGCCACCGGGATCGCCAAAGTATCGGGTTTGCCCGGCATCGGTTTCGAGGAGCTGGTGATTTTTCCCGGCGGCGTATACGGCATCGCCTTTAATGTCGATGCGGACGAAATCGGCGTGGTGCTGCTTGGCGAATACTGGCATTTGCAGGCGGGCGATCAAGTCGAGCGCACCGGCCGGGTCATGGATGTTGCGGTGGGCGAAGAATTACTGGGCAGAGTCATCGATCCGCTCGGCAGGCCGCTCGATAGTTTTGGGCCGATTGCGGCCGGCCGGCGCTTGCCAATAGAACGGCCGGCCGCGCCGATTATGAACCGTGCGCCGGTTAGCGCCCCGTTACAGACCGGATTGAAAGTGATAGACGCCATGATACCCATCGGCCGCGGCCAGCGCGAGTTAATCATGGGCGACAGGCAAACCGGAAAAACGGCTATCGCCATAGACACGATACTAAACCAGCGTGGCCGGGATGTTCTGTGCGTTTACTGCGCCATCGGCCAACGCGCCGCGTCCGTGGCGAAAACAGTCTCCATCCTTAACGAAAAAGGCGCGCTTGCTTACACCGTGGTGGTAGTGACCGAAGGCAATGATCCGCCCGGCCTAGCCTATATCGCCCCTTACGCGGCGACCAGCGTAGCCGAATATTTCATGGAAATGGGGCGCGACGTCCTGATAGTCTATGACGATCTCACCCAGCATGCCCGCGCTTACCGGGAATTGTCGCTGCTGTTGCGCCGCCCGCCCGGCCGGGAGGCTTTTCCCGGCGATATTTTCTATATTCATTCCCGGTTGTTGGAAAGATCGACGCATTTGCTCGCCGAAGACGGTGGCGGCTCGCTGACCGCCTTGCCTATCATAGAAATTGAAGCGCAGAATATGTCCGCTTACATCCCGACCAATCTGATATCCATCACCGATGGGCAAATTTACTTGTCGCCGTCGCTGTTCGAATTGGGCATACTGCCGGCGGTGGATGTCGGCAAATCCGTGTCCAGGGTGGGCGGCAAGGCGCAACTCGCCGTTTACCGGGCCGTAGCCGGCGACCTTAAACTCGCTTACGCGCAGTTCGAGGAGCTTGAAACCTTTGTCCGTTTCGGCGCCCGTTTGGATGACGACACCCGACGGATAATCGCACATGGCCAACGCATCCGCGCCTGTCTGAAGCAAATGGAATGTTCGCCGGTACCGGCGCCGGAACAAATTGCTATTTTACTGGCGTTGACGGAGGGGCTTTTCGACGGCGCGCCCCTGGAGCGCATGCCGGCCGCCGAGCTGGCCGTACAAAAAGCCGCTGCCAACATACCCGCTCCGGTACTGGCGCGTTTTGAAAGCGCGGAAGAATTGAGCGCCGCGGATCGTAGCCTAATCATCGATATCGCCCGTACGGCGCTCGCGGATTTTCAGGCTAACCCGCCAAGCGGAGCAACACGGCGGGAAGCGTCATGAGCGAAAGCATGGCGGACTTGCGCCGCAAGATCGGCAGCGCCAAAGATCTGCAATCCGTGGTTCGAACCATGAAAGCGCTGGCCGCTTCCAGCATCAGCCAGTACGAACAATCGGTGCGGGCGCTGAGCGACTATTACCGAACCGTGGAGTTAGGCTTGAGCGCGTGTTTTAGCGGGCGCGAAACGGCGCCCACGCCAGACGCTCGGACGCGCAAAACGAATTTTAACGGCGCTATCGTCTTCGGCTCCGACCAAGGACTGGTCGGCCAGTTTAACGAAGCGCTGGCCGATTACGCGATCGGCGCGCTGGCCGCGCTGCCGGGCGAATCCAAGCTTTGGGCGGTCGGCGAACGGGTGTATGGGCGGTTGCTGGATGCGGGTTTACAGGTGACGGGGTTGTTCAATGTGCCCAACTCCGTGAAAGCCATCGCGCCGCTAATCGGGCGGATACAAATCGAAACCGAAGCCTATCAGTCCTCGGGCGATTTTGCCGGCGTTTACGTGTTTCATAACAGTCCAAAGTCCGGCGTGCTATATCAGCCGGTCTGTCAGCGCTTATTGCCGCTCGACGGGCAATGGCGGCAAAATCTGGCCAATATCCGCTGGCCGACCAACAATATCCCAGAAGTCATGCATGGCGCCGAAACCTTGCGCGCGCTGATCCGGGAATATCTGTTCATTTCGCTGTTCCGCGCCTGCGCGGAATCGCTGTCCAGCGAAAACGCCAGCAGGCTGGCGGCCATGGAGCGCGCCGACAGAAACATCGACGAATTGCTGGAAAATCTGCACGGCGCGTTTAACCGCTTACGCCAGAGCTCGATAGACGAAGAACTTTTTGACGTCATCTCCGGTTATGAAGCCTTGGCGGATGGAAGCGGCCCCAGGGAAAAGCCCATGCCATTAAGTTAAGCCGGTCGTGGTGAGATTGTCGAACCATGAGCGGTTTAACCCTTCACCTTTCGACAAGGGTCTCCCCACTTTCACCCCCACAAATTTTCGCCCGGGACAGGAGGCGACATGAACAAGAAAAATGCCGCGAAAAATCCAAAACCAGACTATAAAAACACCTTACGGGAACTGCAAATAGAACTGGTCAAGTTGCAGAATCACATCATCAAAAATAACGACAGGATTTTAATAATCTTTGAAGGCCGTGACGCCGCCGGTAAAGACGGCGCCATCAAACGCATCATCCAACATCTCAGTCCGCGCGAAACCAGGGTTGTGGCGCTCGGCAAACCGTCCGACCGCGACGCCGGCGCCTGGTATTTTCAACGCTACACCGCGCATTTGCCGGTAGCGCAGGAAATGGTCTTGTTCAACCGCAGCTGGTATAACCGCGCCGGCGTGGAGCGCATCATGGGCTTTTGCAACGACAAGGAATATCACGAGTTTATCGAAACCGTTTCCGATTATGAGCATTTGCTGGTGCGTTCCGGCATCAAACTGCTGAAATATTATCTCGACATCGGTAAAAAAGAACAGAAAATTCGCTTGAACGAGCGTCAACATGATCCGTTAAAGCTTTGGAAAAGCAGCCCTATCGATAAAGTGGCGCAAAAACATTGGGCGGAATACAGCGCGGCCCGCAATCTCATGTTCGCCCGCACCCATCATTTAACGGCGCCGTGGACAGTCGTCAGGGCCGACGATAAACAGGCGGCGCGGATCAATATCATCAAGAACATGTTGTTTCGGCTCGAATACAAAGGCAAGGATGAAGCGCTGATAATTCCTGACAGCAATATTGTGTTTAACTACGAAGAAGCTTGCCTGCATAATGGCATGATTGCGCCTTGAACGCGTTCGCTCTAAGGCTCTAAGCCGTCAAGTCGCGGCATATGAATTGGCGGGACCATAACCCGCCGCATATTCGCACCTGATGATGAGTTGTTTTCAGCGATGGCGGCATGATTTGTTTAAAGTCACTCAGGCCTCTGCAAACGGTTAATTATAATTGTATAATATCCCGATTTACCTCCCCGTTTAATGGACTACCCAGCCCAACTAAAACAACTTAACGCGCAGCTCGACGGCTGCATGAGCGCCGATAGGCACGGCTTTAAACGCCAGCTTGACCGGATACGCGCCGAAATAAAAAAATCCGGGCGCCCGGACGTTTTGATCGACAGGCTGGCGGCGAAAATCGGCCAGTCCGCCGTCCGCCGCAATCTGCGCCGCGCTTCCTTGCCGGCCATCAACTACCCGGATTTGCCGGTTTCCGCCAAGAAAGACGACATCGCGGCGCTGATCGCGCAACATCAAGTCACTATCGTCTGCGGCGAAACAGGTTCCGGCAAGACCACGCAATTACCGAAAATTTGTCTGGAAATCGGCCGAGGGATCGGCGGTTTTATCGGCCACACCCAGCCGCGCCGTATCGCGGCGCGCACCGTCGCCGATAGGATAGCCGAGGAATTGGGGCAGCCCATCGGCCAGTCGGTGGGCTATAAAGTGCGGTTTTACGATAAAACCCATGAGCAATCGCTGATCAAGCTGATGACCGACGGTATTCTGCTGGCGGAAACCCAGAACGACCCTTATCTGAATCAATACGACACGCTGATTATCGATGAGGCGCACGAGCGCAGCCTGAACATCGATTTTTTGCTCGGTTATCTGAAATGGCTGCTGCCGAAGCGCCCGGATCTGAAGCTGATCATCACTTCCGCCACCATCGATCCGGAACGCTTCGCCCGGCATTTCAACGACGCGCCTATCGTCAATGTATCCGGCCGCACCTACCCGGTGGAAATCCGCTACCGGCCTATCGAATTAATCGAGGAAGACGACGAAACCGCCGCCGATTTGCAGCAGGCGATACTGGATGCGGTAGACGAACTATACCGGGACATGCGCGGCGACATTCTGGTTTTTCTCAGCGGCGAGCATGAAATCCGCGAAACCACCGAATCCTTGCGCAAGCATCATCACAGCACGCGTTATGAAATATTGCCCTTGTATTCCAAGCTCAGCGTCAGCGAACAGGAGCGGGTATTTAAGCCGGAAGGCAATAAACCGCGCATAGTGCTGGCGACCAATGTCGCGGAAACCTCGTTAACGGTGCCCGGCATCCGCTGCGTGATCGATTCCGGCCATGCCCGCATCAGCCGCTACAGCCATCGCAGCAAAATTCAGCGCTTGCCGATAGAACGGATTTCCCAGGCCAGCGCCAATCAGCGCGCCGGCCGTTGCGGACGCGTGGCGGAAGGCATTTGCATCCGTTTGTATTCGCAAGAAGATTTTGTCGCCCGTCCGGAATTTACCGAACCGGAAATTCTGCGCACCAATCTGGCGGCGGTGATTTTACAAATGGCGGCGCTGAATCTGGGCGAAATCGAAGACTTTCCGTTTGTCGAGCCGCCGGAAGAGAAAATGATCCGCGACGGCAAAAATAGCTTGTTTGAAGTGGATGCGCTGGACAAACAGGGCCGGCTGACCGAAACCGGCAAACAACTGGCTAAAATCCCCGCCGACCCGAAACTGGCCAGAATGCTGCTGGCGGCCTCAGAGCAGGGAGCGCTGACCGAAGTGGCGATTATCGTTTCCGCTTTAAGCATACAAGACCCGCGCGAAAAACCCGCCGATAAGATGCCGCAGGCGGAAGCCAAGCACGCCCAGTTTAAAGCGCCGGATTCCGATTTTTTAAGTCTGCTGAATATCTGGACGCAGCACGAAGAACAGAAAAAACATTTATCGAACAACAAACTGCGCAAATACTGCCAGGATAATTATTTATCGTACATGCGCATGCGCGAGTGGTTTGATATCCACGCCCAGATCATGCAGGTGGCGAAAGGCGAATTAAAGCTCAAATTCAATAATAATCCGGCCGATTACCGGCAAATCCATTGCGCGCTGCTGCCCGGCCTGCTCTCCAATATCGGTTACCGGCACGAACAATACGAATATCTGGGCGCTCGCGGATTAAAATTTCACATATTTCCGGGTTCCGGCCAGCACAAAATCAGGCCGCCGTGGATTATGGCCGCCGAACAAGTGGAAACCAGCAAAGTCTACGCGCGCATGGTGGCTAAAATCGAACCGGACTGGATAGAAGCCTGCGCGCAGCATTTAATTAAACGTAATTACTACGATCCGCATTGGGAAAAGAACGCCGGGCGTAGCGGCGTGTACGAACGCACCCTGCTCTACGGTTTAACCTTACAGGCCAAGCGTAAAATACCGTATGAAAACGTCGACTCGAAAGCCGCCCGGGAAATGTTTATCCTACATGGTCTGGTGAATCACGATTATCACAGCAATGCCCCGTTTTTTAAAGCCAATGAAAAACTGCTGGAGGAAGTCGGCTACATCCAGCATAAGGGCCGGCGCGTGGATTTGGTCGAAGACGAACAATGGCTGTACGCGTTTTACGATAAAAAACTACCGCCCGAGGTGGTGAACGGCATAACGCTCGATCAGTGGCGGAAAACCATTGAAAAAACCGAGCCGCGCATCCTGTTTTTAAACAAAGAGGATTTAACCCGCCATGAACCGGGGCAAATCAGCGACTGGGATTTTCCGGATCATAAAAAAATCGGCGAACTCAACATCGAACTGCATTACCGTTTCGAGCCCGGCCATGACGAAGACGGCGTAACGGCGGTTATTCCGCTCCATCAGCTCAATCAGATCAACGGTACGGCGTTTGACTGGCTGGTGCCGGGCATGCTCGAGGAAAAACTGACCGCCTTAATTAAAGCGCTGCCCAAACACTTGCGCAAACACTTTATCCCGGCCCCGCAAACGGCTAAACAATGCCTGGAAATCGAACCCGACTTTAAAGGCTCTTTGTTCGAATGGTTTAGCGGACGCTTGCGCAAACTGACCGGCGAGTCGATTCCGCTGAACGAATGGCAGCCGGATAACATCCCCGAACATTTAAAAATGAATTTCCGGGTGGTCGACGAACAAGGCCGCGCTTTGGCTTATGGCCGTAATCTCGTCCAACTGCAAACCGACCACGCCGGAACAGCCGGCGCCAGTTTCGACAAACTGGCGCGCGAAGAAATGCATCATTCCGGTTGCACAGCCTGGACTTTTGACGATTTGCCGATTACTCAACAGTTCATGCAAAAAGGCCAAAGCTTTCTCGGCTATCCGGCCTTGGTCGATGAAGGCGATACGGTAGGCGTGCAAATTCTGGATACGCCGGACAAGGCGGAAACCGCCCATGGCGCCGGCCTGACCAAATTGTTTCAGCTACAGTGCCGCAAAGAGGCCCAATATATTATTAAAAACAGCGGCGTAGCCGCCAATTTGCAACTGGTTTATCAGCAACTGCCCAAACATCCGCTGCTGCCTGAGCGTAACGGCGGCGACTTCAGACAGGATATACTGTTTTTGATTTTCAACACGGTGTTCGCCGAAAATATGGCGGTTCGAGGCCGGCTTCAATTCGACGCCAGCTTACAGGAAAATAAATCCAAGCTGCTATTGTCCGCCCAACAGGCCGGTAAGTTGCTAACCGATATCATGACCGGCTGGCAAGCGGCGCAGGCGCGCCTGAAACAAACGGCTGGCCCCGCCGCGTTACGCGACGATGTCGGTCAACAGCTCAGCCTGTTGATATACGCCGGATTTATACGCCATACCCCGTTTACATCCTTGCAAGCCCTGCCCCGCTATCTAAAAGCGATAGAACTCCGCCTGGAAAAACAGAAAACGGACTCCCCTGACATAACCGGACTGCATAGGCTCAACCGGCATTACTGGCAATACGTGGAGAAACAGCGGAATACCGGGCAGCCGAATCCGGAACGGGATACATTCCGTTGGCAATTGGAAGAGCTGCGGGTATCCTTATTTGCGCAACAATTGAAAACCGCTGTCCCGGTTTCCGTGCAACGGCTGGAAAAAGCCTGGAACGAAAATTTTCCTTAACGGTCTTTATAAAAGGCAAAACAAATAATCGATTCAAATCATGCAGCGAGCGTGGCTGACTCATCCGTTAATTGTTTCCGATGTTAATAATTAAGCGGGTTTAAATACATGATTCCAATTAGAGACTCGATTCCCTGCCTTACCAAACCCATCGTCACCTGGTCGATTATGGGCTGTTGTATAGGTATATTCTTAATCATGGTGATGCTGCCGGACGAACTGGCGCAACGCTTTCTTTATCTATACGGCATGACGCCGATACGCTATACCGATCCGGATTGGGCTTACAGTTTTGGTTTGCCGCCCGATTATCATCTGTCTTTTATCACCAGTTTATTTCTGCACGGCGGCTGGATGCACATCTTGTTTAATATGGTGTTTTTATGGATATTCGCCGACAACATAGAAGATTTGATGGGACACCAACGGTTTTTGGTTTTCTATTTGCTGTGCGGATTTTTAGCCACCTATACCCAATGGTATTTTTCGCAAAAAACCGTAATTCCGGTCGTGGGCGCTTCCGGGGCTATCGCCGGCGTATTGGGCGCTTACTTCTTCCAATATCCCTATGCGCGGGTTTTGATACTGGTGCCTATCCTGTTCTACCCGCTGTTTTTTGAAATACCCGCCATCGCGTTTCTGGGGTTCTGGGTCATTATGCAACTTATGGACGCCAGCAACGCCATGTTTCTTGGCGCAGCCACCGATTCCGCCTGGTGGTCGCACCTGGGCGGCTTTACCGCCGGCTCCCTGCTCTACCGGTTTTTCATTAAACCCGATACCGACATAAAGTCTCCGACCTACGATTGATTAAACAAAAGCCGAGTAACTGATAAGGGCATGTTTAATCGCTGAATAGCGAGGTTCGGCCGGGATTTAAAATACCGCCGGAACTGTACTATCCGTAATGCAAGGATTAAAATGATCTGTTTCCGGGCCATACCGTCAAAGCCGTGCATAAATCTTTTCAAATCAAGAGCAATTACCAGCCGGCCGGCGATCAGCCCGAGGCTATCCGCCAGCTGGTGGACGGCGTTAACAACGGCGAAGTGCATCAAACGCTGCTCGGCGTTACCGGGTCCGGTAAAACCTTTACCATCGCCAATGTGATTCAGCAAACCCAGCGCCCGGCCATGATTATGGCGCACAATAAAACCCTGGCCGCGCAATTGTATGGCGAAATGAAAGATTTTTTTCCGGAAAACAGCGTCGAATATTTTGTTTCTTATTACGACTATTATCAACCGGAAGCCTACATCCCCTCCTCCGATACGTTTATCGACAAAGACGCCATGTTGAACGAACATATCGAACAAATGCGTTTATCCGCCACCAAAGCCCTGCTGGAGCGGCGCGACACCATTGTCGTCGCCACGGTTTCGGCGATTTACGGTTTAGGCGAACCGGAATCGTATTTTCAAATGGTGTTGCATTTAGTTCGCGGCGATATGATTAAACAGCGCGAATTGCTGCGCCGCCTGACCGAAATGCAATATACCCGCAACGAGACCGAACTGCGGCGCGCCACTTATAGAGTCAGAGGCGACGTTATCGACGTATTTCCGGCGGAATCCGAAGAACAGGCCTTGCGCATCGAATTGTATGACGACGAAATCGAACGTTTGTCGATGTTCGATCCCTTGACCGGCGAAGTCTTGCAACGCATCGCCCGTTTTACCATTTATCCGAAAAACCACTATGTTACCCCACGCGAGCAATTATTAGCGGCCGTCGAAAAAATCAAGGTCGAATTGGCGGAACGTTTAGCGCACCTGCGCGACGCTAATAAGCTAGTCGAGGCGCAACGCCTGGAGCAACGCACCTTATTCGATATCGAGATGATACTGGAAGTCGGCTATTGCTCAGGCATAGAGAATTATTCGCGGCATTTATCCGATCGGGTCGCCGGCGATCCGCCGCCCACCATGTTCGATTATCTGCCGAACGACGCATTGCTGATTATAGACGAAAGCCATGTCACGATTCCGCAAATCGGAGCCATGTTCCGGGGCGACAGGTCGCGCAAGGAAACGCTGGTGGCCTACGGCTTCCGTTTGCCTTCCGCGTTGGATAACCGGCCTTTGAAGTTCGAGGAGTTTGAACAGCGTTGCGCGCAACGCATTTATGTCTCGGCGACGCCCGGCCCTTATGAGCATGCGCATTGCAGCAGTATCGTCGAGCAAGTCGTCCGGCCGACCGGCCTGGTCGATCCGCAACTGGAAGTGCGGCCGGCCGTCACCCAGGTAGACGATTTATTGTCGGAAATCAATTTGCGGGCGCAAATGCGGGAACGGGTGTTGGTGACGACGCTGACTAAACGCATGGCCGAGGATTTAACCGAATATCTGCTCGAACACGGCGTGAAAGTGCGCTATCTGCACTCGGATATTGAAACCGTGGAGCGCGTGGAAATTATCCGCGATTTACGCTTAGGGGTATTCGACGCCCTGGTGGGCATCAATTTATTACGGGAAGGACTGGATATACCGGAAGTATCGCTAGTGGCCATATTGGACGCCGACAAGGAAGGCTTTTTAAGATCTCATGTTTCGCTGATACAAACCATAGGCCGCGCCGCCCGTAACGCAAACGGCAAGGCCATTTTATACGCCGATACCGTCACCCGCTCCATGCGGTTGGCGATAGACGAAACGGAACGCCGCCGCGCCAAGCAGCAATTGTTTAATCTACAGCACAAGATTGAACCGAAATCCATTTTTAAATCCGTGACCGATATTCTGGAATTATCCATTCCCGGCGCCGGCGGATCGCTCAACAGCGCCCGCGCCAAGGTTGCCGAGCCATCCGGCGAATATCATGCGCGCAGTCCCCGCCAAAACGCAAAAGTGCTCAAACAACTTGAGGATAAAATGTATCACCATGCTAAAAATCTGGAATTTGAAGAAGCGGCCAGAATTCGCGATCAAATCAAGTTAATACAAGCGGAAATGGCGATTTAACAAAGTTTGTGGAACTTAAGCCTCTATAAAAAATCAATCCAGCCATTGAATTTTTTCCGGATAGCCGCATTTTATGGAATTATCCGTCATTTCTTTTATCTTAAAATTGTCAGGGCTGTCAGCCTTTTTTTAACTTTGGAGTTCATCCCATGAATACACAGGAACGCGATCTTTTAACTCAATTATTGAAATCGCTGGTCGAATTTAAATTGCCGTCTAAAGACCCGGAAGCCGAAACACTGATACGAGAAGCCGTCAGCCGTCAACCTGACGCGACCTATCTGCTGGTGCAAAGGGTATTGATAATGGATCACGCCATGAACAACGCCAAAGCCCGCATCGACGAGTTACAAAAACAACTGCAAAATGCGCAAACCGGCGGTTCATCAAGCAGCTTTCTGGGCGCCGATCCCTGGGCGCAACCGGTTGCCAGCTCCGCGCCCGTACCCGGTATGGGCAATTATCAAGCGCCGCGTTATGCGCAGCAAGCGCCCATGCAACAAGCGCAACCAATGCAAGCTCAGCCCGCGCCCGCTCAAGGCGGCGGTTTGTTCGGCGGCGGCTCCGGTTTTCTCGGCAGTGTCGCCACCACGGCGGCGGGCGTGGTGGCCGGCGGCTTTTTATTTCAAGGCATTGAAAACATGATGGGGCATCATTCCGGCTTTGGCGGTATGGGCGGTATGGGCGGCATGGGGGGCATGGGGGGCGGTTTCGGCCAGCAGCCTTTTGGCGAACAGATCAGTGAAGAAACCGTCGTGAATAATTATTACGGTAGCGACGCCGGCGGCGGTCAATTGGCCGATAACGGCAATTATGGCGGGCAACTGGCTGACAATGACGCCGGCAACGATTTTATGAGCGGCGGCGACGATGATCTTTCCGGCGACTTCGGCGATTCCGATTGGACCTAACCGTCTTTGAAGCGAATAACGCTGACAAGATCGCATTTGAGATAAATAATACTTAGAAGACAAGGGAAATCCAGCTGGTGAATATGCGGTACCGGGAAGTTACTGTTCTGGCCCCGGCCCGTTTGCATATGGGCTTTATCGATTTAAGCGGCGCATTAGGCCGGGAATTCGGCAGCATAGGCATAGGCTTGAATGAAATCAGCACGCAATTGGCGATACGCGCCGGCGCATCGCTGAAGCTGACCGGGCCAATGGCGCAACGGGCGGAAAAATGCATACGCATGCTTTGTCCGGCGTTGGGGGTATCGGATCGGTTGCATATCGAACTATTGACGGCCATACCCGAACATATCGGGCTGGGTTCCGGTACGCAACTGGCTTTAGCTATCGGCATGGGCTTAAACGCGTTTTACGGCTTGGACTTGCAAGTCAGAGATATAGCCTGTTTGACGGACAGGGGCGCTCGTTCCGGTATCGGCATCGGCGTTTTTGAAAAAGGCGGGCTGGTTCTCGACGGCGGGCGCGGGCCGGCAACGTCGACCCCGCCGCTATTGGCGCGGATGCCGGTTCCTGAAAATTGGCGGTTTATTTTAGTATTCGACGAACGCGGCCAAGGCCTGCATGGCGAACAGGAAATCAGCGCTTTTCAGCGTCTGCCGCCGTTTCCGCGCGCCGAAGCCGAGCGTCTGAGCTATTTACTGTTGATGCAAGCCTTACCGGCGCTGGCCGAACACGATTTAAGCAAATTCGGAGAAGTGATCAGTTTGCTGCAAGCCAGTGTGGGCAAACACTTTGCGCCCGCGCAAGGCGGCGTTTTCACCAGCCCCGAAGTCGCTAAAGCGATGGCTAGCCTTGAATCCGAAGGCGCTGTAGCGATAGGCCAGACTTCCTGGGGGCCGACCGGCTTTTGCGCCGTGCAGGGCGAAGAACGCGCTACGTCCTTAACGGCGGAATTGGCCGCGCGTTTCGCCGGCGCGCCGTTAAGTTTTATGACGGTTAGCGCCCGCAATCAGAGCGCCGAAATCATAGCCCGGAATTAAACGCGATGCCGGTTCCGTACCTGGAAGGTCTCGGTTTATGCAAGCAATCAAATAACAGCCTTAGGATAAGAACCGAGTATTTTCATAAACTTGACATTGTTTTGCAGCGTGGCGAGCGCTTTACTAACCAGCGTGTCGTTCCTATGGCCTTCGATATCGATAAAAAACACGTAATCCCATAATGCCTGGCGGGATGGCCTGGATTCGATATGCATCATGCTGATGCCGTACTCGGCAAACGGGGCCAGGACTTTATACAACGCGCCGGATTGATTGCCGGTTGAAATCAGCACGGATGTTTTATCCAAGCCGGTAGCTTCCGGCTGGCGGTTGCCGATGATAATAAAGCGCGTGGTATTGTCGGCTTCGTCCTCTATATTTTTTTGCAACACCTGCAAATCATACAATTCGGCGGCAATCAGGCCGGCAATCGCCGCCTTGCCGTCAGACAGCGCCGCCAACCGCGCCGCCTCCGCGTTGCTGCTGACCGCCGTGCAAGGCACATTCGGCAGATGATTATTCAGCCATTGCCGGCACTGGGCCAGCGATTGCTGATGAGAAAATATTTCGGTAATTTCCGTGAACGACTGCATATTGCCCAGCAAATTCTGGTGCACGCGTATTTCCACTTCACCGCAGATTTGCAAGGACGAATCTAACAGCCGGTCCAAGGTATGCGCAATCACGCCTTCCGTTGAATTTTCCACCGGCGCCACGCCGAACTGGCAATGGCCGCTGTCCACGGCCCGGAAAATTTCGCTGATCGTCGCCACCGGCACATCCTTGACCGCATGCCCGAAATGCTTGAACGCCGCCTGTTGGGTAAACGTGCCCGGCGGGCCCAGATAGGCGACTTCCAGAGGCTTTTCCAGCGCCAGGCAAGCCGACATGATTTCCCTGAATAAATGCGCCGCCGTCTCGGCCGGCAAAGGACCGGGATTGACGGATTTAATGCGCCGTAAAACTTGCGCCTCGCGATCCGGCCGGTAAAAATTACCGGTTTCCCCGGAGGCCAATTTGGTGCGCGCCACTTCCAGCGCGCAGCCGGCGCGCCGGTTCAGCAAATCCAGAATCTGCCGATCGATATCATCAATGAGTTCGCGCAATTCAGCCAGCGGGATTATACGATTCATGGCTTATTAATGGCTGCGTTCAAAATCCGCCATAAAATCGATCAGCGCATCGACGCCGGCTTCGGGCATGGCGTTATAAATGCTGGCGCGCATGCCGCCAACCGAGCGGTGCCCCTGCAGCGTGCTTAAACCCTGCTGTTCGGCAGCCTCTAAAAATGCTTTTTCCAAAGCCGCGTCGGCCAAAATGAACGGTACATTCATCCGCGAGCGGTAGGGCGGATCGACGGGGTTGCTATACAGGCTGGAAGCGTCAATGGCCTGATAAAGTTTGGCGGCCTTGCGGATATTGCGCTGCTCGATAGCGGCGACCCCGCCCTGCTCTTTCAGCCATTGCAACACCAACCCGAGCAGATACCAGTTATAGGTAGCCGGCGTATTCAGCATGGAATCGCTTTTTGCTTGCTGAGCGTAGTCGAAAACCGCCGGCACGCTTGCGCCGGCCAGACCGACTAAATCTTCGCGCACGATGACCACGGTAACGCCGGACGGCCCCATGTTTTTCTGCGTGCCGGCGTAAATCAGGCCGAAACGGCCGATATCCACGGGCCGCGATAAAATATTGGACGACATATCGCATACCAGCGGCAGACCTTGGCTGTCCGGAATATCGGTAAACTCCACGCCGTGTATGGTTTCATTGGACGTATAGTGCAGATAGGCGGCTTCCGGGTCTATCGCCCAATCGCTGAACGCCGGTATCGTGGTAAACTTGCCGGCTTCCGCGCTGGCGGCAATATGCACCCGGCAATATTTGCCGGCCTCCTTGATGGCGCCGCCCGACCAGGCCCCGGTATTGACATAGCAGGCGCTGGTTTTGCCGTTCAGAATATTTTGCGGTATCAAGGCGAATTGCGCGCTGGCGCCGCCCTGTAAAAACAACACCCGGTAATTGGCCGGAATCGCCAGCAGTTCGATCAAATCGTTTTTCATGGCCGCTGCTATCGCCATGAAATGCTTGCCGCGGTGGCTCATTTCCATTACCGACATGCCGCTGCCTCGCCAATCCAACATTTCCCCCCGCGCCTGTTCTAGCACCTCCACCGGCAGCATGGAAGGGCCGGCGCTGAAATTATATATTCTGGACATTATTCCTCTTCCGCTCCATTATCGGGGCGCTCATTGTCAACATTATCAAGGTTGCCGACGTCGTCGGCGTCTTCTTCGTCTTCTTCTTCATCGCCCAGACCTTCGATGCGGTCGACGCCGACCACTTTCTCGCCTTTGTCTAGGCGAATCACGGTCACGCCCTGGGTATTTCTGCCCACGATCGATATTTCATTTACCCTGGTTCTGACCAGGATGCCGCCGTCGGTAATCAGCATGATTTCGTCATTATCGTTGACCAGCACCGCGCCGACCACGGCGCCGTTGCGCTCGGAAGTCTGGATGGCGATCAAGCCTTTACCGCCGCGCCCGTGCTGGGTGAATTCTTCCAGACGGGTGCGTTTGCCGTAACCGTTTTCGGTAATATTCAACACAGTGCCTTCGCTGGCGATAATCAGCGAAATGACTTTCTGGTCTTTCTGCAAACGGATGCCGCGCACGCCGCTGGCGGTGCGGCCCATGGAGCGGACGTCGACCTCATTAAAACACACCGCTTTGCCGTCGCTGCTGAACAGCAACACGTTTTGCCGGCCATCGGTAATCGCCACGCCTACCAGCACGTCGTTTTCATTCAAGTCGATGGCTATTTTACCGTTGGAGCGCGGCTTATCAAATTCCGACAACGGCGTTTTCTTCACGGTGCCGGAGGACGTCGCCATAAAAATATAGGTATTCGGATTGTATTCGCGCACCGGCAGCATGGCGTTAATTTTTTCGCCCTCTTCCAGCGGCAGTAGATTCACAAACGGTTTGCCGCGCGAACTACGGCTGGCCACCGGCAAATTAAACACTCGCAGCCAATACACTTTGCCGCGCGAAGAAAAACACAGTATCGTATCGTGGGTATTGGCGATGATGAGTTTTTCGACATAATCGTTTTCCTTGGTGGCCGTCGCTGATTTGCCGCGCCCGCCGCGGCGCTGGGCTTTATAGTCGGTTAACGGCTGGGTTTTCACGTAGCCTTCGTGCGACATGGTCACCACCATGTCCTCTTGGGTAATTAAATCTTCATCGGATAGATTGGAGTAATCCTGCACGATTTCGGTACGGCGCGGGTCTGCGTATTGGTTTTTGATGTCCTCCAGCTCGGTTCTGATCACCATCATCAAGCGTTCGTCGCTGCCCAGTATCTCCAGATATTCATCGATTTGCTCAAGCAAGGATTTATATTCGTTGACGATTTTCTCCTGCTCCAGACCTGTCAAGCGATGCAGGCGCAAATCCAGAATCGCTTGCGCCTGGGTTTCCGACAACCGGTACTGGCCGCCGTGCAAACCGAATATAACGGCCAAATCGTCAGGCCTGGAACGGTCGGCGTCCGCCCTATCCAACAAACTGATGACCAGGCCGGCCTGCCAGTCCCGAGCCAGCAAACCTTCCTTGGCGTCCTGAGGCGTTTTCGAACCCTTTATCAGCTCGATCATTTCATCGATATTGGCCAGCGCCACCGCCAATCCTTCTAACACATGCGCACGTTCCCTAGCTTTCCGCAATTCGAACAAGGTTCTGCGCGTTACGATTTCGCGGCGATGGTCGATAAACGCCAGCAAAATATCTTTCAGGCTCATCACATGCGGCCGGCCGTCGTACAAAGCCACCATATTGATGGCGAATACCGTTTGCAGCTGCGTTTGCTGATACAGATTATTTAAAATTACATCCGCCACTTCGCCGCGCTTCAGCTCGACCACCATGCGCATCCCGTCTTTATCGGATTCGTCGCGCAAGGCGGAAATGCC
The DNA here is from genome assembly GCA_050015235.1 of Methylomonas sp. Taxonomy (GTDB): domain Bacteria; phylum Pseudomonadota; class Gammaproteobacteria; order Methylococcales; family Methylomonadaceae; genus Methylomonas. The sequence goes on along the minus strand of JBEKBU010000007.1, from coordinate 11,639 downwards.
GTCCAGCTTGCCGTCCTTCACCAGTTCGGCGATTTTTTCCAGCAATCGCGCCTTATTCACCTGATAAGGCAATTCCGTGGTAATAATGGCCTGCCGGCCGCTATCGCCGATATCTTCAAAATGGCAGCGGGCGCGTAAATAAATTCGGCCCCGGCCTGTCAGATAAGCTTCGTAAATGCCGGAAGCGCCGTTAATGATGGCGGCGGTCGGAAAATCCGGCCCCGGCACGATTTGCATCAGTTCGGGTACGCTTAATTCGCTGTTTTCTATCAAAGCCAGGCAGGCGCTGATGATCTCGCCGAGATTATGAGGCGCTATATTAGTCGCCATGCCCACGGCGATGCCCGACGAGCCGTTGATCAGCAGCGTCGGAATGCGGGTAGGCATGACGGTCGGTTCGGATTCCGATTCGTCGTAATTGGGGACGAAATCCACGGTTTCCTTATCGAGATCCGCCAATAATTCATGGGCGATCCGCGACATGCGCACTTCGGTATAGCGCATCGCCGCCGGCGAATCGCCGTCCACCGAGCCGAAATTGCCCTGCCCGTCTATCAGCATGTAACGCAACGAAAACGGCTGCGCCATGCGGACGATGGTGTCGTAAACCGCCGTATCGCCGTGCGGGTGGTATTTACCGATGACGTCGCCGACTACGCGGGCGGATTTTTTGTAAGGTTTATTCCAGTCGTTGCCCAGCTCGCTCATCGCATACAAAACCCGGCGGTGCACCGGCTTCAAGCCGTCTCTGACATCCGGCAACGCTCTACCGACGATTACGCTCATGGCGTAATCCAGGTAGGATTGTTTCATTTCGTCTTCAAGGTTGACAGGAATTATTTCTTTTGCGAAGTCTGACATGTATGCTTGATTCCAATGCGGCCGATTTCGGCGGTTTCTTCATTGCGGAGCGGACAGCGCAGCCGCGGATAGAAGTTAAAGCCCCTATTGTAACAAACATAACATTATTAGTAACTATATAAGCGCGCGAGGATCGGGTCTGCCGCCCTGATTCCGAAGCCAATGTGGTCAGGCTATCGGAAAACATTTTACAGTTTGTCGCCCAGTTAAAATCGGAGAATTACTTTACTTCGAGCGCATCGTGACCGTGATCGCGTAATTGGGCGTTAAAGTAGCTGTGCACGGCGTTTATCATGTCCGGATTATGGCCGGTAAAGGTCAGTGTAGCGCCTGCCGTTTCCTCGGCGTACTCGATTTGCAATGCGCCGGGTTTGGCGTGCGCCATATCCCCCAGGCCCGGCATGGCCGATCCGTGGATGGAAGCCGGGCCGGAAAAGTCGCCGCTCCTGAAATGTTGCGCCAGTTGCTGCAAATGTTGCCTGATCAGGCCGATTTGCTCCGCATCCGCAGGGTTGCGGGCGATAACGCGCTGAACGCCGCCGGTGGGCGTTTTGCTGAATTGGTGTTGAGTTTTAGCCAGATTGAACGGCATGACATGCGCGCCGCGCTCGGCCACTTCGGCCTGGCGGTAGCTTTCTTCGGCCGATAAACCTGTAACCGGCGTCAGCATAAACATGGAAATAAAGCTTAAAGCCAATCTGAAACGAGAGGATGTTTGCATATGCGGGTCAATAATGGGGGGCACATCCCTGTGCTATTCAGGCCGGCCAATCCATTGGCGGGTTATGAATAATCCTGTCCTGATAAAGCCATCGTCCGGAAAGCTTTTCGATTCAATACCTAAGGATAAAATCCGTTTTCCTCGCGATACTTTATTAGTATTGGATATAGCCGCCGTAAGCGCCGAAGTTTTGGTTAATGGTAGGCACCGCACAAGCATTTGGCGTACCAGCTGAAGAAAGTCTGGAATACGGGGTAGTCGGGTTGCTTATAGTCCAGGTTGTAGGCGGTGTATATCCGTTATCACTTAAAGCGATATAACCCGCTTGTCCGAAAGGCTGCTGGGATAAAGCCGCGTTGCGCGCAACAATAACGCTAGGTTGTTTACTGTAAGCGGCCAGTGCTTCTAAAGCGGTATTCTGATTTGGCGAGTTATAGGCCGACTTCCATGATAACGAATAATTGCCAACCAAAGGATAATTTGTCAAGAATGAATTTTCCCCCGTAGCTGCAGCGCCTTCGATAGCTATAAAGCGGTAAGGAGCCCCCAAAGTTGCGTTACGTTCGGTGGTTTGCACGCTGATCGCCCATTGATTACCGTGCGGAGTGCTGGCGACAGGCGGATTAGGATACGGTGACGGATTGGTGGTGCCAAACCAGACCGCCGGGGTTGGGCCGGTGGCGAAATCGGTCAAGCAGTTGTCAACCGCGCCTAAACTGGTGGCGTATTCAACATCCGCAAAGCTGTTGGTGCTCGGATAATTAGAGGCGATTACCGGCCCATTGCTACCCAAACACGGGTATTGCAGGATCGTGGATAATAGCGCCACCTGTTGGCCGGCGCCGTTTTCGCGGCGGCATATATGCACTTCGCTATCCAACGGATTGGCCAGACCGGCGACACCCGCGGTCACGCCTTCAGCTACCGCTTGCGGCAAAGTTTCGACACTGCCGTGTACGGTATCATTTATCTGAAAAGAATCCCAATAGGCGATTTTACCGCTCCAGATACTGGCTAACTGATCTTTGGTAAAACTAGGCACGCATGCGGCCGCTTCGCTATTGACGCAAGACAGGGGGAAACCGGTGGGATTAGATAGGTAAGAAGCATATTGCAGCGCATTTCGCAACGGTAAGGTTACCGGCACGCCAATGACATGGCCGCCAAGTTGGTGAATATTGTCGAAAACGGCCGGATTAATTGACGGATAAGTTGGGGTGGCGTTATCGCCGTTAAAAACATCCGGCGTTACGTCGGAGGTAGCAGCGGAAGCGTAATAACCTGGGCTAGTTGCGTTGTAAGTAGTGGCGACCGTGCCGGTGGTTGTAATGGTGCAGGCGAAATTATATTGGTAAGTGTAACCGCCGGATGATTCAGCGCCGTTATAAGCGGTACAGTTGGCGGTGGTCGGATCTTTCAAAAAATCGATGGCTTTCTGGCTGCCGGCGGTGCCGCTGGCTGCGTCCAGGCCGATGAATGAAGCGCCTGCCCGGCGTCTGGAAATCCACAGTCTTTGGCGGTTGTTGACGGTAAGTCCTGTGCCTGTGCTAATGCCGGTGCTGCCGCCGGTTAAGCTGGCGCCGGGTATCAAGGCGCTAATAATCGAGGAATTAGTCCAGCAGTAAATTGCCGAATAATTGTCGTTTTTACCCGCCGAACTGGCGCCGGTAGTCGTAAAGTACACGTGCGTGCTGGTATCCGTATCATTGGTGTTATTGGCGGTCGCTAGAGGCTTTTGCTCGCACAAGGCGTTCGCCACGGCGGCGCCGTTTACCATAAATCCGAAAGCCGGATCGTCGGATTGCGAACCCGGAACGTACAGGTATAAGTCGGGCGTACCGTCGGAAGGCAATAAAGCCCAGGCATTGGATGATAGCGCCACCGCCACTGCCAGCAGAGTTAGTTTGGTATTTAATAGGTTTCTCATTTTAAGTTCCATTGTTGGCAAAAAAGAGCCTGCGCTTATGATTTAACTGCGCACAGAAACAGGCTCTAAAAATAATTATTGATGTTATTTCCGGCGGCCAGACCTAATAAGGAAGCAGCCGCCCGGATAATTTGGGTTGCTAAACTGAGAAACCCAATTTACGTTTTTGCGATTTCAAAACCCCGAATAAGCCGCCTAAAAATAACCACAGGCTAGCTGGAACGGGCACCGCGGTACTGTTGGTAACAAAATCCAGCGATGAATTAGCGACATCCAGTGTGAGATAGCCGGGTAAAATGGAAGCGACCACCGGAGTGCCGCCTAATAATGGACCTGTTGCCGGCGGCGTAAAATATTGCAGAGCCAATTCGTTGTAAGTGTAACCAAAGATGGGATTTACGCCGCCGGTGCCGGTGGCGTTTGAAAATTCAGTCCAGGCCTTAGTGCCTGCGCCGCCGCTTTCAGTTTCGCCCCACGGATTGGTAATTTCACTGGAGTTATAATTACCTACAGTGTTCGGTTGAGAAAATACGCTATCTCCGCTTTGCGTATAGCCAATGTTAATATCGTTTATTCTATCATCGGCCAGTGTGATCAGATTCAGGAATTGACCCATATTAGCCGTGCCGGTAAAAAAAGTTCCGCCTAAAAAAGAACTAAACATTACCGCGTTTGCACGGCTGTTGTTGGTGCCATTTGTATTAACGCCGGCCACGTTCCATTCCAATGTATCGCCGTTGGTAAGCGCGGAACTAGCCCAGGATTGAAAGCCGTTGCCCAAACTAATCGAAAAATTTTGGCCGGATACCGCCTCGGCATAAAAGTTGTTCAAAGTACCTAAATCAGCCGTATACGAAACCTTGGTTGTATCATCGTAAACGCTCATAAACACATCCGTTAACGACGTCACCAAGGTATCCGCCTGAGCATGCTGCGCGCTCAAAGCTAAAAAGATTCCAAAACTCAAGGTCTTGGCGTTGAAGATTTTCATAATAAGCCCCATGATAAATTAAAAAAATTCCGGCGTTGCACGCCCGCGGTTAACTTCTCAGGCTTAATCTAAACGGCCATGCTAGGCGCCAACAACCTTCATCCATCTGCTCCCGCCTTGCATGCCGGCGTAAATATATACCTGCACATATAGATTAAAACATTTTTGTGCGCTAAGTCAAATAATTCATAACGATTTTAAAAAATTTATTGTTTCTTTTTAAGAAACAATGTAACGGCATATATGATTACCTTATATAAATAATAGGTATTTAGTATATTATATTGGCGGCAATCTTTATTGTTGCCAATTAGGCTAGTATAGTGTTATATATTTAAGTATATATTGATGTATCCGGACAAGCATGATTAAGCGAATAAGCAAACGGCGGCAAAAAAAATCCGTGGTTGCAATCAACAGCAAACCGCACGGCTACAGCCGTTTGCTGTCCGCTTGTCTGTTGGCTTTAGCCGGCATGCCGCCGGTCCGGGCGCATACATTAAGCTTGCCGGAACCTGAAAACAGTCTGGCTCATCTGACCAATCCGGCCCTGCATCCTGGCGCGTCGGCGGCCACGGTCGGCGAGGCAGGCGCCACCGTCAGCAGCGACGGCCATACCTTTGTCGTCGATCAAACCACCAGCACCGCGATTATCGATTGGAGCAGCTTCAATATCCCCGCCGGCTATACGGTTATCTTCGAGCAGCCCAGCTCGACCGCCGTGGCGCTCAACGAAATCAATCAAGGCGGCGCCAGCCAGATACTCGGCGCTTTAACCGCCAACGGCCAGGTGTATATGGTGAACGCCAACGGTTTTACGTTCGGCGCGCAATCCAACGTGCAGGCCAATACCGTCGTCGCCAGCAGCCTGGGTATTAGCGATAATGCGTTTCAGCAAGGCATCGCCAATGTCGCCGCCGCCAATGTGCCGGCGAGCTCTATCGGCGTCATTTCCCCGACGGCGGCGTTGAGCGGCGGCGGCGCCGCGAACGCCGAAATCCTGGTTGAAAAAGGCGCGATCATCAGCGCCGCCGACACCGGCCGGGTCATACTGGCTGCTCCCACCGTCGAAAACAACGGCTCCATCAACGCCCCGGACGGCCAGGTAATATTGGTGGCGGCGGCCGATAAGGTTTATTTGCAGGAGTCCGCTTCACCGGATTTACGCGGCATGCTGGTGGAAGTGCAAACCGGCGGCGCGGTAAAAAACACCGGCAGCATCAACACGCCGCGCGGCAACACCACCATGCTCGGTTTTGCCGTGACCCAGCAGGGCATGATATCCGCCAGCACTTCGGTGGCGTTGAACGGCAGCGTGCGTTTGCTGGCCAGGGAAGGCGCGCAATTACTAAAGTCTACTACCAATGATTCCAGCAATGCCTCGAATCTCATTCTAGAACCGCTCCCCGATAGCACGGTACGCTCGGGCGGCGGCCCCGGCGCGCTAGCCACGGTCACGCTGGCGAACGGCGGCGCCACCAGCGTGACGCTGGACAGTTCCGGCGGCGACGCGGTCAGCGGCCAAGCGCAACCGAAATCGCTGGTCGACATAGAGGCGGGTTATATCGACATGCAAGGCGGCTCGCAAATCGTCGCCCACGGCTGCCAAGTCAGCCTGACCGCCGATTTGTCGCCGACAGACAGCAATATTAATTTTCCCGCCGCCTCCACCCTTAACCCGACCTCCAACGACCCCAGCCGTATTTTGCTGGAGCCTGGAAGTTTAATCGACGTTTCCGGCGCGCAATACGTGGACATGGCCATGTCCAGCAACATAGTCAATTTAACGTTGTACAGCTATGAGCTGCGCAACGACCCAACCCAGAAAAACGGCGTACTGTACGGACAGAACGTGTTTGTCGACTCCCGCTATGGAACTTCTCTGGCCGACATATCCGGCGCGGTCGCCCAGCTGCAATATTCGGTGTATTACCGGAACAGCAACGCCGGCACGGTTAATCTGGATTCCGAGGGCGACGTCATCGTCCAGCGCGGCGCGGAAATTAATATTTCCGGCGGCGCGCTGGATTATCTGGCCGGCATTTTCGTGACCACCGATCTGGCGTCCGGCGGCGCGCTTTATACCATGGCCACGGCCAGCCCGAATCTGGTCTATCAGCAATTGGTCAACGTCAGCAACTTTCAACCAGGCTATATACAAGGCATGAACGCCGGCGCGGTCAATATCAAGAGCCGCGACGCGGTGCTGGACGGAACTATACAGGCCCAAACCGTAAACGGCGAATATCAGCGCAGTTCTTCCTCCCTGGCCGAGGCCGGCCAGCTTTCCATCAACACCGACTGGACGAAGGCCGCTCAGCAGGATGTGATATTTCAGAATAATCAAACCGATACCGCCTTGCCGGCGCAGTCCGTACCGGTGACTACGCCGCTTTATTTAAGCAGCCAGTTGTTCGCCAACGGTCTCGGCGGTTTGAACCTGAACACCGGCGGCAATCTGACCGTTACGCAAGGTACGCATCTGAATTTACCGGAACTGGGCAACCTGACCGTATCGGCCGGCAGCATTACCGATGACGGCGTCATTAGCGCCCCCGCCGGCAGCGTTAATCTTAGCGCCGATATCTACACCGCGGCAGGCCAAAACGTCTCAACCACCGGCCAAATTTTGCTGGCGCCCGGTGGCTCCATCGACGTTAGCGGCGCCTGGGTAAACGATTTAACGACGGTGTTGGATCAGCATAATTTACAACCGGTAACTATTAACGGCGGCGCGATCACTCTACAGGCGCAAGGCAATCTGCTGCTGGAAAGCGGCTCGGCGCTCAGCGCCAACGGCGGCGCCTGGCTGCAAAATAATCTGGCGTTAAGCGACGGCTTGGGCGGGCAAATCAGCTTAACCACCGCCGACTCGCAATCATTCCAAAATACGCAAATGGAGCTGAACGGCTCGCTGTCGGCCTATGGCGTCAATAGCGGCGGCAGCCTCAGCGTTAACGCTAACAATATCGCCATCGGCGGCGCTATCGCCGGCGCCTTGAGCAATCCCGATACGTTGTATCTGAGTAGCGCTTTTCTGGAAAGCGGCGGCTTCGGCAGCTATAACCTGACCGCTAATCTCGGCGGTTTAAACGTAGCCGCCAATACCAATATTGTGCTCCAGCAAACCAACCGGCAATTGACGTCCGCCGCTTTTTTCACACCCAGCGCCGCTAATCTGGCTAATCTGACGACAGCCTACGTTTGGCCGCAAAACCAGCGTCAGGCCGTCGATTTAAGCCTAAACGTGCTATCGTTCAGCGGCGTCGAACCGAATCAGAGCTTAAGTATCGGCCAAAACGCCGTCATCAGCGCCGATCCGAACGCGACGATATCCCTCAATTCCGACGCTAATATCAGTGTGGACGGTACGATCAACGCGCCGGCCGGAATCGTCAACGCCGTTATACAACTACCGGCGGATAGTACTACCGATCCAGGTTACAATTCGAATCAGGCGATCACTTTAGGTGCGGACGCCCATTTGAACGCCAATGGCGCGACTGTATTCATTCCCAACAGCCAAGGCTTACAGGAAGGCAATGTGCTGGCCGGCGGCGTTATCAATCTGACCGCGCAGCGCGGTTATATCCTGGCCGACAGTAACAGCTCCATGAATGTTTCCGGGACTAACAGCGTGCTGGATATTACCAACACTCAGGGCATAAACCTGGAAAATATTGCTTCCGCCGCCGGTACGATTAACCTGACAGCCGCCGAAGGCATGGTCTTGCAGGGTCAATTAATAGGAAACCCCGGAAACGGGCCAGGCGCGGCCGGGGCCGGATCGGCCGTGGCAGGCGGTAGCCTGAATATAGTATTGAACGCCCAGCAACGCGGTGAGCAGTCATTCGCAACGGGTTTTACCACCGGCGAGCGGATCATTCAAGTCAGCGCCGCTCCGGCCGATCAACTCAGTTCTCAACAAATTTCAAGCGGCATAGTTCCAGTCAACCTTAACGGCATGGCTTATATTTCCGCCGTTCAGATCACCCAAGGCGGTTTCGACAATTTAAAACTTGAGACATACGTTAATTTGTACAGCCAGACTTCTCAAACGCCCGAACCGCAATTAGGCGCCATCCAGTTCGACGGCGACGTGAGTTTGACGCCTAAGCTGAGCCTGATTCTGGATGCGCCCGTCATCACCCACAACTGGGAGAGCGCCAACGATAGCGGCCAAGTGACTTTAAGCACCGATATGTTCACGCTCGGCTCCAGCCAAAATCAGACCGCCTTGAGTTCCCCAGCCGAGCCGGCAACGGCCTATAACGGTAGTACCCCGGCCGTTTTAACCGTTAACGCTAAAAATATCGATTTGCTGGGCGCCAGCGTGGTTGGCGGTTTTGCGCAAACCCGTCTGAATAGCGCCGGCGCTATTAATTTGATCGGTGTGAATCCGAACAATCAGAACGATTTGCTCGGCGGCCTGACGCTGACCGGCGAACTGGATTTAAGCGCTCGGGAAATTTATCCCGCCACGCAAACGCAATTCGCTATTAATATACCCGCCAGCCTGAGCCCGGCCGGACTGGTCGACATTTTACCGGCCGCCGCCCTCCCCTAGCCGCCGCTGTCGGCCGGCGGGCAATTGACCATCAGCGCGCCGAATATCGCCAGCGCCGGCAATTTGCTTGCCCCGTTCGGCTCCATCAGTCTGCAAGCATCGACGAAGCTGACGCTGGAATCCGGCAGCCTGACTTCGGTTAGCGACGCCGGCGGGATTCTGATTCCGTATGGCGAAACCGAAGGCGACGGCCAATACTGGTATTATCCGCTCGGCACAGCGGCTAATATACTCAGCGGAACCCCCGAAAAAACCATTAGCCTGAACAGCCCGGATCTGGAATTGCTCCAGGGCGCCAAGCTGAATTTAAACGGCGGCGGCGATTTGTCCGCTTATGAATTCGTTCCGGCGCCCGGCGGCAGCCTGGATTATCTAAGCCCCGCTTATCAGCAAAGTTACGCGGTGCTGCCCGGCCTGCAAGCGCCTTATGCGCCTTACGATCCGCTGGCGACGCCCAGCTCCGGCCTGTATGCGGGCGAAAATATCTATTTAAGCGCCGCCGCTGCCGGTTTGCCGGCCGGCAACTACGTATTGCTGCCGGCTATCGATGCGTTATTGCCCGGCGCTTATCTGATCACGCCGCAAGCCGGCGCTGATAACATGGCGGCCGGCTACAGTTATGCGCTGGCAAACGGTTCGCCGGTCGCCGCCGCTTATTTCGCTACGGCCGGCAGCAACGTCTCCGCCGGCGTTTGGCAAGGCGTGGAAGTGCAAAGCGGCCAGGCGGTGTATAACTATTCGCCTTATCAACTAACGACCGCCAGCCAGTTTTTCGCCGCGAATACGCCGGCCGGCTCGATACCCTCGCTGCCGCAGGACGCCGGTAATTTAAGCCTGATAGCCGGCCAGACCCTGAATTTCGACGCCAACATCAGCGCCGCCGCCGCTAACGGCGGTTTGGGCGGGCAAATGGACATCAGCGCCACTAATATCAATATCGTTAATCAGCCCGGCGCGGCGGCCAACGGCGGCGTCACCCTTACCGCCAGCTCATTGAATTCCCTAAGCCCATTAAATTCTAAAAATTCCTCGGGCGTGGACAGCATCCTGATCGGCGGTCTGCGCACCCGGAGCAGCAGCGGCGCGGCGCTGAGCGTGTCCGCGCAAACCGTTAACGTCGGCGCCGGCGTCTCTTTAAGCGGCCTGGAAATCATTTTAGCCGCCACTGACAGCGTCAATGTCGCCTCCGGCGCAAGCATCAACGCATCCGGCTCTTTAAGCCGCACCGACAGCATCCTGACGGTCAGCAACGCCAATGGCGCTAGCGCCGACGGGGCGTTATTACGGGTATCCGGCGCCGGTCAGGCTGAGGTGATACGCGACAGCGCCAGTGTCGACGGCCTGAACGGCGCCTTGAACGTCGCCGCCGGCGCCAGCTTGTCCGCTTCCGGCTCCATGCTGCTGGACGCTACCGGCCCAAGCAGCATGCAGGGCGCGATTCAGATGTCCGGCGGCGCGCTGACTTTGAACGGCGGATTGATCACGCTGGGCGGCGCGGCCGCCGCGAACGCCGGCCTGCAATTATCCGACAGCACGTTGAGCGGCCTGAACGTCAAAAATATGATTTTAGACAGCAGCGGCGCGATCAATATCGCTTCCGCGCTTAATCTGCAACTCGGCAATCTGACGTTGGATAGCGGCGACATCAACAGCTCTATCGGCGCCAATCAAACCGCCGCCATTACCGCTAGCGGCGGCATTAACCTGCAAAACAGCGGCAATCCCGGTTCAGCCGTCAATAACAGCGGTGGCGGCGGCGCGCTGCAATTACAAGCGGCGAACATAACCTTGGGTTCCGGCGCTTACGCATTGAACGGTTTTAATCAAATCGGCTTGAACGCCGCAACCGCCTTGATCGGCAGCGGCGCCGGCGCGTTGACCGGCTCCGGAAATATGACCGTCACTACTCCGGTGTGGACTGGGCAAGCCGGCGCCGACACCACGCTGAATTTAGGCGCCCATAACTTGACCACATTGGCTGCGATAGGCGCTCAAACCAGTTCCGGGTTGGCGGCCAGCCTAAACGTCAACGCCGGCGCCATCGATCTGAACGGCGCGATCGACATGGCGGCCGGCAACGTTAATCTGACGGCCGCGCAAAACCTGAATGTCCATACCAGCGCCGTGATCGATACCGCCGGCGGGCAAGCGGTCAGCTTAGGTAGCGAACAAGTCGGCGTGCAAGGCGGCGCAATTCAGTTGAGTAGCGTTAACGGCAATCTGAACGTACAATCCGGCGCAACCCTGAACGTTTCCGGCTCCACGCAAGGCGGCAACGCCGGCAGCGTGGCGTTGACGGCGGCCAACGGCGCCGTCGCGCTGGACGGAACCCTGCAAGGCTTTGCTTACCAGGGCGCCGCCGGCGGCAATTTCAGCCTGCATGCGTCGAGCGACACCGCCGGTTTCTCCAGCCTGAATGCGCTGCTGCAAGCCGGCGGATTTAACGGTAATCTGGCGGTCAGGCTCGGACAGGGCAATATTCTGGTGGCCGCCGCCGATTCGGTACAGGCGCAAAATATTACCTTGACCGCGGACAACGGCCTGATTCAAGTCGACGGCGCGCTGAATGTCA
>JBEKBU010000006.1:0-38029 GCA_050015235.1 Methylomonas sp. | reverse complement strand
GCATCAATTGTGATGTCTGCGAACCCGAATGCCCGAATGGCGCTATTTACCAGGGTGAAGAAATTTATATCATCAATCCTAGTCTGTGTACCGAGTGCATAGGCCATCATGATAAACCGCAATGCGTGGAAGTCTGTCCGGTCGATTGTATCGACAAAGACCCTGAGAATGTCGAAAATAAAGATACGCTTTATCAAAAATTTTTGAAAATCACCGCATAATCCGGTTTATCTCTAGCAATGTCATTAAGCTAAAGCATTCGTTGCGAGAGTTAAGCCATTCATGGCGAGCAAAGTATGCCCCCTTCGGGTCCCAAGAAACGTCCGCTTGTGCGGTATCCATAACTGCAAGGCGGAAAGTTTTGCATGTAGATGGCTTGCGGCAGTTTATCCATTTACCGCCTCTCCCGGTTGTTCATGCTCCAAAATCCGCCGCCATAATTATTAACTACCCATAATTGCTTTAGCGGGCCATCGTAAACTTTTCAAAAGACTGAGATTTCGTTTGTAAGCTGCTATCATTTATTCTGGCGCCGCTTTTAATCAAAGCATAACAACACCATGCTTCCGAAAGGCGTTTGGACAGAATCAGAACATTGTTATGAGGTTGAAAATAAATGAACCCTCTGCATTGGCTTGTACCATGGGAGCCATCAATTTCTGTTGTAATGGTAACTCTTGTTACAGCCATAATCTTCATTAGAGGTAGCCTAATATCCAAGCCGTTTTATCGACAAAAAATATCCTTTTGGATGGGGTTATTATCTTTATATATGGCTTCTCATACCCAGTTTGATTATTACGCTGAACATGAATTTTTCATTCATCAACTACAAAGTCTAGTGCTGCACCATTTCGGTCCATTTTTAATTGTACTCGCTCGCCCTAAAGCTACTCTGTTTGCTGGTTTACCCTTGTCGGGAAAGCGCTTGATACGATGGTTTTCAGAATGGCGGTCAATAAAATGTCTAGTGAATGTATTATTCCATCCTGTTGTTTCAGTATCAATGTTCGTAGGAATAATCATTTTCTGGTTGCTACCCGCCATCCACTTTATTGCCATGCTCGACTGGCGCGTTTATCGCTTGATGAACTGGAGCATGGCGTTAAACGGACTGATGTTTTGGGGAATTGTTCTAAATTCCCATAGCCTAAAATCTCCTGGTTGCCGCATCGCGATGATGCTTGCGGTTATTCCGCCGCAAATTTTTATGGGCGCCATAATTTTTTTCACGCCTTTTGAGCTTTATCCCTTTTATACCTTGTGTGGACGGGCATTTACCGGAATTAGTTCTATAACAGATCAGCAGATCGGTGGATTGATTCTATGGATGCATGCGGCATTGATGAGTGGCGTCGGTGTGATGATCGTGTTTTATCAAGAATTGAAACAACCGAAACCAGGCTTAGGCGATAACCGGTAAAAAACCTCAAGGGAGGTAAAATACGATTGAAAGTGATATGGCGGATTTAAATTAAATGTCGGACTGTCTGTTCGGAAACGTAACAAAAAACTAAAGGTCAGAGGAATTTTTCACGTTTGTAAGTTATTATACCGGATTGAAATCTAATAGTTTAAGAGAGTGCTATGAAAACCTTAAAGCCTTTACCCAGCTTGATTGTTGTAACACTTGTAATCGTTTTCATTTTATATATCGTTTTCTATTTCGCATTTATCGAATTATTCGTTAATTTATGGTGGTACCAATCCTTAAAACTTGAAGCGTATTTTTGGTTAAGACATCTCTATAAATTCTTTTTTTCCGGCGGCGTCACCCTGGCGTTTTTCGCCATATTCTTTTTTCATTTCTGGGTTGCTTCACGTTATCTGGGCTTAAATCGGCCGGACGACATGCTCGTCAGTTTTGATAAACGCCAACGATTCCAAGGCTTGGTCGACACATTTTTAAATGGCTCGGTAAAGATATATACGCCGATATCCTTGCTGCTGGCCATATTGATCGCCATCCCTTTCTATGAACAGTGGGAAACGACGCTACTGTACTTTTTTGGCAGGGATTCAGGGGTAATCGAGTCGGTTTACGGCAATGATGTCAGCTTTTACATGCTGTCCTACCCGACTTACATGCTTATTCAGCAAGTACTGCTAACTTCGGCCTTACTCATTTTCTGCCTGGTCGGAATTCTCTATTGGCTGGAACATGTTTTTATCCCTGAGCAAAGCTCGGAATTTCCTTTAGGCGCCAAGATACATATGTCGGTTCTTATGGGCTTTGTGGTCGCCATTGCGATCTGGGGATTCATGTTGGATCGCTTTACCCTGCTGTATACCGGCACGCATGAGCCGGTATTCTATGGTCCAGGTTTTATTGAAATCCGTTATCAATTACCGCTTATCTGGCTGGAAATTGTGACTTTCCTGGCAACAGCGATAACGGCGATCTTGTTTGTTTTTTCAGAAAAACACCGTGTAAAAACCCCCTTTCTCATATCCATAACCCTGTTTCTTTTTGCCGCTGGTTTGCCGAAAATACAATGGATTCCAGATTTAATTGAAAAATATATAGTCAAGCCGAATCCGGTTAAAACCAACCAGTCCTTTATGCAGGAAAATATTGACGCTACCCTGGCTGCATACGATTTAAAAAACGTTAAAACGGTTGAAATGACAATTAATCTGGATGCGGCCAAGGATATAGATACTTGGAGTACGCAAAAACATTTCGAAAATATTCCGGTATGGGATAGAGAGTACATCATTGATAGCTATAAACAACTACAGGAGATCAGACCTTATTACAAAGTTCTCACTGTTGATGAAGACCACTATTTTATTAACGACCACACTAGACAGGTCGATCTGGCGGCCAGGGAAATCAACGTATCGATGTTACCGCCTGAAGCGCAAAACTGGGAAAATATCCATTTGCGCTATACCCATGGTTACGGCGCCGTCGTAACGCCCGCCGCGCAAGATGCCGAAAAACCCTTAATCTGGTATTTACGTGATTTAAACATGCATTCCGATGTCGGCTTCAGAACGAAACACCCGGATATTTACTATGGTCAGGAAAAATTCGACTATGCCATAGTTCCCAATAATCTCAAGGTCGAAGGAATTTCAAGTTCAGATCCTGGTCTGGAGCAGGCTTACCACGGTGAAGGCGGCATTCCCATTTCATCTCTGTTCAGAAAAGCATTATTCGCCACTTATTTCAAAGATGAAAAAATATTTTTTTCACCCAATATATCCGACCAGAGCAAAGTCAAACTTTTTCGGAATATTACCGAGCGCATCAATAAGATAGCTCCCTTCCTGCATTTGGATAAAGATCCTTATCTGGTGATAACCGAGGATCGACTTTACTGGATACAGGACGCCTACACATTATCCGACAAATATCCGTTCTCACAGCCCGCGGATGAAAACTTTTTGACAGACAAGACGCATTTCAACTACATCCGTAACTCGATTAAGGTAGTGGTTGACGCCTATGACGGCGATGTAGACTTTTATATTTCAGATCCATCGGACGCCATTATTCAGGCATATAACCGAGCTTACCCGGGATTATTTAAAGATCTGGCGGAAATGCCAAACGAATTAAAGAAACACTTGCGGTATCCGCGCGATCTTTTTTATCTGCAGATGAAAGTATATGCAAAATATCACCAACACAGCCCCGGGTTATTCTATGAACAGGCTGAAACCTGGGAGTTTGCCAAAGTGCGCGGCAAACCGGTGTTCCCCTATTACCAGACCATGGACTTTGGCAGTTGTGACGATACGGAGGAGTTTGTGTTGATAGACCCGATGACGCCGGTTAATAGAAATAATCTTAGCATGATAGGTGTTGCCGGCACATTGGATAAAACCGGATGTAGCCAGGATTACAAACCGGGTATTATTGTTTACAAATTTGGCAAGGAAGTTCAGGTCAACGGCCCGGCTCAAATTGAAGCATTGACTCAACAAGAACCTGAAATTTCAGAACAATTTACCTTATGGGATCAGAACGGTTCGCTTGTCGAAATGGGCCGCATGATTATCTTGCCGATGGGAAATACCGTTTTATATGTACAACCTATTTATATAGCCTCAACCAAAGATAAAATGCCGGAATTAACTCGAATAATCGTTTCTATCGGCAATGAGACCATTATGGATACCAGTTTATGGTCTGCGTTTAACCGCTTAAAACAAATTTTTATCAAAAATGCCGCCGATAGTCACGGAACGGGCATTAATAAAAGCATTATAAATCCGAAACAATAAAATAACCTTAATCCAAAAAATTTGAACGGCTTTGTATATTCATAAAGCCAAATTCAAAAAACAAACATAGGTGAACGACATTACGGGAAGGGAGAAAAGCAAGAGCAAGGCCTAATTTGATATAAACAATATGCCGTCTCGAGAAAATGCGGATATTCATCAATTTGTTTACGAATAGCCTGGTTATAGTTTGGGTCACTAATCCAGCTCTATGTTCGTTTGCTGCTGATAGGCTTTTATCACATCATGCAAGCTCCCATAAAAAGCCTCTTTTCCTAACAAAAGGAGGAGCTCGTTATGATTTTCTTCATGGATGTCGTCCAGTACATGTGCAAAAATCAGGCGAATATTCCTCTTCTTTAAAGCTTCAATCGTAACACGAAGTGTTTCCGCCGCTGTGTAGTCGATCTCATCTATTGCGGAGGCGTCGATACAGAGCCAGTACAAGGGCGGCTCCGGATTATCGATTAGATAGGCGATCTCTTCCGAGAATAACTGTGAATTTGCGTAATACATGCTGTGTGTAAACCGGTAGAGCACTAAACCCTTCAGAGCCTGGGCTTTACTCAATACCGGTTTAGTGCGCCAGACACCAGACTCGGAAGGCACAAGCAGGGCGTTTTTTGGTCTGTATCCACGCCGTGTATGAACAATGAGCGACAACACGATAGCGAATAAAATACCCTGTTCGACGCCAATAAACACCACCATCAACGCTGTGGCCAGCGCTACCCAGAACTCTGATCGTCTTCGGACAAATATACTATGCATGCCTTTAACATCGATAAGGTCAATACCGATCAGGAACACCACTGCCGACAATACCGTGTCGGGCATATAGGCCAATGGCCCGGTCAGAAACAACAGCACCAATAATACGATTAAAGAGGTGATCAGTAAGGACAGTTGAGTACGCCCACCCGCGCTATCAACCATTTGCGTCTTTGTCGGACTCCCGTTCACGACGAAGGCGCCTGACAGGCCTGCACCGATATTTGCCAAGCCGAGACCGACCAAGTCAATGTTTTCGCTAAACTTTTCGTTGTAGCGGACAGCATAGGCGCGCGAAGTTGCAGCACTTTGCGCCAAAATGACCACAAACATGGCGAAAGCGATGGGGACAAGTTTTTCGATGAGTTCCCAGTCCCACTCAACATCTGGTAAGCCTATATGTGGGAGACCGCTCGGAACCGTTCCTAGAACATGCACATGGCTCTTTAGATCCAACAGCCAACTGGCGAAAATAGCTCCGATCACTGCTATCAAGGCCCCGGGTATTTTGTGAGAAAGCCTCTTTGAGCCGACAATTACCACCAGCACACAAAGTGTGATGGCTATCGAATACGGGTTGAACTGTTCAATCTGCTGGAAATCATTCCAAACTTTCAATAGCGAACCATGCCCTCCCCCCTTTAGCCCAAGCATACCGGAAATTTCACCCAAGGCGACTTGCAAACCAACCCCGGACAGAAACCCAATCAGTACTGTACGAGAAAGAAAATCCGCCATAAATCCAAGACCAATAAACCGCGCTAAAAGTAAAAATCCCGCAGCCATAAAAGCTAAAACCGCCGCCAAAGCCAAGTACTGATCAGACCCGGACGCCGCAAGTCCCACGAGACCGGCAGCGAGGATAGCCGCGGTCGCCGAATCGGCGCCGACCACCAAGTGCCGTGAGGAGCCAAACAAGCTGAACAGAACCATTGGGATTAGTATGGTATACAAACCGGTCACTATGGGCGTGCCGGAAATTTTGGTATACCCCATCACTTCCGGAATGGCCAGCGCCGCCAGTGTGATACCCGCGATGATTTCGGCTGGTATCTGTGATTTGTTGATGGGTAAGATGCCCTGAAATATTGGAAACAGAAAATTGTGGGCGCCATTTTCATCTTTAAGCATGGGGTTTTTTCTTAATCAATAATTATTGCGCGGACATTTCTTTTGCGGGGATTTGAGCGACTCGCTAGCAGGCGCCGGATGCAATCATTTGGGGGTATAGTCGATAAAATTACGCAGTAAATATACTTGCAAACGTAGCCGATGGTTTATTTCCGAGCCGATGGAATTTCTTCCATGGCGCCATTTTCAAAAAATCTGAATTTAATCTCTTGACCTTTAACTTCAGCCAACACATCAAAGTAATGGATTTCGACCGATTCCAGCTCATTGACTTTAATGCCGGGGTACTGTTTTTCTATTGCTTGCATTTGCTCGAAAGATAATGTGAAATAAGGAACTTCCTTAGTAAACTTCATGATTTTTCCATTGTTGGCAATCACGATAATCTGAAAAACAAGATCCTTCTTGTTTTCCAGTTTATCGGTTTCTATCTTATATTTAACATTTTCATTTTCGCTGATTTTTGTTATTTTGCCGATGCGCTTTCTTTCGATAGAGCCAAGGGCTGTTTTTTGTACCGCATCCGGTAGGGCTTCAAATTTAATCTCAATGGCTTCCTCGGCGAATACGCTCTTGCATGCATATAAAATCAAAAAAAGTAAAATAAGTTTGGCTATTTTATCGGGCATGATGATTCTCCATACTCACATGTCTCGTTAGGTCTGCTTCTGTTCGGCATCATGATATCTATTGCGCATTTTTTCTATATCCACATGCGTAGGGGGTAGCTTCAAGCCCATTTCGTCCATGGTATCCGCGATAATTTCAGAGATAGCCAAGTTTCGAAACCATTTATGATTGGCGGGTATAATATACCACGGCGCATGCTGTGTACTGGTGCGTTCGATAGCTTCTTCATAGGCCTCGATGTATTCTGGCCATAATTCGCGCTCTATATAGTCGGCTTCGGAGATTTTCCAGTGCCGGGATGGATCGTCGAGCCGCTGTTTGAAGCGGGCTAACTGTTCCTCCGCGCTGATATGCAGAAAAAACTTCAGAATCCGTGTTCCGTTGTTTAAGAGCATTTTCTCGAAATCGTTGATCAGGGCATAACGTTTTGACCAAATCGATTTATCCGCCAGCTTGTGTACGCGCACGACAAGCACGTCTTCGTAGTGCGAACGGTTGAAAATGACTATCTCGCCCTTACCCGGCGTTCGCCGGTGGGCGCGCCAGAGGAAATCGTGCGCGGCTTCGTCCTTGCTCGGCTGTTTGAAACCGAACACGGAGGCGCCCTGTGGATTCATGCCGCTGAACAAATGTCTCACTACCCCGTCTTTACCTGCGGCGTCAAGGGCCTGCAACACAACCAGCAGCGACTGATCGCCATCCGCATAGAGCAGATACTGCAGCTTATCCATACGAGCTACGTTTTCCCGTATCTTCGGCAGCGCTGCATCATGCGATTCGTGCTTACCGGTAAACGCAGGATCGATTTTATCAAGTTGAACTTTTTCACCGGGTTTGATAATGAATTGTTTGCGGTAGCTCATGTTTATCTATTCTTAATGTGGAGTGAAAATCAATTCCGCTAGGTTGGGGCATCGGTTGCAGCGACCTCAATTAAACTGTTATATTTTGATATGCCTGCAAATCAAAGGACTCCAATGCTTTAATGCAACGTCACGTAACCGGCTTTGGCGGCGATTCTTTGCCCGTCAGGCGAGAGAACGAATTCGATGAAAGCTTGTAACGCCGGCAAGAGCGGACGGTTTTCCGGCTGGTTAACCGTTATGGCTAAAGTTCGGCTCATGGCGTAGCGTCCCGAACGAATGGCATCCGGAGAAGGAGTAACCGCCGGTTCACCTTTACGGGGAGCTATGGCAAGCGCATGAATCCCGGGGGCGCTCATTGCGCTGCTGGAAAATCCTATGCCCGCAAAGTCCGATATGAGCGCACTCTCGACAGCATCGGGCCCAGCCAAAGCCTGAAAATCCTTAATAAAATCGCCTCCGCACAAAGCGGTTTCCCTGAAAAGACTGTTGGCTCCCGTATCGACAGTTAAGCCATATACCGTGATTCTCTGCCGCTCCAAAATGCCTATTACGCCTAATGCGCCCCAGGTGCGGATTGGTTGCGGTTCTCCGCAACGGTAAGTACTGGAAAATACGGCATCGAGGTCTGGAATAGCGATACTGGTGAGTGGATTTGCATCATTGGCGTAAACGGCTACGGCGTCCATGGCGACCGGAATCACATGCGGCGGGTAACCGAAACGAGTTGAGAACGCTTCGCTTTGTTCATCGTTTAATGAGGCGCTTGTCAGCGCCAGATCGGCCGTATTGTTGATCAATGCGTCGATCCCGGCGTTCCCGCCGGGGTCGGCGATGGTGACGTAGATTAATGGGTTGCGGTCGGCAAACGCCTGCGTCCAGTAAGTCAAGAGATTGCTTAACGCGACCGAACCGGTAACGCTCAAACGGCCGGCAACCGGCTCGGCCGGTTTGGCGATTTCAACGGCATGGGCCGTCATCGCAAAACTCATAAATAAACAGCATGTTGTCAAACATGCGGCCAACTTGGAGTTAATTCCGCCATAAAGTGTTTTCATGATGTAGCACATTGGTTTTTAAAAAATTATAGGCGCCGCTAAAAAGCTTGTCCATGTAAAAGTAAAATCATCGAGAATGAAGCCGCCTTAAGCGCCGGGCCGGAAATTTATTAAAAATTTTATTGGCCCGATCGGTCAATGTCTGTGCGGAAACATACATACGCAACCGAGTTCGGTAACCAACGGGACTAATTCCTGGTGAAAACGGGAGGTTTGCGCTATTGAACGGAATACCGGGAGCGCATTAACACATGATGCGCATTTGCGGCTAAAATGGTTTCAGAGCGCCAATCCGTATTTTTGCCGTTGCATATTTTTAGGCGACCTCAAAAAAAACCTGGCTTTTATGCTTAGTCAGGGTAGCTATGAACGGGTTAGTCATTGATAGAAATTATCGTTCGCTCCGAGCATACCGAAGGGTGGTTTTTCGGAGTTCCCTTGAGTCGTAAAAGAATATATTTAAGATGCTTAACCAGATCAAACTTTTTTTTGAACAACACCTTGCGCTCCCCGGCGCGGAAAAATCCACGGAAGAACAGTTGCAACTCGCCAGCGTTGCCTTGTTTATGGAAATGATGGTTATGGATGAAATAGTCGACAAGAAAGAACGGGGGTTGATTTTGTCGATGGTTCAAAAGAATTTTTCCTTAACCGCCGAACGAGCCGAAGTTTTGATGGCCGCGGCCGAAGAACAACGAAAACAAGCTACCGATTATTATCAATTTACATCCCTGATTAATAAATCATGCAGTCTGGATCAAAAAGTCCGGTTAATTGAATCTTTATGGAGAATTGCTTATGCCGACGGAAAATTGGACCCGCAAGAAGAATATCTGGTTCGAAAAATAGCAAATCTCCTCTATGTACCTCATGTCGATTTCATTATGTCGAAAAATCGCATTAATTCCGACTGAACGAGACCGAAAAGTAATTTATGGGCTTTTTCAGGGAAGACTAGTTAGATAGTTCTAGTAAATGCTGTAAATCCTCCACAGCCGATATTATTGAATCATTCGGCGTGATCAACAGACGAGCATGACCTTGCCGGTCAAAAACATAAACTACGGCGCTGTGAACGAGGTCATCGGTGTCCGCTATTCTTTGGCTATAAGCTATGCGATAACGTTTTGCGAGGTTTTCTATTTCATCTTCGTTACCTGTCAATCCAAGCGCATGTTCGGCATCAAAAGCTCTAAGATAACGTTGCATAATTGTTGGGGTATCGCGGCTGGGATCCAGTGAGATGAATAGAATACGAGTACGATTCGCGTTTTCTCCCAAACCTTTTACTATTTTTGCCAAATGAAATAGAGTGGTTGGGCACTCTGACTGACAATTAGTAAAACCGAAAAACAATAATACCAGATAGCCTTGGCATGAGCGCTCGGTCACTGCTCGTTCAGCGTCGGACTTTAGCGAAAAACGCAAATCCGGCAAATGGCCGCTAATTTCATGAAGTCGCCACCGCTTTTCTGTATTGCAACCGGCCGATAACACTATGAAAGCTAGACATAGTATAGACAGACATACACGTAGACCCGCATTTTTAATGAATCTGACAAACATAAAGTGGCCGGGAAGTATCCGGCAGTTCCGTCACGCTGATATCCTTGAAGAAATAATGGTTTTTCTGTTCGGTCCGCTTCAGAAATCCGAATAAATCGCTGTAGGTGGAAAGTGCGATGCCGGTATCGGTATTTATGACGGATTGTTCCGATAGTCGATCCCCTGGAGTTAGAAAAGTTCTTTTGCAAACGCCCGGATAGGTGATCGTCATGCCTTGAACTTTGGCAAAAGGCGTGAGCGTATGAAGTTGTCGATGAGTAGTACTTATAATATGCTCAGTACAAATTCCGTGTAACAACAAAGCATCTGCGATCAGGGAGCGATGACAACGCCACGGCAACGCTTCCGCACACATTAATACGGATCTCTGTTGAGTAGCCAGCCGGATTAATCCGTCGAGATTCAGATTAAACTCCGGCGTTTGCATGTAATCGGCATAAGCACGAAAAGACGCATTGCGCCAGCCCAAGTTGAGCGAATCGGATTTCGCATGCCGAAGCCCGCCGAGACCCGGCAGATGAATGTATTTCAATCCGGCCTTTTGCAAGGAGTCGGAAAGAGCAAGTTTATTGAACTGCGGGTTATGCCGGGAACCCGGTACCGTCCGAACATCCAAAACGATAATTGCTCCGTGTGTCCGCAGCAAGCCAATGAAATCCTCGATCGAGTGCGTCGAATGGCCAATCGTCAAAACGATGGGTGTAGGCGTTGCGCCGGACATTTTTTCCTCCTCATTCTTAGGCGGTGGGCTTAAATTTTAAGTTTACTTCTTAATGACGCCACCTGGCGCGTCGTAACCGGCGAGGCTTCATTCCCCCAACTATGGCGTATAAAACTGAGTACTTCGGCGATCTGTTGGTCGGATAATTTTTTCGCAAAACCAGGCATCTCATGAGACTTCTGTATCGCTGCCGTTTGCGCTGTCTTGCCGCCTTCCAGCAACAAACGAATCAGCGAGCTGGGATTTTCGGAAAGAACAATCGAGTTCCCCGCCAGCTTTGGATACTTGTCAGGTTCGCCTATTCCGGTTTCCCGGTGACATTTCATACAGAATGAGTTGTAAATACCCGCGCCGGGTAGTTCGGTTTCGCCGGTTAGCAGCGCGGATAATGCCGCGGCGACGGCCGGCCGGTCCGGTTTATAGGATGGCTTTTCGCCGTAAGCCGGCAGCGATTTTAAGTAATGCGCAATTGCATTCAGATCGTCCAGATTTATATATTGGGTACTGTTTTCCACCACGGCTATCATGCTACCGAATGCAGCCACTTTTTCGTTGTGGCCGGTTTTTAAAAATGTTGCGATTTCCGCCTCGGACCATCGCCCCAACCCGGACGCATTGTCGCCTGTGAGATTAGCGGCAAACCAATTGTCTATCAAAGCCCCTCTTAAATAACTAGGCGAGTCTCCCGAATAGGCTTGTTCCTGGAAGGCAATACCACGAGGGGTATGGCATGCGCCGCAATGTCCTAGGGACTGTACCAGATAGGCGCCGCGATTCCACTGTTCATCGCGTTCGGGATCCGGTTGATAGCGCTCATCCCTAGTGAAAATGGCATCCCAAAAAATAAGACTCCAGCGTAAATTAAAAGGGAAAGGCAGCTTGGTTGCAGGCGGTTTATAGTTGACCGGTTGCACCTCTTTTAAAAAATAAACATAAAGAGCACGAATATCGTTATCGTTAATAGCCGTGAAAGAGGGGTAAGGCATGGCCGGATACAATCGCTTGCCATCCTTGGCGATGCCATTACGCACCGCACGGCTGAAATCGTTCAACGTGTATCGGCCAATACCATTGATTTCATCCGGAGTTATATTCGTTGAATAAATGATTCCGAACGGTGAATTGATAGCTAGGCCGCCGGCAAATCTTGGCGATTGAGTTCCTGCGGTATGACAGGCCACGCAGTCGGCTACCCTAGCCAGATAAGCGCCTCTGCCAAAGTCCGCGGAATTTAAAGTTTGCGCCATGGCGAAACCGGAAAATAATATGGAATAAGCAAGGGACGCAACCTTGACAGCCGCTCGAGGTGAAATGCGTCCGAAAATCGTCTTGAAAGACATGATGTTTAAAACCATGAGCTGCATGGCGAGACCAACATAATCGCACAAATGTTGAAGACAATCGCAACAATAAATATGAAACTCGACATCAGACTGGTTTTTATTAAAAACCGGGTTCGATGCTCGCTCCTGTTAATTAAGCTTATCCCTTTGTCAGTTTGCCTGTGTTGGTATTGCCGCCAAGTGCTCCAGGCCGAAACGCCGGATATTAGAGCAATCGCAAGACAGGTTATGCCTATTGTCATCAGTATCGCGGGCAAATCTTGCCTGATAGGTGATGTTAAAGGCGCCTGGAATGGATAGCAGTCATGAGCTGCAATCGGCATGCTTAACAGCATTTGATTTATCCAGGCGACGGGCGCTCCGAAGATCCCCACCCATATTTGGAACATGTTGATAGGTGCATGGCCGGAGTCGTCGGGTTCGATAGACGGATGCGGTTTGGAGAAAAAATGCATGATCGGCTCTAGTAAAGATAGGGTAATAAATACAAGGTTGTAAATACAAACAGCCATACCACATCGACAAAGTGCCAATAAAGACCGCCGATGGCGACGGCGCTATATCGCTTATCATCAAAATAGCCGAGTGAAATCCAAACCAGAAGCGTCATCAGGATGAGCAATCCGACAATGACATGCAGCATATGAAATCCAGTAATGGTGAAGTATAGGGAGCCGTATAGATCCGATGTCATATCGTATTTTTTTTTGCCCCACTCCTTAAGTTGAATGAACACGAAACAAATACCGAATCCGTTCGCTAACGCCATCCACACCAGACTCGAAGTCAACTGCCTGTGCTGAATGCAACGTTCGCATGCCCAAACGAATACACTGCTCGACAGTAATATCAAGGTGTTGATGCCTGGCATCATTAGATTAGGCAAGCCTTCGGGCGGCCAGTGCTGTTCAGTTTGAGAAGCCAGATATAAATAGGTAAATAGCAGGTAGCCGAATAGAGAACCTTCGGTAGCGATCAGCGCCAGCACGCCCCAACGGCCGCTGGTCCGTTTGCCAACGCCGCCTATCGGCAACGCGAATTCCGATTGTAGCATTTCAACCATGAGTCGCCCCCTTATCGTATTTAATTTCAGATACGTGTTCGGTAAATTTTTTCCCCGGCCAAAACCATGCCATCAGCGATAGGCTGCAAGCCAAAGCCATCAAAACAGTAAAGTTCCACCAATTCAACAGTAGGCCCACAAAGCATAATGCGCTAAACAGTCCGAGAAAAAAAGGAGCATAAGTATCGTCCGGCATTTTTAGAATACTCTCCGGTTCAGCGTCGAGTGGGGTTGTGCCTAGTGTTTCCCTTCCTTCGCTAAGCAGATAACCATGGTCGAGAATGGATCGGCCGTTTCCTTCATCCAGCCTATCCTCCCACAAAGGATGTCTGCTGGCTACGAATGGAATTACCGCAAAATTATAAGCCGGCGGCGGCGATGGCGTTGACCATTCCAGGGTAGAGGCATCCCAGGGATTTGCTGTCGCTAAGGCGCCGCGCCTTAAACTGATGAAGAAATTGCACATAAATATTAAAATACCGGCGGCAAATATAAATGAACCGACCGATGTAATCATATTGACGGTATTCCAGCCCATGTTGGGGGCATAGGTATATATTCGGCGCGGCATACCCAACAGGCCTGACAGATGCATAGGGAAGAAGCCCAAATTAAAGCCTATGAACATTACCCAGAAACTCAATTTGCCAAGTTGTTCACTCATCATGCGGCCAAAGAATTTTGGAAACCAGTAATAGATGCCGCCAATCACCGGAAACACATTTATTCCAAGCAAAACGTAATGCAGATGAGCGACGATGAAGTAAGTTTCGTTTAGCTGCAGATCCAGCGGTACCGCCGCGGTCATCACGCCGGATAGTCCGCCGACCACAAAAAGGATCACGAATCCGGCAAAAAACAGGAAAGGGGTATGGAAAACCGGTCGGCCCAGCCAAATAGTGGCTATCCAGGCAAAAACGCCGACGGCGCTAGGAATGGAAATCGCCATGCTGGCCGCGCTGAAAAACGATAGGGCTAGAGTTGGCAAGCCGGTGGCGAACATATGGTGCACCCATACGCCGAAACCAATCAACATGGTCGCGATGGTCGAAAGCGCGACCGCGGTATAACCTACCAGCGGACGCCGGCAAAATACCGGGAGAGCGCCGGAAACGATACCCATGGCGGGAAGCACGACCGCATAAACCCAGGGATGCCCAAACATCCAGAACAAGTGTTGCCAAAGCAGGGGTTTACCGCCATTAGCTACATCGAAGAAATGCGTATTCAGTTGACGATCGAGCCACAGCAGAAAAAATGCGAGAATGACTGAGGGAACGGCAATAATATTCGCCACGGATGCGGTCAACGTACCCCAAATTAGAATCGGTATCCGGTCTATCGTCATACCGGGCGCCCGCATTTTAAATAAGGTGACAACGAAATTGATCGCTCCGACGGTGGTGGAAATTCCCAGTAACACCATGCCGAGCGCATAAACGTCGATGTTGGGTCCGGTATTGTAATCCACTCCCGTAAACGGCGCGTAGTTAAACCAGCCTGCGTTCGGCGCTTGCCCTAGTGGAAAGCTGGCGTATAGAAAAATACCGGCAAACAGGAAAATCCAATAAGAGAGCGCATTAAGACGCGGGAACGCCATATCCCGGGAACCCAGCAAGAGCGGCCATAAATAATTGGAAAATCCCGACAGTACCGGCAGCGAGTACAGAAAAATCATCGTCACGCCGTGCATTGTAAAAAGTTGATTGTACTGTTCCGGCGATAGCAGGGTTTGGTCCGGGCGGGCGAGTTGTAGACGCATGATCAGCGCTTCAACACCGCCCATCAACAAAAAAATAAAGGCGGTTACGAGATATCGAAGTCCTATTTCCTTATGGTCGACCGTGGAAAACCAGCCGCGCCAGCCGGGAGCGGATTCCCATAATTCCAGAAGACAAATTTCGGCGGCCGACCCAACAGGAGCGCGGCCCATCTCGGGTACTCGAGCATACTTTAGATCGGGCGAACTGTTAGAGATAGGGGTCATGACAGGCTTCTCCTTTAATTAAGCGCCGATAAAAACGCTGAAAGAACGGCAGCCTCTGCCGCCGATAATTCCATATTTGGCATACGCGAACCGGGTTTAATGTCCTGGGCATGGGCAATCCATTTCATTAAGTTGTCGGGTGTGTTGGTTAATAATCCGGCAGCAAGAAGGCGGCGTGAATTCAAATGCGTCAAATCGGGCGCATGGGCGCCTACGGCCTCGGTTCCACGAATGGCGTGACATCCGGCGCAACGATCCATAAAAAGGTTCAGGCCCGCATTAAAGTCGCTATCGGAACTCACAACAGCCGATTTATGTTGGCCATCCTTCCATTTTTGGAATTCAGCCGTATCTTGTACGACAACCTCGAAGCCCATGTGAGCATGCTGGAGTCCGCAATACTGCGTACATTGCCCGCGATAGACACCCTCGACATCGGCTTGAATCCATTGTTGATTGGTCAGGCCTGGAATCATTTGCGTCTTTCCGGCAAGCAGCGGCGCCCAAAAGGCATGAATAACATCCGCGCTTTTTAGCTTAACCAGAACCGGCAATCCTGCCGGAATATGTATTTCATTTGCGGTAACAAAACGCAAGGAAGGGTCATCGTCCTCGTATTCGACCTTCCACCACCAATCATAGCCAGTCACGGTTAGCGTTAACCCTGGAGCCATTGCCGGCTTTGCGATTGCATTCAGAGTAACCAGCGTATAAATAGCCAAGGCAAACAAAATGCAGGTGGATATGCCGGTCCCGATATAGATCCAGAGTATCCCTTTATCTTCCTTATCGATGTAATGGCCGTCTATTATGGGACGTTTATGGAGAAGAGCCCAGATCAGCAATAACGAAACGATGATAAAGATTACAACTAAAATAGCTGTAAACACCCATCCCAAATGCATCGTAGGCGTTGAGGCCGGACCGTAACTATGGAGAAAGTAGTTAAGCGGGGCGACTGTGTATTGTTCTGTTGAAGCGGCGAAACTCGGCGTAGAGATGAAGGCGGCCGCAACCAGTTGGTTGCTGGAAGTCCTGAATATGTTTAATTTATAGCGGACGGATTTCTTTGTATTCATGAGTGCATCCATCGAAAAAGTTCGCAGCAATTATTTGTTTTGGTTTGGAGGATCTCGACTCATAATTGACGGTCCTACGTTTTTAGGAGACCTGCAAAACAATGTTCAAAAGCGCACGCCTCGTCTTTCTGAACGGAAAATCCCAAATTAAATTGTAGGTTAAGCAATATGTAATTTTTGCAAAGGCCAATCCGGTTCCTGATTACCCATGGGCTTCAGCAAAATTTTTACCATTTTCAAATATCAAAACTCTAATGTTCAGCTTTGAGATCATTATCCTTTAACATTATTCCGTGCTTCAATTGGTACGAATACGTAGGTAAAACTTACCAAAATAACGATAGAGTCTCCGTTGCCGCCTCCATTTTACAGAGACAGACTGAAGTGATGCATTGGTGATGGCGTTATGGCGGCATCGAATGTCCAAAGGCGCGATTGTTCATTCTGATCGAGGCAGCCAGTATTGCTCGGTTGACCATCGGAAACTCTTCTCGAAACACCAATTGATTTGTAGTTTGAGCAAGAAAGCGACTGCTACGATAACGCGGCCATGGAAAGCTGAAACAATAGCTTGAAAATGAAGCGATGCATGCTGAACGATTTTTAACCCGATCCGCGGCGAAGTATCATGAATTCGAATAAATCGAAGTGTATTACAATCGCAAACGGCTTCACACTTAATTAGGCTATGTCAGCCCAGAAGTTTTTGAAGCTAAAAAAGTCGCTGGTTTATTTACCCCATGCTTTATAAGGCGATCTACATAAATTGTTATTGTAGTAACGCGGGTCAGCCGTTACTTCCTCGCCTAGCCACGCCGGCCTGAAAAATGCTTCGCCAATTTGCGACAATTCGATTTCCGCAACGATCAGGCCGGCGTTTTCACCCATAAATTCGTCTATTTCCCAGACATGCTGGTCTTGCTGAACGAAATGGCGTATTTTTTCAATCAAAGGTTTGACGCACAAGTTTTCCAACATGTCATGCGCATCCGCCAGCGGAATCGTATATTCATATTCGTGTCTGTGCGTACCTATAGTGGCGCTTTTTATATTCAGCCAAGCATGAGTATCCGAAATTCTGATGCGTACCGAGCTCAAGGGATTATTGCTCAGATAGCCTTGTTTGTAGTATGTCGAGCGCGTAACATCGTCACGCCAACTCTCGTTAGCCAGTAAGAATTTATGTTCTATTTCGAGCGCCATTAGGAGCGCCTTATTCGGCTATGGTGTGAAGGCGCCATAAGGCTAGGACTTTGCCGCATACGCGTTTTTGATAGCCTGAGCAAGTTCGTGCACGGCCATTACATAATAAGTGCTGTGATTGTAACGGGAAATAGCATAAAAATTCGGATGACCCAGCAAATATTCGTCCTGATGCTGATGCCTTAATAATATCAGGCGTAAAGGATAATCGCACCGGCAATTCCCGGCCGGTTCTATTCCTGCTTGTTTTAAAGTGTTGAGCGAGTATTGAGTTTCAATACCGGGCTCCAGGCTGTCAGCATTGAGCAAATTGCCGCGGGTGGCGCTGACCACCGGCTGTCCGGTCTGCCAGCCATGCTGGGCGAAATAGTTGGCGACGCTGCCGATGGCGTCTTCCGGGTTCCATAAATCCCGGTGGCCGTCGCCGTTAAAATCCACCGCCCAGCTTAGGAAACTGCTGGGCATGAATTGCCCCAAGCCCATTGCGCCCGCAAAAGAACCAACCGGCTGAGCCGGATCGATATTTTCGGTATTCGTCATCAGTAAAAAATTTTCCAGCTCGCTCCGGAAATAATCGCCGCGTCGTTGATAATCAAAACCGAGCGTGGTCAGCGCGTCGAGGATACGATGGTTACCCACATTCGCGCCAAAACCGGTTTCCACGGCCAGGATGCCGAGAATATACTCCGGCGCGACGCCGTATTCGGCTTTGGCGCGCTGCAAAGCGGCATGATGTTTACGCCAGAAAGCAACGCCTTCATTGATATGACGCGCATCCAAAAATTGCGCGCGGTAACGGCTCCATCCGCCTTTAGCGGGTTTAGCTTTTAAACTCAGGTCGGATTTAGCCAGATAATCCAAAGTCCATTGTTTGCGTTTAGCTTGCGAAAATAAACTATTAAGATATTCGCGCTTAAAACCGTGTTTTTGCTCCATCTCTTCGATAAACTGCCGCAAGGCCGGATACTGGGCGTAATCGCCGCTTACCGTCGCGGTCTGATAAGCGCCTACCGGCGGATTCAGCTGTTTTGTTTGTTTCGCTTGCGGTACGATGGGCGCCGGGGATAAATTTTGCAGTCCGGCGTTGCCGGGTTTTTGCGGCTGACTAGCGCAACCACCGGTCAGAGACAGGCAAATCAAAAGGCTTAAACATAAAAGAGATGTTTTTAAAATAGCGATGTAGTTTGCTGCCGGCATATTAGTCTTCGGTTGATCTTTGCACAGCCGGTCTCGCCAGGCTGTTTAAGCCGTACAGTATACAAAATCCGCCATTCAATCGCATCACTTATATTTATTATCGCATCACGCCGCCTCTTGCATGATTTCAAAGCCTCTACCCAAGACGGCGTTTCTGGCGCTTTCAGCAATTGCGGTAATTTTAGCGGCTTGCTCCACTGGTATCCTGAGTTGTTTCATGGCGTCGGTCAAGAGCTCCAATGCGACATCGTAATTTTCATCATCCGGCTCTAGTTTTAGCAAATGCCCATGAGAAGCGCACAGAAAGCAGATAGTGCGAATTTCCCGGCCGCCGACTATATCCAGCAGAAACGCAAAATCCTGATTGTTGACCAAACTGGGTTTTGCGTTGGTACGGGCGAAGGCCGCGGTAAAATATTCGTCCAGTAAGTCGGATAGTTCTTCCGGGCTAGGTAGTTGATTCCTAAGTAAAGCGGATAGAAAGTTTTTCAAAGGCGCTGTTTGTTCAGCTAGCGGCTTCGTATAAAAAAAACGGTTAATGCGATAATCCTCCAGCATTTTTTCATACCAAAGATCGACTAGCGAGGACAATATGGCTTCATCAACAACGCCGGAAAAGTTTATGGTTGTTGGAATTAATACATTTGTATGCATGATGCGCCTCCGGGTTTTATAATTTTTATATTACTTGGCTCAGTATTCCGGCAATTTTGATTTTGTCAAATGAATGTTGGGCTTTTGTGTTAAGCCCAACATGCTAAATTTCCTAATCCGTACAATTATTTCTTGCTTTCAAAGAACTTGGCTAACGCCAGCGTACGGTCGGCGCCGACTTTTTGGGCGTGCGGACGGCTTTCCATCAGTTTTATATAAGCATCTATGCCCGGAATATTTTCAGCGACCAGATCGGCGCCGTAAAGGGTCTGGGTTGAATACGCCACTAATTGCAAATGTGGCCAAGCTAATATATCCGCCAGCGTAAATTGTTCTCCCAAAGCATACGGGGAGAGTTTTAACAATCTGGACAAACCTTTTAATCCGGTTTCGACTTTGGTTTTTACCTCATCCTTAACTTCTTGCGAGACTTTGCCGCCAAAGAGCGCTTCCAGATAAATGCGGCGGGCTATCTGTTCGACATTCAATTCCAGATGCTGAATAAACTCCCGGCATTTCGCCCGTTGAAAAGTATCGGCCGGATACAATGGATGCGCCGGGTAAGCGTCTTCCAGATATTCCAGTATCGCTTGCGATTCAGATAAATATTGACCATCCGCTGTCCGGATAAATGGGATTTTGCCAAGCGGCGAATGCTGTAAAAGCTCTTCATCCTGGCTGGGAGCAACAACTTCTTCGCTAAATTCGATTTGTTTTTCCAACAATGCGAATTTGACCTTGTTGTAATAGTTGCTGATTGCAAAACCGTAAAGGGTAATCATAGGCGTTATCTCCACTAATTTGGCTGTATAAAAAGCCGCGCATTTTTTGTTTAACATGGCTGAATAACTTGCGGAATGAAAGAAATCATATTCCGCATACGATTCGTAGACGTATAGTTATAAAAAGCCGGCCGTGTAACAAACCTAAACAGACAGGTCTGTCTATTGAAACTATACAGACAGGTCTGTATAATTGCAAATTATTTTTTTATGACAATTATGCCTCGTAACTTACGCGACCATATCTTAAAAACCGCTTCCGAACTTTTTTACAGTCACGGCATTAAAGCGACAGGCATAGATGCTATCGTCAAGGCCTGCGGCATTGCTAAAATGAGCTTATACAAATATTTTCCAGCCAAGGAAGATTTGATTTTGGCGCATTTGCAGAATAGCGCCGAAGAAATGCGCGCTAGAATTTCAATAGTACTCGATAGCGGGGAGCTTACCCCGCAACAAAAATTGCTGGGCGTATTCGATGTTTTTTCGCAGCTGCTCGTCAGCCCCGGTTTTCGCGGTTGTCCGTTTATCAACGCCTCGGCTGAATTCGCGGACGCCAACCATCCGGTATTACAGGCCTCCGCGGAATTTTACGCATCATTTTCCTCCGTTCTGATTAATCTGGCCGCCCAGGCCGGATGCAAAAATGCCGAGGAATTGGGCCATCAACTGGCCATGTTAATCGCCGGCGCCACCGTAATGGAACAAATGCGTAAAAACTCCGGCGCCATGCGTTCCGCCTATGCGGCGGCGCAAATTTTGATTGCAAAAGATTTGGAGGCTTAGCGAGCGGCGCCGGCGACCGGAGAAATCCGCTATTTGTTACTGGCTATCGTGTTGTTTTATTCGATAAAGTCAGCACTTCGCATTTTTATAGCGCACATGCATAAAAAAAGTTTTGTATAATCATAAATAGAGTTGGCTGAGCAGCCGCCGTTTTATATTCATAAAAGGGAGGAAAGTCCGGGCTCCATAGGGCAGGGTGCCAGGTAATGCCTGGGAGATGTGAATCTACGGAAAGTGCCGCAGAAAATATACCGCCTGGTTCCATGTGAACTCGGTAAGGGTGAAAAGGTGCGGTAAGAGCGCACCGCACGGCTGGTAACAGGCGTGGCACGGAAAACCCCACCCGGAGCAAGATCAAATAGAGGAGCATACGCATGGCCCGTGCGGCTCCTGGGTAGATTGCTTGAGCGGCAAGGTGACTTGCCGCCTAGATGAATGGCTGTTCTCGACAGAACCCGGCTTACAGGCCAACTCTTTCTTTTTTCCGACCGACATGTCCTGATGACGTTAAAATCCGACGAATTTTATAGTAAGGCCGCCGAGCTGATTACCGCCGGCGGTTTTATTGACAGCAAAGGTTGGGTTCCCGCCACCAGCGGCAATTTTTCCGCCCGTCTCGGCGATGGCAATATCGCCATCACCGTTTCCGGCCGGCATAAGGGACGCTTGCAAATTGATGACATCATGTTGATCGATAGCGATGGCGTGTCTCTGGATGGTAAGCAGCCTTCCGCGGAAACCCTGCTGCATACCGCTCTTTATAGGCGTTATCCGCACGTACAAGCCGTCTTGCATCCGCATACTATTAACGCCGCCTTGGCTTCCCGGCTATTCAAGGACGAAATTGTGCTGGAAAATTACGAGTTGCTGAAAGCGCTTACCGGCATAAATACCCATGCCGCTCGCATCGTCATACCGATTTTCGGCAATGACCAGGATATTCCCCGTTTAAGCGCCCATGTCGATCAGTATTTAGATCGGCATCAGGCCGTTTATGCCTATATAATCGCCAGTCACGGCTTTTATACATGGGGGCCGTCCATAGCGGATACCTTGCGCCATTTGGAAGCGCTGGAATTTTTATTCGAATGTGAAATACGACTGCACGGGAGGAATTCATTATGAGCGCGTTAAGCATATACCCTGACGAACAAGCCGTAAACGGCGAAACTTTCCGTGATTTTGCCGCTATCCAGGAGCGATTGAACGCGCTTGGCGTGCAATTCGAACGCTGGCGCGCCGATTTTGAATTTGCGCCCGACGCTGAAGCGCAAACAGTGCTTGAAGCCTATCAACAACCGGTAACCGCACTAATGCGGCAATACGGATTTAAATCCGTCGACGTCATCAGCGTTAAGCCGGATCATGTAAATAAAGAAACGTTGCGGCGGAAATTTCTCGCCGAGCATATACACAAGGATTTTGAAGTGCGGTTTTTTGTTGAAGGCCGCGGTTTATTTTATTTGCATGCCGGCAAGCAAGTCTATGTGGTGCTTTGCGAGCAAGGCGATTTAATCAGCGTCCCGGCCAATACACCGCACTGGTTCGACATGGGCGAGGAACCGGATTTTAGGTGTATCCGCCTGTTTACCAATGAAGACGGTTGGGTAGCGGAATTTACCGGTAGCCGGATTTCCGAGTTGTTCCCGACTTTCGATCAATATCTAGCTGGTCTATGATAAAAGCCGTCGTTACCGATATTGAGGGCACAACCTCATCTTTATCCTTTGTTAAAGATGTGCTGTTTCCGTATGCGCGCCTGCATTTGCCCGAATATGTGCGCAAGCATCAAAATGACGCCAAACTTATAAAAATACTGGAAGAAGCGCGGGCGATTATCGGCCGCGTAGCGGATATTGAACAACTGATCGGTTTTTTTCTGGACTGGATGGATAAAGACCAAAAAATTACGCCGCTAAAATCCTTGCAAGGTTTGATCTGGCATGCCGGCTATCTGCAAGGCGATTTCAAAGGGCATGTTTATCCGGACGCCGCCAGCCAATTAAAAAACTTTAAGGAGCGGGGTTGTGCGCTTTATGTTTATTCCTCGGGCTCGGTTCACGCCCAGAAATTATTATTTTCTAAAAGTGAAAGCGGCGATTTAACGCCATTGTTTTCCGGTTATTTCGATACCAATATCGGCGCTAAGCGCGATGCGGCTTCCTATCGGCGCATAGCCGAACAAATCAAGATTCCGGCCCAGGAAATTCTTTTTTTGTCCGATATCGAGGAAGAATTGGACGCCGCCCGGCAAGCAGGTTTCGCCACTTACTGGCTGGTTAGAGACCGGCTGCCTGACAGTTCGGCTAGTCATCGGCAAATTGCCGATTTTACGGCCATTTCTCTTTGCTGATTAAGCATAGTCCATGAAAATCGCCATTCTTTCCCGCGACGGCATGTTGTATTCCAGTATTCGTTTAGTCGAGGCGGCGGAAGGGCGTGGACATGAAGTAACCGTGCTGGATCCCACGCATTGTTATATGAACATTACGTCAATGAAACCGTCCATTCATTACCAGGGCGAAAACTTGCTCGGTTACGACGCCGTCATACCGCGTATCGGCGCTTCGATTACTTTTTACGGTACGGCGGTGCTGCGGCAATTTGAAGTAATGAACACGTTTGTTTTGAACAATTCCGCGGCCATCAGCCGTTCGCGGGATAAGCTGGCTTCCAGCCAGTTGTTGGCGCGGAAAGGCATCGATCTGCCGATTACCGCATTCGCGCATAATCCGGATAATATCGAAGACCTGATCGCCGAGGTTGGGGGCGCGCCTTTAGTGATCAAACTGGTCGAAGGTTCGCAAGGCATAGGCGTGGTGCTGGCGGAAACCCACAACGCCGCGCATAGCGTCATACAGGCTTTCATGGGTTTGAATGCGAATATCATGGTTCAGGAGTTCATCAAGGAAGCCGCGGGCAGCGACATACGCTGTTTCGTGCTTGGCGATAAAGTCGTGGCGGCCATGAAGCGCCAAGCCCGCGAAGGCGAATTCCGCTCCAATCTGCATCGCGGCGGCACCGCCACCCAGGTGCGGCTAAGTCCCCAGGAACGGTCCATGGCGGTGCATGCCGCTAAAGTCATGGGTTTAAACGTCTGCGGGGTCGATATGCTCCGTTCCGACCGCGGCCCGCTGGTCATGGAGGTGAATTCCTCGCCCGGTCTGGAAGGCATAGAAAAAGTCTGCGGCAAGGATATTGCCGGTTTGATGATCGAGTATATCGAAAAAAATATTGACAGGAATACCAGCGGTTCTTAATTTAGTTGTTTAGCCGTGTCAATTTATCACTCACCATTATATTTAAGGACTAGCCCATGCCCTATATAAAACTGAACACCAATGTCGAGATATCCTCGCAGCAAAGCCAACAATTGCTTGCCGAACTGTCCAAATTGGCGGTTCAGCAAACCGGTAAGCCCGAACGTTATGTGATGGTGGAGGTTAACGGCGGTAAGGCCATGCTGTTTGGCGGCGACGGCAGTCCCCTGGCCTTTCTGGAATGTAAAAGCATAGGATTAAGCGCCGCTCAAGCAAAAGGTCTGGCCGAAGCGTTGACTCAGAGTTTGGCGGCGGCGTTGACGATTCGTCCCGACCGCATATATATCGAATTTAGAAACTGCGATGCGCAATTTTGGGCCTGGAACGGCGCGACTTTCGGCTGATTAACGGGCGTTGGGCGTCAAACGCGCGCCTATTCACTAACCGGATTAACCGCTAAAGGCGTCCGCATCAGAAAAATGACCAGAATGATAGCCGGTAA
The DNA here is from genome assembly GCA_050015235.1 of Methylomonas sp. Taxonomy (GTDB): domain Bacteria; phylum Pseudomonadota; class Gammaproteobacteria; order Methylococcales; family Methylomonadaceae; genus Methylomonas. The sequence goes on along the minus strand of JBEKBU010000006.1, from coordinate 13,197 downwards.
ACCGATAACGGCGGAATAGATAAAAAAGAAGTTGTAGCCGTAATTTGCGGCTAAATCACCGGAAAAACCGCCTATTAATTTAGCCGGCAGCGTCATCAGAGAGCTGAATAATGCGTATTGCGTCGCCGTGTAGGCGGTATTGGTCAGACTAGACAAATAGGCGATCAAACTGGCCGTGGCTATGCCGCCGCTGAGATTGTCCAAACTGATCGCGCCGGCTAGCAAGGCGATGCTGGGCTTGCCGGAAGCAAGCGCCGCAAACAGCAAATTGGTTAAAGCCGCCAGGATAGCGCCAAGCAGCAACGGGCGCATAATGCCCATACGCACAATCAAGACGCCGCCTAAAGAAGCGCCGAGTATGGTCATAAGGAAACCGAATAATTTGCTGACGTCGGCAATTTCCGTTTTGCTGAAACCTAAATCCAGATAGAATGGCATCGCCATAACCCCCATGGCGATATCGCTGATTTTGTACAGCCCTATCAGCAATAAAATCCAAATCGCCATGCGGCCGTTACGTTGAAAAAATTCCACGAACGGGCTTACTATGGCGTCGGAAAACCATTTCAAAATACTGGAGAAGTAAGGCGCCGCTTGGTCGACGCCAAACGCCGACTCCACTTTTTCTTCTATGGCTTTGGTGCGTTTATCGGTATTATGTTCGGGTTCCGAAATCAGTAAAGTCGTTAAAATACCTACTAACATTGCGCCGGCCATCGCACGGTAGGCGGATTGCCAGTCGACAAATTCAGCGATATATAACACGCCGGCGCCGGCAACCAATAAGGCCAACCGATAGCCGAAAACATACATCGCCGCCATCGCGCCCTGGTATTTGGGCGTTACGGCTTCAATGCGATAAGCGTCAATGGCGATATCCTGGGTTGCCGAGCAAATAGCGACGCCTACCGCCAGTAACGCCAGCTGATGAAGATGTAAATGGATATCCGCCGCGCTGACGCCCAACAAACCCAAGCTGACGCCGCATTGAGCAAGCAGCATCCAGCTACGGCGTTTGCCGAGCAGTTTATTCAATAAAGGCAAAGAAAAATGGTCGACTATCGGCGCCCATAGCACTTTGACGGAATAGGCGACGCCGACCAGGCTGAAGTAACCGATAACCGATAAAGAAACCTGTTCATCCGCCAGTCTGGCGGACAAAGTCGACGAAATCAGCGATAACGGCAAGCCGGCTGAAAAACCGAGAAAAATCATACCCAATACCCTGGGTTGGGTATAAACCGAGAAAGCGCTACGCCAGCCGGCGTGGTGTTTGGACATGCGCTTTCCCGGTTTAGTTATGGCTTGAAGCGAGGGGCGGTTAGCCGTTCAACAGATAATGGGTGAAAATACTCGCCGCATAACCCAAAGCAATAAAGGGCGTCCATTTTAAATGACTGAAAAATGTATATTTATGATTGGATTGACCCATCAACGCCACGCCAGCCGCGGAGCCAACGGAGAACAGCGAGCCGCCGACGCCGGCGGTTAACGTCACCAACAGCCATTGGTATAAATCCATATCCAGATTCATATTCAAGACCGCAAACATAACCGGAATATTGTCCACGACAGCGGAAATAATACCCACCAAAATGTTGGCGGTTGTTGCGCCCAAGCCATCGTACATGGCGCTGGATAGTAACTCAAGATAACCGATATAGCCTAAACCGCCTACCGCAAACACCACGCCGAAGAAAAACAGCAAGGTATCCCATTCGGCGCCTTTAACCTGATCGAAAATATCGAAACGCTTGCCGCTTTCGGCATCCGGAAAAGTTATTTTCAAGTAGAAACCGTAAAGCATCAGTACGGAAAGGCCTAACATCATGCCCATAAACGGCGGTAAGTGCAGAAATTGTTTAAAGCAGACGGCAAAAATAATCGTCAGCAAAAACATCGCACATACTTGAACAGCTCCGGGTTTAAGCTGCACGGCCGCTTCATTCGTCGCCAAAGGCTGGCCGGCCGGAACGGCTTGCGACATGAAAAAAGCCGGCACCACGAAATTAACCACGGAAGGAATAAACAGCTTAAAGAAATCGAAGAACTCGGCATAACCGGCCTGCCAAACCATCAACGTGGTAATGTCGCCGAATGGGCAGAAAGCGCCGCCGGCATTTGCGGCAATCACCAGATTGACGAAACCGATCGATACGAATTTTTCGTTGTCCGACCCAACCGCCAATACCACGGCGCCAACCAGCAAAGCCGAAGTCAGATTGTCCGCTACCGATGATAAGAAGAAGGTAATAATGCCGGTAATCCAGAATAATTGTTTATAACCGAATTGCTTTCTGATTAACCAGGATCGCAAGGCTTCAAAAACATTACGATCCGCCATCGAGTTAATGTAAGTCATGGCTACCAGCAAGAACAGCATTAATTCGGCGTATTCTTTCAAATCATGCTCGAAAGCTTGGTGCAGTTCTCCGCTGGGAATACCGGCATCGCTAGCCAAAACGGCGACGTGCGCCCAAATTACCGCGGCGGCGAAAATGACAGGCTTGGATTTACGCAAATGCGTAAACTCTTCCGCCATGACGAAACCATAGGCGACGATGAAAATCAACAGAGTGTAAATACCCCGTTCGGTTCCGGTCAGCCCCAGATTCTTGAACTCTTCAGCCATGGCAATTTCCGGGATCAGCAGAACACCGGCCAAAATTAACAGTAAGCGCAACAAAGCAACCCCCTTCCCATATTATTAAGTTTTAGTTGTTATCAAAGTATATAAATCAGTGTAGCATGTTATCATTAGACTATATTTTTTGCCATTATCCCTGCCGGTAAATCTATTGCTTATTAGCTTTATCTTGATAACAGAAGTTTATGTACCAATACACCGAAGATGACCAAACCCTGATCGAACAACGGGTAGCCCAATTTAGAGGTCAGACCGAACGTTTTCTAAACGGCGAACTCAGCGCTGACGAATTCAGAGCTTTACGTTTGATGAACGGCCTTTATCTGCAAACCCATGCGCCGATGTTACGAGTGGCTATACCATACGGTTTGCTGTCATCCAAACAAGTGCGCATGTTAGCCAAGGTTGCCCGCGATTATGACAAGGGATACTGCCATTTCACTACCCGGCAAAATGTCCAATATAACTGGCCGCTGCTGGAAAGCGTACCCGATTTGCTTGCCGAACTGGCGACCGTGCAAATGCACGCGATTCAGACCAGCGGTAATTGCTTGCGCAATACTACATCGGATCATCTGGCCGGCGTATGCACCGATGAAATTGAAGATCCCCGGCCTTATTGTGAAATCATCCGCCAGTGGACGACTTTTCACCCGGAATTTAGTTATCTGCCGCGTAAGTTCAAAATTGCCGTCAGCGGCTCCGAACATGACCGCGCCGCCGGGCAATTGCACGATATCGGCGTTTATCTGGTAAAAAATCCGCATGGAGAAGTTGGTTTCCGGGTATTGGCGGGCGGCGGTCTGGGCAGAACGCCGATGATAGGCCAGACTATTAAACCTTTTCTGGAGAAAAAATATTTACTTTCCTATCTGGAAGCAATTTTGCGCGTCTATAACTTGTTTGGTAGACGCGATAATAAATATAAGGCGCGGATTAAAATTTTAGTCAAGGAAATAGGCCTGGAAAAGTTTACCGCCTTGGTCGAGGAAGAATGGCTGCACATCCGGGATGAATTATTGGTCAGCAACGAACGTATTGCCGCCATGCAGTCGCAATTTCTACCTCCGGCCTACAATGCGCGAGCAGCGGAAGATAAAAGTTGCAGCGTAAGTCTGGCGAATAACGCCGGCTTCGCGAAATGGTATAAATACAACACCGCCGACCATAAAATACCAGGCTACCGGGTAGTGTTTTTATCGTTAAAAGCCGCCGACACGCCGCCCGGCGATATGACAGCCGAGCAATTGGATGCGGTCGCCGATCTGGCCGATCAATACAGTTTTGGAGAAATCAGAACCACGCATAGGCAAAATTTGGTCATGGCTGACGTTATACAAGCCGATTTATTTGATTTATGGCAAAAATTGACCGCGTTGAAACTCGCCACGCCCAATATCGGTACGGCGACGGATATCATCTGCTGTCCGGGCCTGGATTTTTGTTCACTGGCTAACGCCGCTTCGATAAGCGTCGCCAAGGAAATTCATGCGGCATTGGATGATCTGGACTATCTGCACGATATTGGCGATATTAAAATCAATCTGTCGGGTTGCATGAACGGTTGCGCTCATCAAAGCGTAGGCCATATAGGGATTCTGGGCGTCGATAAAAAAGGCGAAGAGTGGTATCAGCTAACCTTGGGCGGTTCGTCGGAAAACGAGGCTGCGATTGGCGAGCGCTTGGGGCCGGCTGTGGCTAAACGTGACATTACGCAAACCATAGTCGATATTATTGACGTTTATGTGCGGCAAAGACTGGCCGACGAACCGTTTTTGCAGACCGTTAATCGGGTGGGACTGGAGCCTTTTAGAGAAAAAGTTTATGCAGATCATTAAAGACAAACAACTGATCGCCAACGATTGGACTTATGTTGACGAGGCAAGTGAAATTCCCCGGCACGGCAATATCACTGTTAGTCTGGATTGCTGGAAAAAACAGCGTCCGCATTTGTTGAACCGGAGCGGAAAAACCGGCGTGCGCCTGGCGCCTGAAGACGATAGCCGTGAATTGAGCGGCCTCTTAAGCGGAATTGAATTAATCGAACTGAATTTTCCAGGGTTCGGCGATGGGCGCCTGTTTTCCCATGCCCGCTTGCTGCGCAGCCGCTTGGGTTATCAGGGCGAGATACGAGCGGTCGGCAATTTTTTAGCCGATCAGGTCTATTTCCTGACGCGGGTAGGCGTCAATGCTTTTTTAATGGAAAACCAACAACAGATTCCGTTGGCTTTGTCATGTATGGATGATTTTTCGGTTAACTATCAAATATCGAGCTTGTAATTATTTGGTAACTATTCAGCTCGGCTTTTGACGCCGGAGCGCCTGGCGGAGGACGCTGTGAATACATCCCTGTAGCTTTCGCCCGGCCTCCATGCCGGTCAAACCTCTGCAAGGCGGGCGCCAAACGCCAATCTGGTCAGCTATCGACGGGTTTTTCACTGTAGTTTTTAATCAAGATCGATAAGATTTTTCCAAAAATGGAAAAATCCGAGCATTCCTTCAATTTTTCTTTTGATCCGTTTCAATATATGCGCAATTACGCGCGTTTAGCTTAAATCCCCGGCGCGATAGAGTCTAAAATCTTAGCAATGCGTAAGTGCGTCCCGCAACTGTATCCGCGTTCTTACATTTAATAATTCAAGGCTGGTTTTATTGATGAAGGGGAGAAATGACTTCGGTATCAGTGTCGACCACACTAGTTGATTATGCGGCAAATTCCGCCATGCCGCCGGTATCTATCAGCGATAATTCAACGGCTATCGCCGCTAATATCGATGCGTTGAATATTATGGCCTTGGCCGGCGCGGTTAGCGGAATTAAGCGGAGCGATACTCCCGCGCCTCTAGCCATAAGTTTAGATCAGCTCAATTCCGATACCGTTACGCTGCAAAGTATGGGCGGCCGATTGACCGGCATAGCGCAGCACGATGCTACGCCGTTAATCCTGAAGCGGGCGCAATCATTATATATCTAAGAGCGGCATGAATACCGAGTGGAGCGAGATTAACATTAGTGAAAGCTACGCCTTTATCAACAGCAATTTAAGCAACTTAAACAATTTGCTGGCGCGGTGCGGCCGCCAGTTCAGCAGCATCACGCAAACCGGCGCGGCTCAGGCGTTGACCATGACTCTTACGCAACTGCAAGACGGAGCCTACACCGCGCTGCTGAATAAATTCAGCAACGCCTACACGTTGAACGTCAGCGGCGTAGCGGCCAACGCCACCGCGCAAGTGCTAGCGTTGCCGCATGTAGCGTCGGTGTCGGTCACCGATAGCGGCGCGGATATCGTCGCCAATTTGGCGGCGCTGGAAAGCCTGGGCGGCCGATTGAGCGGTATCGCGCAGAGCGACGCCGGTACGCCGTTATCGATTTCGGCCGCGCAATACGCCAGTGATGGTTACGCATTAACCAAGATAAACGGCGCCTATAGTTTATTGATTAACGGATTTAGCGCGGGTGCGGCAATCAATATAAACAATAGCCATGTTTCTTCGTTTACAGTAACCGACAGCAGCGGCAATATTGATAACGATCTAAACAACTTACAGGCTTTGACGGAACAGGGCGAGCTAACCGCGATTACCCGGACGGATCCGAAAAACCCATTAACCATTTCTATCTCGCAATTAATTAATGATAATAGCGTATTAGGTTTAATGCCTAACGCAACGCTGAATGTAACGGATTCCTCGGCCAATTTAATTAACGATCTGCCCATACTGGAAAGCCATGAAAACAATATCAACAGTATAATGCATACCGATGCCGGCAAGCCTGACATCACTTTGACCACCCAGCAATATGACAGTTATATTGACGCCTTAGCCGAAATCGGCGCGCCCTATAACTTATCGATTAATAGCAGCGGCGGTATCGCGCCGCAAAAAATAGATCCTTATATTATCCGGGCGCCGGCGGGCGTCACCGGCGCGGTGACGTTGACGGTAAACGTGTCCATAAACGGGGCCGGGGCTGTTCCGATAGGCGCCGTGACCGCGCAAGGCGATGCGCCTCTAGAGTTTATTCCGCATGATTTAAAACCTAAAGCCGGCGATGTCTGGAGCATTTCCGTCACGGCAACCGACGCGGCCGGGGTGGCGTTGAACAACGGCCAAATTGAAATCGCTCCCGGTTTCGCGGGCGCCGCTGTCGATAATTCATATACAAGCGCTGAAACCGTTAAATTTGTCGGCGTTAATTCCGTAGGCTTGGTTACGGGTGGTTTGCCGGCCAGTTATTCCGCAACGGATAGCGCCTACTATATTCTGGAAGGCGGCGCGTCCGGCAACTCGGCGATTAGCACCGGCCAGCTTGCGGCGGCTGTTAAAAGCAGCGCGGTATTGCAAAGTTATATCGAAAACGGCCGGGTAATTATCGATACGCTGGACGGCGCGGCCGAGCCGGATGGAGTGAATCCGGCCAGCCCCGGCGCAACGGTAAAAATTGGGGCCGTCAATTATACCGTGCCGGTAATCAACGATAATTTCGATGCGCAACAAGGGGCTATATTAGTCAATTTGCCCAATATTAGCGCCGATCAAAGCGTGGAAATTTGGGTATCCGGCAATGGTAATATCGAAAATGTGAATGCACAGTCACTAAGCGTCGCCGAACCGTATGCCGGCTTTAACGCCCCGGAGGGTTTGAGTATAGGCGGCTATCAATTGTATTTTACGGATCAGAACGGTAACAGCATTTCCAACCTGCAAGTTGCATTCAGTCCGGTAACCGGCGGCGCGCCGGAATCATGGCTAAACGCGCCGAGTTCCACGGCGCCGATCGATTTAGATGTAGTCAGCGTCAGTCAGATTCTTAATAATCAACTGCCGGCGAATAGCGGTACTTGGTATATCGTCAAAGACAGCGCTGAAAATCTGGAAAGCGCCGGTAACGCCGCCGGTTTGGAAAGTTTTCTGAGCAGTCATCAAGTGCTTGGCGCTTATCTAACGGATGGTTTCGCCGCTAACGGCAATGCCGAACCGGCGGCGCTGCCGATAGGCGCGGACTATTTGCGGGTAATGGAGGATAGTCAGGATACAACTGTGCAACAGCAGCCCTATAGCGTGTTAACCGTGAAAACCGTGGATGGCGGCGGTAATCCGTTAGCGGCTGGCGCCTACAGTCTACAGTTCTACAATAACGGCGCCAGTTTCGGAAACCCGATAACGATTACCGCTACCGGCGGCGTCAGCTCGCCCGCCATTCAGTTACCGGCCGATACGGCGTTAGCCGCCGGCTTGTTGACAGCAACATTGACTTTGAACGGCTCCATGGCCATCCCAGCGGAAATTGGTTGGGTCCCTCCCGGCGGGGGCTTGGCGAACTATAGCCAGAGCTTGAATATATGGTCTGGGACGGTAAGCCGATTACCGACGACTCTTTCAGGCATAGCGGCCAATACCTTATACGTTATTCAGGATAGCGCCGAAAACATTGTCGGCGTCTCGGCTTCAAAGCTTGAAACCAGCGTCTTGGAAAGTCTTTCCGGGAACGGACAACTGGCGTTCGCGCTATCCGGCGGCAATGACGCTTTAAGTTATTTACAGCGGCAATTGATTGAAAATGGGCCATACGGCATCATGAGCGCCGCGCCGCTAACAATCGACGATACGTTATTAGCATTGCAAAACCTGCCGGGTTCCGAGCCCGGAGGGACGCTAACAATTTACGATACCGCCGCCGCTCTCACGCAACTGATTGATCTGGCCGCCGTTGAAAATACCACGGCGGCATATTTCGGATCCGCCGCGCTTGATAATGCATTGAGCGACGGCCGGGTCTGGCTGACCGATAATTTAGCCGATCTAATGGCCAATTCGGCCGCGCTCGGTCAAAATTTTAGCGCTTTAGGCAACCAGCATGCAGCTGGCGTTCTGGTTGCCGATTCGGTTGCGGATTTTCAGGCGCAACTCGCTAACGATGCAACGGCTTTACAATCGTTGGCTAGTAATTTAGATACCGCTAATATTAATTATCTGGTAACGGATAATGTGGCCGATATACAAACGGCCGTTACGCAAACAACCGTACAAACTTTTTTAAAAGACAATAACGTTCAAGTATCAATTTTGGATAGTGTGGCCAATCTGGAAGCGGCCTATACTAACGGCGGTTTTGCCAGCCTGGAAACAGCCTTGCGGAATTCGGGCGACACGAATGCCGACATGCAAATTACTGTTAAGGATAGCATCGCTAATCTGAACGGATTATTCGCTGACCCAGCCTATCAAGGCTTGGTTTCAAACTTGACTGGCGTGACTGTGGCGGACAGCGCGGCAAATATCGCCAATGCGCTTGCCAATATTGACGGGAACAGCGTTAGTCCGGTCTCGGTGGCGGATAATATCGTTATTCAGGATAGCTTAGGGAACGTACAAGCCGCCTTGGCGCAAAACCCTAGTTTGCTACAGCATGTTTCCACTTTGGAATTGACCGCCGGCGGCGCTAACGGCGCAAATACCTTAAGTTTGCAGCTTCCTCTGTCCAATGGCGTTTCAAACGGCCTGATCAATTTACCTAAGGTATTACTGCCGTTTATGAGCGGGCCGTTGAGCGCGGTTGAAACTGCCGATCTCAGCGGTAACGGAACGCTGGTGACTATCACGGACGCCAATAATAATACCGTTGCGTTTGATCTAGCCGGCGTTCGCGATTCCACGCTCGACACAGCCACCGGCCAGGGCGCTTTTACTCACGGCGGCTGGTATCAAATTGCCGACGCCAATCCTAATATTACCGGCGTGGGCTATGACGCCGGTACAGGCGTGCTAACTGTGAACGGCGATAATCTGAGTAGCGTGGCCGGCGATTATCATGCGGATGAAATTATGCTTACCGGCGCCGGCGGCGGCAGTTACACATTGTCCAGCGCCAGCTTCGTCACCGGTACGCCGACTGGCGGCAGTGTCGCCATCCAGTTATCCGCCGCGGACCAGGCGGCCGTCGATAACCTGCTGAATAAAGCCGGGGCTGACGCTAATGACGGCGCCGTTTACAATTTATCGGCCGGCAACGGCTGGGATAGTTTAACGAATAGTTCGGACGCCATCGCTACGCAGAGTATAACCGTCAGCGATATACGGCCGCCTAGTATAAGTTCAGTCAGTTACGATACCGCAGCCGGCGCATTAACCGTTAAAGGCGCCAATATACTAAGTTCCGGTATTCAATTGAATAACCTGACACTGAGCGGCGGCGGCCAAAGTTATCAAATTAATCCGGCTGATGACGCCATCTCCAATGCAACCCGGAGTGGATTTACCGTGGTGTTGAGCCCAGCCGATCAGGCCATGGTGAACAGTTTGATTACCAGCAAAATGGCGAGCTATAGCCTGAACGCCGCCGGCGGCTGGGATAGCGGCGGCTCTATCAGCAATTTGCCCGTTAATATCAACCGGGATGCTTACTCGGCTTTATATATCCAGACGACCGATGGTTCAGGCAATCCTTTAACAGACACGGCGACTGTGCAATTTTCCGAAAACGGCGCGCCGCTTGCTCCGGTCTATTCCGCCAACGGCAGCAAGGAATTGCCCGTGCAACTGCCAGACAATGCGGTTAGCGGCGTTTTGACGGCAAGCAACGCCTCGGACGGCAGCGCTCTACAGATAGGTTTGTCGCCTGTCGGCGGCGGCGCGCCCAATTTCTCAGCCAGCCTAAATGTCTGGGTTGGAGCCGCAGCGCTGTTGCCTGCAACGGTTTCGGCAATCAATACGAACACCTTGTATGTCATTCGGGATAGCGTTCAAAATTTGGAAATATTGGCGTTATCGCCAAACAGCGTGGTCAGCCAGCTATCCGCCGACGGCGAATTGGCGTTTGAATTGAATGGCGGGTCATTAACTTATTTTCAGCAGCAATTGATAGAACAAGCTAATCTGAATTTTGTCAATGTCGGGCAGGCGACCACTATCTCGGATACTTTACATGGATTGGAGCATTTGACGCAGCCCGATCCGGGCGAAACGCTGGTCATTCATTCCGATCTTGCCCACCTGTTATATGCTACGCAAGCTAATGCGGTGCAACTGACTACGCCAGTAGTAACGGCCTTGACTAATGGAAACATCTGGTTGAATGACGCTTTATCAATTTTGGCCAATACTGCCGATCAAACGGCGTTTCAAACCGCCATGCAAAATGTAAACGCTTTTTCGTCCATACAGGGTGTCGAGGTTGGCGATTCGTTGGCGGATTTTGAAGCGGAATCGTTATCGGCTAGCGCCTTGAACGGTTCGTTAGCTAGCGCTTACGATTTGAGCGGCGCCAATACCGGCAATATAAAGTACGAAATAAAAGATAGCTTTGCCGATCTTACGCCGTCCTCAAGTAGCGCGGCGGAAGTGGAAAAAGCCGTTTTGCAAAACTTTAATCCTACCGTGGACGTTGTCGATACGGTTAACAATCTGCAAGCCGCGTATAACACCGGTTTTTCGGCATTGAAAAATGTCATTGATAATGCGGGCGACGCCAATGGCTATATACTGACCGCGGCCGATACGGTCGCGAATTTGTCCGGTCTTTTTAACAATTCCGCCGATTATGCTTTGTTGAGCCTATTGAAAAATATAACGGTTGTCGACTCCGCGCACAATATCGCGGTTGCTTTCCTGAATGCCGCGTCCGGCGCCTTTATCAATCCGGTCTCGCTAGCCGATAGCGTTACCGTTAAAGACAGTTTCGATAACGTAGCTTCGGCTTTGCAAACGGATACGGCGTTGCTAAGCCAGGCCAACGTATTGCAATTGACCGCCGGCGAAACGGCCGCCGATATTAAAAACGGGGCTGTTTTAACGGTAAATCCGGATTCAATCGGCGGCGCGAATAGCGTTTCAGCCTTGCCGGAAGTGTTATTGCCGTTTATGTCCGGCCGCTTAAACGCCACCGAAGCGGTCAGCGCCGACCATAACGGCGTTACCGTGACTATATCCGACGCCGGCAAGCATACGGTCTCCATCGAACTAGTGGGCGTAACCGATGCGCATCTGAATAGTTACGATCAGGGCGGTTGGTATCACATTTAACCCGATTCGGAACCGAAAAAGGGTTGTAAATTATTAAAAACGGCGCCACACTGGCGCTATGGATAATTTTTTTAAAAAACGCCTGTAAGTGCGTATAACGGCGGGGTGAGGCTCATGGCGCGTTTTTACGAATTCTTTGCGGGCGGCGGGATGGCGAGAGCCGGTTTAGGCAAGGATTGGCGTTGCCTGTTCGCCAATGACTTCGACGCCAAAAAGGCGGCCAGTTACGCCGCCAATTGGGGCTCCGAGGATTTGCTTATAGCCGACATAGCCCAAGTGACTACCGCCGATCTGCCCGTGGAAGCCGATTTGGCCTGGGCGTCCTTTCCCTGTCAGGACTTGTCTTTGGCCGGCGCCGGCGCCGGCTTGAACGGAGAACGTTCCGGCACGTTCTGGCCGTTTTGGGCGTTAATGCGCCAACTGAAAATCGAAGCGCGGGCGCCCCGCCTGATCGTACTGGAAAATGTTTGCGGCGCTTTACATTCTCACGAGGGTAAGGACTTTGCCGCGATAGGCCGCGCATTGTCAAGCGAAGGGTATGGATTCGGCGCCGTAGTAATCGATGCGGCCGATTTCCTGCCGCAGTCCAGACCTCGATTATTCATTATCGGCGTACAAGACGGTACGCCTATTCCAGGCCAGCTTATCCTGTCAGGCCCCGATCAACAATGGCATCCGCCCAGACTGGTAAAGGCTTATGAAAAGTTGTCGGCTGAAGCGAGCGGCAAGTGGATTTGGTGGAATTTGCCGTCGCCTGGCGAGCGTAAAAACAGGCTTGCCGACCTGATAGAGGATAATCCTACAGGCGTTAAATGGCATACTCCGGAAGAGACCCGGCGTCTTTTGAATATGATGAGCGATGTTAACCGGCGTAAGGTGGACATGGCGAAACAGGCGGGAATGCGTATGATAGGCGGTATCTACAAGCGAACCCGGCTTAACGAACTTGGCCAAAAAGCGCAACGTGCGGAAGTGCGTTTTGACGATCTCGCCGGCTGTTTAAGAACGCCGGCCGGCGGCTCCAGCCGCCAATCGATACTGGTGGTCGAAGGCGATAACGTGCGCTCGCGTTTGTTGTCGCCTCGCGAAGCGGCGCGGTTGATGGGACTTCCGGATGAATACAAATTGCCTGAAAATTATAATGAGGCGTACCATCTGGCCGGCGACGGCGTCGCGGCGCCGGTAGTCCGGTTTCTGGCGGCTAATATTTTAGAGCCGCTCTTAAATCAGCGCGCCGAACATTCGGAAGAGTTTGCCGCCGCTTGATTAAAATCCGCTCGACCGAAAAGCGTAACTATTTAGCGAGTGAAAAGGACAGTGTCAGCCAAGCTGGCCAGCTATCGGAAGCTCTTTGAAAGTGCGATAATGTGTAGGGCGGGTTAGATGCCCCGCATCGTAACCCGCCAAGACTTTAATCACCCGAAAACAATTTTTGAAAAACCAAAGGCGGATAAAATTAGGAATAATTAAAGATCTTTAAATAACATTGAGTATATGGCGGGTTACGATGAGGGGCATCAAACA
>JBEKBU010000005.1:0-41296 GCA_050015235.1 Methylomonas sp. | reverse complement strand
CGGAAGCGATAAATAAAATATGATCGGTTTTAATCATGCCGTATTTGGTGCTAACCGTGCTGCCTTCCACTAAAGGGAGAAGATCGCGCTGCACGCCTTCCCTGGATACTTCGCCGCCTCCCATTTCCGAACGTTTACAGATTTTATCGATTTCATCCAGAAAAACAATGCCATGTTGTTCGACAGCATGCACGGCGGTCTGTTTGATGTCATCTTCGTTCACCAGTTTACCGGCTTCTTCCTCCTGTAAAATTTTCAAAGCTTCCTTAATTTTAACTTTACGGGATTTGCTGCGGCCGCTATTGAGGTTTTGAAATAATCCTTGCAATTGGTTGGTCATTTCCTCCATGCCAGGCGGCGCCATAATTTCCACGCCCACCGCCTGGCTCGGCACGTCGATCTGGATTTCCTTCTCGTCCAGCTCCCCCTCGCGGAGCTTTTTGCGCATTTTCTGCCGAGTCGCGGACTCGGTTTCAGACAGCATCCCGCCTTCCGCCCTCGGCAGCAAAAGATCCAGAATTTTTTCCTCGGCGGCGTCAGCCGCACGGTTATGCACTTTTTCCATAGCCGAAACGCGCGTCATTTTAACGGCGGTGTCCACCAGATCGCGAATAATGGATTCCACATCCCGGCCTACATAGCCTACTTCGGTAAATTTTGTGGCTTCTATCTTGATGAATGGCGCATTGGCCAGCCGCGCCAGACGACGGGCAATTTCGGTTTTGCCCACCCCGGTAGGCCCTATCATTAAAATGTTTTTCGGGGTTATTTCATCACGCAATTCAGGTTTGACCTGGCTACGGCGCCAACGGTTGCGCAAAGCGATTGCGACGGAGCGTTTGGCGGAGGATTGACCTATAATGTGTTTGTCGAGTTCACTGACAATTTCTCGGGGCGTCATTTGGCTCATGAATTTACTCTTGTGGCTCGCTATCCAGTTCTTCTATCCGGAGATTGTGGTTGGTGTAAATACAAATATCGGCTGCAATATTCAGGGACTTTTCGACAATTTCGCGGGCGCTTAATTCCGTATTTTCAAGCAAGGCGCGCGCGGCGCTTTGCGCAAAGGCGCCGCCTGAACCGATGGCCATAAAATCATATTCCGGTTCGATTACATCGCCCGTTCCTGAAATAATCAGCGAATTTTTGGTGTCCGCGATTATCAATAGCGCTTCCAGTCTCCGTAGCGTACGGTCGGTACGCCAGTCTTTAGCCATTTCAACCGCCGCCCGCGTTAAATTACCGCGATGTTTTTCCAATTTGCCTTCGAAATGTTCAAAAAGCGTAAAAGCGTCCGCGGTTGCGCCTGCAAAGCCGGCAATAACTTTATCATGATACAAGCGCCGCACTTTGCGCGCGTTACCTTTCATCACCGTATTACCCAACGTAACCTGTCCGTCGCCGCCTATGACGACTTTGTCGCCGCGCCGAACTGAAAGTATGGTGGTGCCTTCAAGTTTTATACTCATTTGCTATAAACATTAGAATAAATTTAAAGATTTTACCCTGCTAATCGGCAATGAGCCAGCAGTTTAAAAAATACTTGTTTAAAACGGCGTCCAACCGCTTACAGACAGCCCGGTTTTACGTTACCTCAACGCACCGCATAATTTCCATAGGCTCCGACGCAAGCTTAACGATATTTGCATGGTATATGTTAGAACTTCCGGCAATATTTATCTTTACATTGAATTGTTCCGAAAAACTCATTAAAGTTTAACCTGCTAGTTCTACAAAAATAATAATCAAGAGGTCAACCATGAAATTAGCGATATTTTGGAAAAACGTCATCTTTATCACCACGGTTTTTTTTGCCGGCGCCGTATTGGCTGTCACGCCGGACGAAGAAGATAAAAAAGAATGTAAAAAACCGAAGTTCAGAGATTTTGCGCCCGCGCATAAGGCCGAAGTTGCGCCGGAAACTCCGATTTCCTTTCATGTCAATCGTCCGGCTGATCCCAATCATATTAAATTAGAGGCGAAAGGCATTAACGTTCCGGTCACGGTAATTGACAAAGTAACTTATTGGTTTGTAAACGCAAAGCTGCCCGCCGAAATCCGTGATGGTTTTGCCCGTATTCATGTGACGGCGAAAGCTTTAGATGGGGAATGCATCGGTAGTGACGGCTGGTTAATCAAAATTAAAACTGTAGAAACGCCCAACCAGACGGAACCACCTAAATAAACCGGCATCCCGCCATGGTTCCCATAAACAGGAGCGATGGCGGGATGTTTAATTGCGGACGCCGACGTACGGATTGCTGCGCATTTCCTCGGCAAAAGTCGACATGGGGCCGTGGCCAGGTATGAACGAAACGTCCCCGCCTAACGGCCAGAGTTTTTTCTGGATTGAATCAATCAAGGCCTGATGATTACTCCCCGGAAAATCCGTGCGTCCTATAGAGCCTTTAAATAATACGTCGCCGACGATCGCCAACCTGAGTTTGTGACTAAAAAACACGACGTGCCCCGGCGTATGGCCCGGACAGTGGATGACATTCAACTTTTCCGCGCCAACCACCACGATTTCGCCGTCGTTAAGCCAGCGGGTAGGCGTAAAAGTCTTTGCCGCCGGGAAGCCGACGCTCCGGCATTGCTCGGGTAGAGCCTGTATCCAGAAATTATCGGCCATATGCGGACCGATAATAGGCAGCGCAAACTTTTCAGCCAATTCGGCAACTCCGCCGATATGATCCATATGGCCATGAGTGACTAAAATGCTTTCCAGTTTCGCGTCGGCTTGTCTGACGGCCGCCAGTAATAATTCCAGATCGCCCCCTGGGTCAACCAGTGCGGCTTTACGGGTGCTTTCACAGACTAGCAGCGTACAATTTTGTTGATACGCCGTGACCGGATGAATAGAAAAAAACATGACGAGAAATTCAAAGTTATATTAAAACCGTATGGCAAGTACGATCATATCCTAATTGCCCTTATTTAAGGGCATACTCCATCTAAAAAATAAAAACTTAATAAATAATAACTTAAAAACAAAAGACCCCTAAAAAACAGGATGTGCCTCCTTCGTCGGTACATCCTATATATGTAAACTATTGTTTTTTATAAAATAAATGTAAATATACAGCGAATTTAAGATGACGCCTGTCGCCCGGCTTTTGATCCATATAATTAAAGCGGCGGAGCCTAAATATTCAGCAATAAATGAGCCGGCGCTTCAAGGCATTCTTTTATGACGCCTAAAAATTGCACCGCTTCTTTACCGTCCACCAAACGATGGTCGTAAGATAAAGCCAAATACATGATGGGGCGGATAACAATTTCCTTGTTTTCCACTACGGGCCTGTCTTTTATCGCGTGCATGCCTAAAATGGCGCACTGCGGCGGATTTATGATGGGCGTAGACAACATGGAGCCGAATATTCCGCCGTTGGTTATAGTGAACGTACCGCCACTCAAATCTTCGACGCTGATCGAACCATTGCGGGCTTTATTACCAAAATCATGTATCCCTTTTTCAATACCGGCGAAATCAAGCTGATCGGCGTCGCGTAAAATCGGCACGATCAATCCTCGCGGCGTGGTGACGGCAATGCCTATATCATAATAACCGTGGTAAATAATATCATTTCCATCGATGGACGCGTTGATAGCGGGAAAATGTTTTAAGGCTTCGATAGCGGCTTTAACGAAAAATGACATAAAACCCAATTTTATGCTGTGTTTTTCTTCGAAACGGTCTTTGTACTGGTTACGCAAATCAATGACCGCCTTTAAATTAACTTCATTAAATGTGGTCAGCATGGCGGCGTTTTGTTGCGCTTGCAGCAAGCGTTCGGCAATTTTGGCGCGTAAACGCGTCATCGGTACGCGTTGCTCGGGACGTAACCCAGCCGTGGCCGCGGATGACAGCGGCGTATGCGGTAACGCCTCGGATGAGATGGATTCAACCTGTTCGGCTTGCGGTTCAACTTGTTGCGTCTGTAAAAACCCTTGCACATCGGATTTCAATATACGGCCATGTTTTCCTGATCCGCTTATAGCGGCTGGGTCTACTGCAGTTTCAGCCACTAACCTGCGCACCGATGGACTAAGAACCGGCTCCTCTTTCTTGCCGAGGCTTTCCTTGGGCGCGTCCAGCTTAGAAAACGATCGCGCCGGCTGATCGACGGATTGTTCATCCAGCAGGGCGATTATTTCACCGGGTAATAGCGTGTCGCCTGTTTGTTTCAAGAGTTTTGTCAATATGCCTGAACGCGGGGCAGGCACTTCCAAAATCACTTTGTCGGTTTCAAGATCAGCTAAGTTATCGCCCTCATTCACCCTGTCGCCAGCTTGTTTATGCCAGACGGCCAAAGTGGCGTCGCTGACGGATTCAGGGAGGTGAGGAACCAGAATTTCAAAACTCATATTAACTACCTTCGATGTTGCCGTAAAGTGCGGTATGGACTACTGTTTTTTGCTCGCTGAGATGGGTTTTATAGCTACCGACGGCTGGCGCCGCCATGGCTGGACGACCTGCGTAGCTGATAGGAATCGCGCCGCCAATCTCATTTTCCAGATGGTGCTTGCTTTGATACCAAGCACCCTGATTTTTTGGTTCCTCCTGACACCAGACGACATGTTCGATATTAGGAAATTTTCCAATTTCGGTTTTAAACTGTTTGCTGGGAAAAGGATAAAGCTGTTCGATTCGCATAATGGCGACGTGTTGTAATTGATCCTGCCGACGAATTTCAAGCAGATCATAATATACCTTTCCGGCGCATAATATAAGCCTAGTCACACGAAAAGGATCAATACCGTCCTGTTCGCCTATCACTGTTAAAAATTGACCGTCCGTCAAATCGCTTAAATTCGAGACGGCCAATTTGTGTCTGAGCAAGCTTTTAGGGCTCATTACCACCAAAGGCTTACGATATTCACGCAACAGTTGGCGTCTAAGCAGATGAAAAATTTGCGCGGGCGTGGTCGGCGAACATACTTGGATGTTCTGATCCGCGCACAGCTGCAGGAAACGTTCGATACGCGCGGATGAATGTTCCGGCCCTTGGCCTTCAAATCCATGCGGCAACAACATGACCAAACCGCTAAGTTTACCCCACTTGCTTTCACCCGAGGTGATAAACTGATCAATGACTACTTGGGCGCCGTTGGCGAAATCGCCGAACTGCGCCTCCCATATCACTAATTTGTCGGGTATCGTCGAACTGTAACCATATTCAAAGCCCAAAACCCCGGCTTCGGATAATAAAGAATTAAAAATTTGCGGACGGCCTTGTTTATCGCTAAGGTGTTTGAGCGGAATGTAGTTTTCTCCGTTGACCTGATTTAACAAAATGGCGTGCCGGTGCGAAAAGGTTCCTCGGCCTATGTCTTGCCCGGTCAGACGTATGTCATATCCTTCCATCAATAATGTTGCGTAAGCCATATTTTCGGCGAATCCCCAATCCATCGGCAATTCGCCGTTAGCCATTTTGTTACGGTCTTCCATGACTTTTGCGACTCTCGGGTGTAATTCGAAACCCGGCGGCAATGCTAGTAATCGTTGAGTGCAAAACCGGATACTCTCCAACGATACGGTCGTGTTAACCGGAATATCCCACTGTTTGTTGAGATATTTTTCCCATCGCGAGGAATATGAATAAGTTTTATTGACGATAATAGGCCTGGAAACAACCTCGCCGGCATTCAGTAATTGTAAATATTCCTGTTCAACTCCATTGACCGTTTGCTCATTGACCACACCAGAGGAAATTAATTTATTGGCGTAAATTTGCCGTGTAGTAGGCAAGCCATGGATGGTTTTGTACATCATGGGTTGGGTTGCCGCCGGTTCATCTGCTTCGTTATGCCCTAAGCGCCGGTAGCATATTAAATCTATTACCACATCTTTATGAAATTTCATCCGGTAATCCAGCGCTATCCGGGTAACAAATATGACCGCTTCGGGGTCGTCCCCATTCACATGAAAAACAGGCGCCTGGACCATATTGGCGACATCCGTGCAATAGAGGGTGGAGCGGGAGTCAAACGGATTACTTGTCGTAAAACCGATCTGGTTATTAATGACAATGTGCACGGTGCCGCCCGTGTTAAATGCGCGGGTTTCCGACATGTTTAAAGTTTCCATCACTATGCCCTGGCCGGCAAAAGCTGCGTCGCCATGAATCAGTACCGGCACGATCGCGGCGATGCCGTCTTTACCATGCCTGTCCTGCCGGGCCTTAACGGAACCTTCGACAACCGGATTGATGATTTCCAGATGCGAGGGGTTAAAAGCCAAGGTAAGATGGATAGGCCCGCCGGGCGTAGCTATATTGGATGAAAAGCCCATATGATATTTGACATCGCCGGTAATGGCGCCCGGCATGGATGTATGCGTGCCTTCAAATTCACCGAATAACGCCGACGGACTTTTACCGAGGATATTGATCAAGACGTTAAGTCGGCCGCGATGGGCCATGCCTAAGACAATTTCCTTAACCTTGCTCTCGCCGGCGCGCTGAATTAATTCATCCAGAATTAAAATCAACGATTCACTGCCTTCCAGCGAAAAGCGTTTTTGGCCGACGAATTTCCGGTGTAAAAATCTTTCCAGGCTCTCCGCCGCGGTTAAAAGCTTTAATAACCAGAGGCGTTTCTCCGGATGGCTGGCGAGATCAGGTTTGGCGCCTTCCAGTTTATCTTTTATCCAGAACTTGGATTCGGCGTCGACGATATGCATGTATTCGCTGCCGATACTGCCGCAATAGGTATCGTGCAACGTTTCCATGATGGCTCTTAACGGCAAGCGGTCAAATCCGCATAGTCCGCCGGTATCAAACAGGGTACTCATGTCGATATCCGATAAGCCGTAATATTCCGGCTCCAAATCGGCGGGAATGCTGATGGTTCTGCCTAATGGATTATTCAGGGCGATTTGATGCCCTTTTACCCGGAATTGATTGATCAGGCGGGCGACCGCGGATTGTTTTTTTACGCTTTGCGCGGTAAACCCTTGCATTCTGGCGAGCCGCCCAGGACCGGAAACCGCCAGCTTCTCAAAACGTTCTACGATGATGCTATGCGGAGTATCTTCGGTTGAGCCGCGATGTATGGCGTCAAAGCGCTGCCGCCAGCCATCTGGAATAGATGCGGGATTGTACAGGTATTGCTCATACAGAAATTCAATATAGCTGGCGTTGCCGCCATATAAAGCAGAAGATTTTTTAAACAGTTCTAACAGGTTAGTCATGCGAACATCCTGATTTTCAGCAAGTCAGTCCGATAATAGTAGTGCTAAATTGTTTTATTAACAAATAAAAATTGCAGCTTCTTACCAACTACTCGTAGCCGAGCGATATTTTTCAAGTATACTTTTCACACGTCAAATTTCGGCGCCGAGGCGTTCCTTCATAAAACGCCGTTTTTAACCTCCC
Source organism: Methylomonas sp. (assembly GCA_050015235.1). Classification (GTDB taxonomy): domain Bacteria; phylum Pseudomonadota; class Gammaproteobacteria; order Methylococcales; family Methylomonadaceae; genus Methylomonas. The sequence goes on along the minus strand of JBEKBU010000005.1, from coordinate 33,917 downwards.
GAAGACTGGGAGCCGGTAACCACGCCGGCGACTTATCTTAAATTATACTGCTTCCGCTAGAAACAAAAGCATATTAAAAGCGGTATATTTCTTAAAATTGGGTAAACATCATGACCGAAAGTAAAGTTGTCATTAAAATCAATTACGATAAAAATAGTACGTCTATTCCAGAGCCGAAAACCGTCACTGTATGGCATATCCCTCGTATCGCCGCCGCCCTAGGGCTTTTGGCATTATTGCTTAGTTTGCTGATATTTTTTGTTACTCGAAGCGGGAACAATAATGAGCCTGTTCATGTCAACTCTAATAATGATACACAAACTAATGATATTACTGGTCCGCTATATACTCAAAATAATGAGCGGAAAGATATAAATTCGGCCGAACTTTCAGCAAAATCATTACCCGAGGATAATAAAAAAACCGGGCCGGACATAGTTAAAATTCAAAGAACCTCGGCAATTATTTTAGATAAAGACGTTATCAGAGCTTCTTTGAATACTACGCTTAAAAATAACGAACCCGCCGAGCCGGCAAGCTGGCCGCTGAGATTAGCCGAACAACAATCTGTTAAACTGTTATATTTCAATCAACTTAGGGATATAAAAAATAAGAGATTATTTCATTATTGGTTAAAAGATGGTAAGGTTGTTTTAAAGAAAAAGCTTGATGTTATTGCGGGAACCAGTAAAGTTGTCTCATCGAAAACAATGAGCGCCAAAGATAATGGTGATTGGGAAATACAGTTACAAGATCACAATGGAAAAATATATTGTAAGATAGAGTTTGTCATTGAAGAGGAATAACTATTTTCTTTATCTGTATATAGTGTTAACATTTAACCGTTTATTTATTTAAGAGGAACATATGACAGATCTAACACAACTTTCTGAAGCAGAATTACAAGACGTTATCGAAAAAGCCGAGAAAGCGCTAAAAGAAAGGCAATCTACAAAACGGAAAGAAGTTATTGCCCAAATTAAAGAATTAGCCGCATCCGCCGGCCTTTTGGTTGAAATTCATGACGCAGATAAAATATCGGATAGAAAAAATAGTAAAGTTGCGCCAAGATACCGGAATCCGGCCGATCCTTTGCAAACTTGGTCGGGACGCGGCTTAGCGCCTAAATGGATGCAGGCGTTAATATCTTCGGGCCGCAATAAAAGCGATTTTGAAATTAAATAATTTGTTTCCCGTGTAATTCCGCCCATTCTTTTAACCGGTTCGCCAGCCAAACGCCATCGTCTAAGCTTATGTCGTGCCCGGCCCAAGGGTGGGTGCGTAATTCAAGGCGCCATTTGCTTTGTATAGCTTTTGAGCAAGTTGGGGCAACCAAACGGTCGCCCTGGCTATTAATAAGCAAAACCGGCTGTAACGGTTTGACGCTTGCCGGTTTATAGCTGGCGGCAGCCATTATTTGACGCAGACTGTTGCTTGGGCTCACGGGTCTTTTAATCTGAATTTGGAGCCAGTTTTCGACCGTAGTCTCATCGTGTTCACGGCAATTTGATACCAGCCGTATGATCGCCAACTCGCGCTCATATAAATTTTTTTTCAGCAAAATACCGGCTAACGCCTGATAACTTTGCCACCGCAGCCGTTGATGAAAAGGGCTTAAACCGGCAACACTGGTATTAATTAAAGCAGCGCCTTCCAGATCCAACGGATATTTTTGCAGCCATTCCCAAGCCACCATCCCTCCTAAAGACAGCGCCACCAGAGTTAGCGGTTTTGATAAAAAGCCCTTATCCAGAGCGTTTTGACGGGCTATTTCAGTTATTTCAGTTATATTCCCCGGACACGTCAGAGGGTAATATTCGCCGGCCCCACATAAATCAAGCGTATGAATGTCCGCCGCCGGAAAAACTGTTTGCAAGGTAGATAGAAAACCGCCCCAATGCGCTGCTTCTCGCGACAGTCCGCGTATAAGCAACCAGTTTTGACCCGGGCTATACCGCATACCAAAGTTCTCGAGCCTTTATGTTAAAGTAATCTTTTTTCGATTCCGACAAGTACGCCCAAGGCTCGGGATACAACAGGCTGCGAAACAAAAAGTCGAATAAAGTCAAATGTCTGCGTAAAATTCGCTGTTGACGGTGCGGAGATAACGGGTGAAACAAACCGTATCGTTGAAACAAATGCAGAGGATTTTTTCGCAGCCACAACCATGAACCCATTTCCAATGTTAGCGGCAAAAAAAGTTTCCGCCCTTCATGGCGTTGCATGAAATCATCATATAAATAATCCCATAAATCGCCATTAATGACATATTCCTGGCTCATCGGCTCTATCTTGTAGAAATGATGCGGATAACTACGGTCAAAAAGCTGCTTCCAAGCAAAAGCTTCAGCAAGCGAAGGCATCGGTTTTTTGCTGGATGCATAGGGAAACCAAAGCCGATCGCGAACGCCGAATCCGGAATGTAAATCGATTGCGATCGATAATGGCGCATTAAATAAATATTTGTTAATGACCTTGCATAACGCAACCGATTCGCTTTCCATTCGATCCGCATTGCCTCGGTACCACGGCAAATGCGGACTTAGCCGCTGACCGCTGTAGAGTTTTGTATTCCCGTCGCCTTCTATGGGCGCATTCCGCATTAAATCAACACCATTGCCGTTACTCCTCGTCCCCTGGAAGACGCCGATTGGATTAACTATAGGAACGAATATAAGACGCGATTTATTAAGGCGCGCAACAAATTCTTCATCCCAATCCAATAAATGGACAACGGTTTGCAAATAAGCCAGAATTACTTCCGATCCGATTTTTTCCAAACCATGAACGCCGCCGAAATAAGCGAGTACCGGCACATCGTCTTCCATTGAACCGAAAGCAATACAATAAATCGGAAACTTTAAATTATTATGGCTGATATGTTCAATGATCTCGACCCGCGCCCGGCCGTCAAGCTGGTCGATGATATTTTCCAGTTGCGCCAGCTCCCGAAAAGTTTGTTCCATCATAGTACGGTATCAATATAACGTTGCCTTTTTTTAGGGTTGATTTTTTCAATTTCAACCATAATCAGACTGTCAATACAATTATTGAATTCCGGGTCAATATTAAAATCAAGGAAATGACAACCATTATCGATACATAACTCAACATATTGTTTGTATAGGATGGGAACTTTTACTCCCAGCTTTTTTAATTCGCTGTTAAGAATTTTAAAACCGCTTGAATAATCGGTGTTAAAAGTATTAGCCGCGAATATTTGATTTTGTTCGGATATGACAAAAGGTTTTCTGGCTCTGGCTTGTAACTGATCGGAGCCGAATTGTTGTTTATAAAAACTGATTATCAGCTCTTTGGCCTGTTGCGGGTAGGCGCTGCTGATACTCACCGGACCGAATAAATACTTGATTTCCGGTTGTTCGCGAATATAAGCGCCAATGCCATACCAAAGGTATTCCAAGCTGTGCTGGCCCCAGTAACGGGGTTGAACAAAGCTACGGCCCAATTCTAAGCTATATGGCAAATAGTCCGCAATGCCGCTATTTAAATCGAATAAGGTATGACTGTAAAAACCCTCGATGCCATGAGTAGCCATAATTTTTGGACCTTCGCCGACCCGATAGGCGCCCACAATTTCCAGATCGTTATCGTCCCACAATACAATATGGCTGAAATAAATATCAAATTTATCCAGATCCAATGCAAACCCCGTGCCTTCTTCAACTGAACGGAACGTCAGCTCGCGGAGCCGGGCAATTTCCTGCATAACCGGACAATCATCCACGAAATGATAAAGAAATATTTTTTTGCCGTCACGCGTTTCTCCGAGCAACCGCGATTGGAATAAGGCTTTTTTTATTGCCTTGGCGTTTGCGGGATGAACTACGGTTTCAACCGTATCAAATAATAGCGGTTTATTTCTTTTGCCGAGATTTAAAACATGTTTACGAAACCTTTGGCTTAGCTGCTTATTCGTTTCGACACTGTCCGCTATGGACGCATAAGGAATGGGGGCGCCCACTTTGAACTTTATCTGCTGATTTTTTTTATTAAACATTTCCTGAACTAACAACATGGTGCCTAGCGGTTTATAAAGCGTGGACATGCTGTAAAACAAGGCTGAATTTTTAGCTTTAATATGAATCGGTAAGATATTGCAATGTGATTTCCGCGCCAATTTCACAAATCCGCTTTGCCATTTGCCGTCGCGGATGCCGGTTGGCGTAATTCTAGAGACCTCGCCAGCCGGAAAAATAATAATCGCTTCTTCATTCTCCAGCGCATCCACCATGGTTTTATAGGATTCTTTCAGATTTTTTTTATCCGATAATACATCTACTGGTAAAAAAACCGATTGCAACGGCTCCATATGCGAGAGCACCCGATTGGCGACAATACGTACGTCCGGGCGAACGGTACGGATGAGTTTGACCAACGCCAAGCCGTCCAAGGTGCCGAGCGGGTGATTGGCGACAATCAGCAAACGGCCTTCGGAAGGAATATTATTAAAAGACTCGTTGCTGACTTCATAATTAAATTTGAAATAACTTAAGAGCTTATCAAGAAACGCAAAGCCGCGCAGATGCTGGTTTTTGCGGATGACATTGTTGAAGTCGTCTTCGTGGAGGAGTTTTTTTAGGGCTTTGATAGCGAGTTTGTTATCTTTGCCTAGTTTAAAATCAGGATAGGTTTCTTTCAGTATGCGTTCAGCATCAATCATTTAGCTTAATCCAAATAGGAAGTGGCCGAAGTGTTAACAGGTAATTTTAATCTAAAAATATGACAGAATTATTAAAACACGATTCTTGTACAAAATCTCGCCGCATATCGACAATTATTTAATTTTTAAAAACCGTCGATAGCCGACCACCTTGGCTTTTGACGCCGGCGCGCCTGATAGAGGTTTGCGCGGCGTGGACGCCGGGCGAACAAGGAGGTATTTCCAGAGTCCTCCAATCGGCGTTCCGGCGCCAAAAGCCGAGTAGCTGACTTTATCTCAAAATTCGCCGCATAGTTACAATTTTCTTACAGTTATTAAAGTTATCCCTATTAAGCCTATCCATTAAGCCGGGTAATCCGGCCATTTACCGTTAGAATGCTTCATTTTAACCAGTGACTATGGCGCTTGTTAAATTTTACGGGACACTAGCGCTCATTCAGGAGTTTAATATATGTCTATCCATCACGCATCATCGCCAACCAATCGCCAAACACGCTTTATCGCCCTAGCCCTTCTACTGGGGATATTCGCAGGCGAATCGCTGAATCTAACCATGGTTAAGGAAAGCTCGACATTAGCCGCTTGTATTGAAGTTTTTAATGTCTTAACCGATATTTTCCTACGTTTGGTCAAAATGATTATTGCGCCGTTAGTATTTGCCACATTAGTCGTAGGCATGGCTAAGATGGGCGACGTAAAAACCGTCGGACGGATTGGCGTTAAGGCGATGCTGTGGTTTTTTTCAGCCTCTTTATTCAGCCTTTTGTTAGGTATGCTATTGGTCAATATGCTACATCCGGGCGAAGCGCTGCAAATTGCTTTACCCGCCGACGATATAGCGGCCAACGCTATACCGAGCGCAAAACCGACGCTGGCCGGCTTTACCTCGCATATGTTTCCTAAAAGCATAATCGAGGCCATGGCGGCCAATGAAATTTTGCAAATCGTGGTATTTTCCATGTTCTTCGGCATCGCCTGCGCCTCTCTAGGCGAGTTGGCGCAACCGACCGTAAAATTGCTGGATTCGCTTAGCCACATCATGTTGAAAATCACTACGTATGTCATGCATTACGCGCCGGTCGCGGTGTTTGCAGCCATGGCATCAGTAGTCGCCAAAAACGGTATAGGCGTACTGGTAACTTACGGCTGGTTTATCGGTGAATTCTACCTTGCGCTAATACTGCTTTGTAGTTTTTTAGGCGGATTTGCGGCCATTTTTTTAGGCCGTCGAGTTTTGTCTTTACTGCGGCATATCCGTGAACCATTATTGCTGGCCTTTGGCACAGCCAGTAGCGAAAGCGCTTATCCAAAATTGCTACAACAACTGGAACGTTTCGGTTGTGACGAAAAAGTCTGCGGACTGGTGTTACCGCTGGGTTATTCGTTTAATCTGGACGGCAGCATGATGTATATGACGTTCGCGGTACTATTTATCGCCCAGGCGTACGGCATACACATGCCATTAACCGATCAGTTAACGATGCTACTGGTGCTGTTGTTTACCAGCAAAGGCGTAGCGGGCGTACCCAGAGCATCGCTAATCGTGATTTCCGCTACCTTATCGATGTTTCATTTGCCGGAAGGGGGATTATTGCTGCTGCTAGGCATAGACCAGATATTGGATATGGGCCGTAGCGCCACCAACGTGTTCGGCAACAGCATGGCTACCGCTTTAGTGAGCCGTTGGCAGCGGGTGTTGAAATCCTGAGACATTGAAACTCATGATAATATTTCTTCAACCCCCAATATAGGATAAACTTCATAAGCGGGTTGTTGATAAGGATGCACATTTAAAAGCGTTCGCACTACGGGTTTTATAACATCGTCCGTACAGATCATTTCGACTTTATATTCGGCAACGGTTTCCAGTTGCCCAGTCCGGCCTTGGTAAGGCTTGCTGCCGGGCAATGGTCTAAACTGGCCTAGACCCAATGTTTGCCACGAGCATAGATCATAATGCCTGAATTTACCGGCGCCGGCTGCGAACAACGCCTGTTTGACCTGTTCGCAATGAGCTACCGGAACATAAAACGCTAATTTATATAACATTATTTTATTATTATTGTACTTAATTCAGCGAATTTAAACTAGCGCCAGCTATTCGGCTTTTTGCGCCGGAGAGTCTAGCTGAGGACGCTGTAAATACATCCGTGCAGCTTTCGCCCGGCCTCCATGCCGGTCAAACCTCTGCTAGACTCTCCGGCGCAAAAAGCCAAGGTGGTCAGCTATCGGCAAGCTATCGAAAGTTTAGTCACTCGGTGAATAGTTACTAGTAACCCAACTATTATGATTGCGACGCCAAAATAAACACGCTCCAAAGAATGACTACCAATGTTACTTCTTCGACGATACTAATTACGGTTCGTCTGGTTATTCTATTAAGCATGGCGATTTGGTTGGCTTTTTGATCACGCATGTGTACACTTTGATAATTCATAACGTTACTCCTAATGGTGTTGAATATAACTGCGCATTTGTCCGACTAAAACCCCTTGTATCTCGACTTGGCGCGGGTGGTAACGCATGGTTTTCAATTGATCGTTAGCCGGTATTAACAAGGTTTCGTGGGGATATTGTTCAATAAATTTTAAAGTAGCTTCCGTTTTGTCTATCAGAGCCACAACGATATCGCCATTCCGTGCGTGGCTGCGTTGTTCGATAATGACCCAATCGCCGTCTAAAATACCTTCGTCCTGCATGGAGTCGCCTTTAACTTTTAATACATAGCAAGGGTTATCGGTTTTAATTTGGGGCGGAATAGACATATAGCTAATATTTTCAATAGCTTCAATAGGACGTCCAGCGGCGATCACGCCCACAAACGGCAGTTCGCCTCCGGATTCCGGGTTAGAATATAAATTCTTCGCCAATTCGGTTAATCGTATTCCGCGTTGTTTTCTTGCCGGGGTTTCAATCAACTCCGCTTCAATTAATGCTTTGATCTGATGATGTAGGGAACCACGGGATTTCAAGCCCAAGGCCGCGCATAATTCATCCAGGGTTGGCGGATGTAAAAAATCATTCTGGTGCTTAATCAGGAAATCGAGAATTTCCTTTTGTTTACGTGTTAACGTATGCATGGCATGTCTAGGTAAGGATGTTCGGGATCTATAATCTGTAAAAAAATCATAATAACGTTCTGCATTTGTTCTTTATGGCAATAACATAGCAGATAAATAAGAACAAGTAAAGAACAAAAACCATATAACTAAATTTTTTGGAATGCTTAAACTTTTAAAACCTACGGATAGCGGGCGAAAGTGGCTGAATAGTTACAATTTTTCGCATTAATTTACGGCTTTTTAGACAAGTTGGGCATGAAGAGATAAAATCATCGTTGCCTTGATGAATGACAATAAGTTTAATGAAACGGCTGTTTAACCGGTAAATTTAAGACTCGACTAAAATTGGCGTTTACAGGCGGCAGCACATGATCATTTTGTGTTGAATGTTAAATATAAGAAAAAAGCGGGGTAACAACTATGAAATTGTTATTGATAATATCGATATCAGTAGTCTTAATCGGCGTTCTGTTGACGGTAATAATACGTAATCGGGCAAAAAAGGCGGAAATATTGCCTAAACCGCAAATAAAAATTACCGAATCGGCGTCGATACTGAATGATGCGGCGCCCATTATCCGGTCGCCCATGCCTGAACAGCAACAGCCTATTGCTGCCAAAGCTTCAGTGACTGAACAAGCCATTCCCGAGGACTCGGTGCTAAGAAGGCATTATTTGAGTAACCGGCAGGCTGAAAAACGGATGATTAGCAATCCTTATCCGACAGATTCAACATTGCGGCGGCACTATGAAAGTTATTTAGCTTCTCTACTTGATAAAAAGACATCGGGAACAGAGTCATTATCTAATCAGGCGCAAACAGTCACTGTTGGAGTTAGTCAACGGGCAGTTGAAGCGGAAGTTAAATCGGCAGGGTTAAAAAGCGAAAGTAAAGAGGGTAGAAAGATAAATCTCCCTGAAGACTCAACGCTTAGAAGACACTTTTTGACGCAAATACAAGCTGAAATTGAGTCAAAATTAATGCCGAAACCAAGCGATTCAACTTTAAGACGGCATTATGAAACTTTGTTTAACAATAAACTGGACGAATATATAGGCAATAGCGTCTGTTAAAAAATCGGACAGTGCGGGTGAGTTACGCTCATCCGCACTTGTCAGCGCGTCGGTCTTAATTTTCTAAACGGAATATAGGACCAAAAGTCGTTGTCGCATCAAAATCATCCCATACATATAATGGGTAAACCGACGGTTGGGTCGGCAACGGCGCTGATAGCAAATCCATGATTCCCGTGCCTATCCGCCCTACGCTAGCTATAGATCCCTCAATAATTCCGCCTGCCGTACCGTAAACGAAATTACTTTGATTGGTGTCGTTAATCATATTTTTGGGAACTTCCAGCAAACCGGTGGCTATATTTGCAAATCCGCTCGCAAGTTTGCGGACAAAAATCTCGGAATAACTTTCTTGAGGAATATCGGCATAGGCTGAAGATGTAATCGTTAACAGCGTCATTATCGCGATTACCAATTTACAGGTATTTTGATTCATATTTTATCCCAGAATTAAAAGTGTTAACGTGGAGGCCGTCCAAGAAAAGAAGCCGGCTTTCCCCTCGCTACGCATTCTATTCTCGGACCGCCTCCAGCAATCAGGCGCCGCCGATTCCGGCGGAAAATTAAAGTAACCCTGCAGTTCTTAAGTACAAAAAAGTATAGCAGAGCATGTTAAATTCATATTAATAATTCAGTTAGCTTATCCTAAATAATGCTGACGCGTCACTACTTTATCAGAGCTTTGCTCAAAGCCGCGGCTAGCGTATTTTGAAGCTGGGGTTGCGGCTTAAGTTTGGAAGCAGGGTTTGGTTTTTCGCGGACAACGATTTCATTGTCGTCCGTATTTTTTTTCATACTCAAAGCAATACGCCGCCTATCCACATCTACTTCCAGTATTCTGACTTTTACCGTTTGACCGGTTTTTACTACATTGCGCGGGTCTTTTACAAAATCATCGGCTAAATGCGAGATATGAACCAAACCATCCTGGTGAACGCCGATGTCTACAAAAGCGCCGAAGTTGGCGACATTGGTTACCACTCCTTCCAATAACATACCAGGCTGCAAATCAGTAATTTTTTCAATACCTTCTTTAAACTGTGCGCTTTTAAATTCAGGACGCGGGTCGCGGCCGGGTTTTTCCAGCTCCTGTAAAATATCCGTGACGGTTGGTAAGCCGAACTCTTGGCTGATAAAATTCTCGGCGTTAAGACCGCGGATAAACCGGCTTTCCCCAATCAGATCACGGATAGATTTGCCGGTAGCAACAATGATGGCGTTGACGACCGGATACGCTTCAGGGTGGACTCCCGACGCATCTAACGGGTTATCGCCATTCATTATCCTTAAAAAACCGGCGGATTGTTCAAAAGCTTTATCACCCAGGCGCGGAACATTTTTTAACTGTTGCCTATTTTTGAATGGACCATTGCTGTTACGAAAGGCGACAATGTTCTCACTAAGGCTGCCGCTGAGACCGGAGACTTGTTTCAATAAAGCCGGCGATGCGGTATTAACGTCAACGCCGACCGCGTTTACGCAGTCTTCAACAACCGTATTCAGCATACGTGACAATTGCACTTGATTAACATCGTGCTGATATTGACCGACGCCTATGGATTTAGCATCGATTTTTACCAATTCCGCCAGCGGATCTTGCAATCGGCGGGCAATCGAAACCGCGCCGCGTAGCGATACGTCCAGTTCAGGGAATTCCTTGGCTGCCAATTCCGAAGCGGAATAAACGGAAGCCCCCGCTTCAGAAACCATAATTTTGTTAAAGCGCAAATCTTTGTGCTGCTTCATCAAGTCGGCAATCAACTGATCGGTTTCCCTGCCGCCTGTTCCGTTACCGATGCTCACCAGATCAACCCGATATTGATTAATCAAACCCCCTAACCTGCTAACCGATTCATGCCACTGGTTTTTTGGAGGATGCGGGTAAATAGTTTCGGTTGTTAAAAGTTTTCCGGTAGGGTCGACAATGGCGATTTTAACTCCGGTGCGTATGCCGGGATCAAGCCCCATGGTCGTTTTAGGGCCGGCTGGCGCCGCAAGCAGCAAATCCCGTAAATTGCCGGCGAATACTCGAATAGCTTCAAGTTCCGCGGCTTCGCGCAGACGTGATTTCAAATCAAGATCGATACGGGTGAAAATTTTAATTTTCCAGGCAAATCGAGCGGTTTCGGCCAGCCAGGCATTGGCGGGTAGCTGCGTATCGGCCGCCTGGATATGCCGGGCGACAAATTGCGCACAGAGTTGATGTTCTTCTTGTTCTTGCTGAGCAGGTTTAAGCGTTAACGTCAGCACGCCGTCATTTTGGCCGCGAAACATAGCCAGCGCCCTATGCGAAGGAATTTTGCCAATGGCCTCCGCATAATCGAAATAATCTCTAAATTTGGCTGCATCGGTTTCCTTGCCGGTAATTACGCCTGCCTGCAAAATGCCGTTACGCCAAACGCGCTCTCTTAAATCGTTCAGCAGTCCGGCGTCTTCGGTGAGCCTTTCCATAATAATCTGCCGGGCGCCGTCTAAAGCGGCAGTTATATCGGCAATGCCCCGTTCCATGGAAATATAATCAAGCGCGGCTTGTTCGGGAATTAAATCCCGGTGATCCAATAAAGCATCGGCTAAAGGTTCTAAACCCGCTTCTCTGGCTATCTGCGCTTTAGTACGGCGTCTTGGTTTATAAGGCAGATATAAATCTTCCAACAATGTTTTAGTATCGGCGGCAAGAATGTCCCGTTCTAATTCCGGGGTTAATTTACCGAGTGCGGCAATATTTCCCAGAATACTGGCGCGCCGTTCGTTCAGTTCGCGCAGATAGACCAGACGCTCCTCAAGATGACGTAATTGCGTATCGTCCAATCCATCGGTAATTTCTTTACGGTAACGGGCAATAAACGGCACGGTTGCGCCTTCATCCAGCAAACGCGCCGCCGCGGCTACTTGCTGGGTTTTTACTGAAAGTTCTTCAGCTATGCGTTGAATGACATCCATAGACGAGATAGTACTATTGTTAATCATCGCTACATTATAACGAAAATTATTTGAACATAAAAAAACCATCGTCCGCCGAAACAGACGATGGTTAAAGATCAGTACTGCAAAAAACTAATTAGTATATTATTTTTATAGCAAAATTATTTTGCTTGGCTTAACACATCGTTGTTTAAATCTTTGTGTTTAGCAAGCACTTGGGCTTCTGCTTGAGGCGTCGTTTGGGCACTCATATTCAAATGTTTGGTTTCGTCTTTTTTCAAAAGAAACACACCAACAATTGCAACAAGAGTGACGGCAATAACGACGGTCATAGTGTTATCTTTTTCTTGTTCAGCCATTTTCGTAATCCTCATTATGTATGTTGTAATAATTAGCCCTCAAAAGGGACAACTCGAGTTGAAGTGTCGAAGTTAAAATTATTGTTAGTCGACGGGATATTTTTTACACCTAAATTTGTTTTGTGTCAAAACTTTATTAAAAAAAAATTTTTAGGCTATTTTTTTCTATGCCGGTTAATTACCACTCTTGTTTTATGCATTTGAATTTTATTAGCTTTTTTTTAAAAAAATTTTTATCTCATTTTTTTGGTTAACAAACTTCCAGTCACAACAGTCTCCGAAAAAAATGATGAATCCCTAAAGAACCTCCGTATAATTGTCTGGATAGCTGCAACGCTAAAAATCGGCCGGTTAGAATTTGAAACGCCACAATTATGTTAAAATATTTGTTTTTCAAATAGAAACTTGGTCTTATCATGCGCTGTCCGTTTTGCTCCGCACAAGATACCAGAGTAATTGATACCCGTTTAGTCGATGATGGAGATCAGGTCAAGCGCCGCCGCGAATGTTTAATTTGCAAGGAACGATTTACCACTTTCGAAGTTGTTGAGCTTACCTTGCCCCGCATAATTAAAAGAAACGGCGCCAGACAAACTTTTGATGAAACTAAATTGCGGGCTGGCATGCAACGCGCGCTGGAAAAACGTCCGGTACAAGTTGATGCGATTGAAGCAGCGATTTGCCGGATTAAAAAGGCGCTGTTGGTAAAAGGCGAACGGGAAATTCCCGCTCGGGAATTGGGCGAACTGGTGATGACGGAATTGAGTTTTCTCGATCATGTCGCCTATGTCCGTTTTGCTTCGGTTTATCGTAGCTTTGAAGATGTCAGCGAATTTACCGAAATGATTAAAAATCTGCAAAAGCATGGCAATTAATCAAGACGCCGCCTATATGGCTCGCGCGCTTCAATTGGCTAAGCGCGGCCTATACACGACCGATCCGAATCCTCATGTAGGTTGCGTGCTCGTTAGGGATGAACGGATTATCGCCGAGGGTTGGACGCAACGGGCGGGTTTAGCTCACGCCGAAGCGGATGCGTTGAACAAGGCCGGAAATGCCCGTGGCGCTACAGCCTATGTTACTTTGGAGCCCTGTAATCACCATGGACGCACGCCGCCTTGCACCGACGCCTTAATTACCGCCGGCATAGGCCGGGTCGTGGCGGCTATGCAAGATCCAAATCCGCTGGTTTCCGGCCAAGGCTTGGCTAAACTGCGCGACGCCGGCATCGAAGTTGTCTGCGGCGTGCTTGAACAGGAAGCTAAAACGTTGAACCGGGGCTTTTTTAAACGCATGACGACGGGTTTGCCTTGGATACGCAGCAAATTGGCCGCTAGCCTGGACGGACGCACGGCGATGGCTTCCGGCGAGAGCCAATGGATCACTTCGCCTCAAGCTCGGCATGACGTGCAACGTTACCGCGCCGCAAGCAGCGCAATACTAACCGGTATCGGCACGGTATTGCGCGATGACCCGAAGCTGAACGCACGGGTTGATTTTGACGTTGTACAACCCGTCAAAGTCGTGCTGGATAGTCATTTACGCATGCCGCCGACAGCAAAAATGCTACAAGACGCATCCGAAGTCTGGATCATGACTTGCAGTAATGACGAGCCTAAACTGCGGCGACTCGAAGCAGCCGGTTGCAAAATCCAACTGGTCGACAGCGACGGCGACTGCCGTACGGCTCTGCTGAAAGTATTTAAACTATTGGCCGAACAGCAAATTAATACTATCTGGATAGAAGCAGGCGCTACGTTAAACGGCTCTTTATTACAGACCGGAATGGTCGACGAATGGTTAATTTATTTGGCGCCTTGCGTGATGGGCGATCAGGGGCTAGGCATGTTTCATCTGCCGGCATTACAACTCATGGCGGACAAAATACCTTTGCAGTTACGGAGTATAAGAAAATTGGGGCCGGATTTGCGGCTAACTTATAGCCATGCCTAACCAAGACTTACCGGCGCCGAAATTTTGCTTATCGGCTGTAACCAATAATAAAAGTAACTGTTCAGCGAATTTTAAGCTAGCGTCAGCTATTCGGCTTTTGGCGCCTTAACTTCCCCGCATTAATAATCTCTTTAAAGTCCTTAACTCATGTAAAATTGGCGCTATCCAGCGATACAGGATGGCGTCAGCTACTTGGCGGTTGGCGCCAACCGCCAATGTGGTCAGCTATCGGAAGGCTTTTGAAAGTTTAATTGCTTGGCGGATAGTTACCGATTTATTTATGCCGATTAATTACGTAAAATTATAATAGTAATTATTCAGCGAATTTTAAGTTAACGTCAGCTACTCGGCTTTTGACGCCGGAGCGGCCTAGCAGAGGACGCTGTGAATACATCCGTGCAGCTTTCGCCCGGCCTCCATGCCGGTCAAACCTCCGCTAGGCGCTCCGGCGTCAAAAGCCAAGGTGATCGGCTATCGGCAAGCTTTTGAAGGTTTAGTCGTTCAATGAATAGTTACAATTATAAAATGGCAGTGCTTTGTTTTGATTACAATAATTAGGTAAAGATGTTTACAGGTATTATTTTAGCGGTAGGACAGATAACGGAGGTCCAGCCGCGCGGCGGCGATTGCCGCCTGAAAATTCACACCGGTAAGCTTTCATTGGATGAAGCCGCGCTGGGCGATAGTATCGCCGTCAATGGCGTTTGCCTTACCGCTGTAGAACTCGACGATCATAGTTTCAGCGCCGATGTTTCCAACGAAACTTTATCCTGCACCACCCTGCAAGCCATTAAACCCGGCTCCGAAGTAAATTTGGAGCTCGCCCTAACGCCCACGGCCCGATTGGGGGGGCATATCGTTAGCGGACATGTAGACGGAATCGGCAAGGTCATTGAAAAACAAGCCGATGCGCGTTCGGTCCGGTTTAAATTTAAAGCGCCGGATACTTTAGCCAAATACATCGCCGAAAAGGGTTCAATTTGTATTAACGGCATTAGTCTGACGGTTAACCGGGTTGAAGGCGCCTATTTTAGCGTGAATATAATCCCGCATACCTTACTGGAAACGACGCTGGGCAAAACCGAAATCGGCGATGCGGTTAATCTGGAAGTGGATATTCTGGCCCGTTACATTGAGCGTTTAATGCAGGGAGAGGCGGCGGCTCAATGCCAATCCGGCGTGACGGAAGCTTTACTAAAATCCAGCGGATTTATGCATGAATAGTATAGAAGAAATTATCGATGACCTCCGGCTAGGCAAGATGGTGATCATCATGGATGACGAAAGCCGGGAAAACGAAGGCGATCTGGTAATGGCCGCGGCATTTATCCGTCCCGAAGACGTCAATTTTATGGCTAAATACGGACGCGGTCTGATTTGCCTGACGCTAACCCGCGAGCGCTGCCAACAATTACGTTTGCCCTTGATGGTTAACGACAACCAGACCCCGTATACGACTAATTTCACGGTTTCGATAGAAGCGGCCAGCGGAGTAACGACCGGCATTTCCGCCGCGGACCGGGCGCTGACGATACAGACGGCTGTGGCTAAAAACGCCCAGCCGGGCGATCTGGTGCAGCCGGGCCACATTTTTCCTCTGATGGCTCAAGCTGGCGGGGTATTGAAACGGGCCGGACATACCGAAGCAGGCTGTGATCTGGCCGGACTGGCGGGCGTCGAACCGGCGGCGGTCATAGTGGAAATACTAAACGATGACGGCTCCATGGCCAGACGCGCGGATTTGGAAGTTTTCGCGGAGCGGCATCAACTGAAAATCGGCACCATAGCTGATTTAATCCATTATCGGATACGCAATGAAAACACCTTGGAACGCATTTGCGAATGCGCTTACCCTACGGATTTCGGCGAATTCAAATTATATGCCTACCAGGATAAAAATGACGAAAACGTGCATTTGGCGTTGGTAATGGGCGACATCGGCTCTGAGGAACCGGTATTAGTCCGTGTCCATGCCCGTAATCTCATTGATGATTTATTATTTTCCAAACGTAGCGATTGCAGCTTTCCGGTGCGCGAAGCGCTACGGAAAATTGCCGAAGTTGGCCGCGGCGTCTTGGTCATCATACGTGAGAATGAAACTAATAAAGCATTGGTGGAATTGATTCACGCCTACGAAATGCAGGATCATGGCGTTAAAAACTATCCGGTTATAAACACCGATCCCGGTTGGCGGACGACCGGCACCGGATCGAGAATATTGTCGGATTTGGGAATACGGCGTTTAAAAGTTCTCGGCGCGCAAAAGAAATATATCGGTCTGTCAGGTTTTGATCTCGAAGTCGTTGAGCATGTCGAGGCTATCAAATGATCAGGCTCCAGCTAATCTCTAATTTAAGGTAAATTATGATAACTCTCGCTACCTTTGAAGGGCATCTTTCCGTACAGGGCGGTAAATTTTGTATCGTATCCTCGCGTTTCAACAGCTTTATCGTCGAGCAACTGCTGGCAGGCGCCGTCGATGCGTTAATCCGTCATGGCGCGGATAAGCAAAACATTACAGTTGTAAAAGCCCCCGGCGCTTTCGAATTGCCGGTCGTGACGCAGCGTGTGGCGGCCAGTAAGCGGTTTGACGCGATTATCGTACTCGGCGCGGTGATACGCGGCGGCACGCCGCATTTTGAATATGTCGCGGGCGAATGCGTGAAAGGCATAGCCCATATCGCCTTGCAATACGATGTACCGGTAAGTTTTGGCGTGTTGACCGTGGATAGTATCGAACAGGCCATCGAACGCGCCGGCACCAAAGCCGGCAACAAAGGCGCCGAAGCCGCTTTGTCGGCCATAGAAATGGTCAGTTTGTTTAAAAATCTGAGCGTTTAATGAGCCAAGCAAAAACCAGAGCCAGGCAAAGCGCCGTGCAGGCCCTGTACCAATGGCAAATCAATGGCGGCAGTCTTGCCAGTATCGAAACCTACTTTCTGGAAGAAGAGCTGTTGAAAGGCGCCCAGAAAAGTTATTTCAATGAAATTTTTCACGGCGTACCCGCGCAATTGGATGTTATCGATAGCGCTTTGGCGGAATTTGTCGATCGTCCGGTGGAGCGGATAGACCCGGTCGAGCGGGCCATTTTACGCATAGGCGTCTATGAACTCATTAACCGCTTGGATACGCCTTATAAAGTTATTATCAACGAAGGCGTTAATCTGGCCAAATATTTCGGCGCCGAAGGCAGCCATAAATACGTCAATGGCATACTAGACAAGGTGGCGCAGAAATTGCGGACGGCGGAAATCGCCGGCAAAACCGAAACCGGCTAAAAATGTCTAGTGGCGAATTCGATTTAATCCGGCGTTACTTCGACATCCATACGCTCCGCCATCCGTATAACCAATTAGGCATAGGCGATGACTGCGCGTTACTGAAAATTCCCGATACTTGCCAATTGGCGGTCAGCGCCGATACGATGGTGGAAAACATCCATTTTTTCGCCGGCGCCGACCCGGAACAACTAGGGCATAAGCTGTTAGCGGTAAACCTGAGCGATCTGGCGGCCATGGGGGCGGAACCGTTCGCGGTTACTTTGTGCGCGACGCTGCCCAAGGTTGATGAAGACTGGTTACTGGCTTTTAGCCGCGGTTTTTTCGAATTAGCCCGCCGGTATCAGGTCGACTTAATCGGCGGCGACACCACCGCCGGCCCCTTGACGCTGACGGCGCAAGTTTTCGGAGCCGTACCGGTAGGCCAGGCGTTGCTGCGTTCAACCGCCAATAGCGGCGATTTGATTTATGTCAGCGGGCCTATCGGCGATGCCGGCTTAGGTCTAAAAATTAAACAGGGATATGCCTGTTTTAATCCGGAAGCGGCGTTAAAACGGTTTAACACGCCTATGCCGCGCATAGAGATCGGCCTGGCGCTGAGCGGAATAGCCAGCGCCTGCATCGATATTTCGGATGGCTTGGCGGCGGATTTAGGCCATATACTCACAAAAAGCCGAGTCGGCGCTTGCCTGCATTACGCCAGTTTGCCTTTATCGACCGAAGTGCGCGCCTATATAGCCGCCAGCGGCGATGTCTATATGCCGTTATCAGCCGGCGACGACTACGAACTGTGTTTTACCGCTCATCCCGACATGCACGGCCGGCTTCCGGCCGGCTGCCATTGCATCGGCGTCATAGAAGCGGCGCCGGGGCTGCGGATTAACCGGGATGGGGGCGTGGAGGATTTTGTAATTAAAGGCTATGAGCATTTTAAGTAAAAATCGCCATTGAATTACGTTCGCAGGGCAAACGCATTAAAATTAACGGATCATTAGCACGTTCGGAGGTAGATCCGTTCAGTTAAGCTATGGCCTACCCCTCTTCCTCCGGGGGATGGCCGGGGTGATGTGATTAAAGTCAACTACTTACCCGTATTTTATTGGTTTTTTTTGTAACTATTCGGCGAATTTTAAGCTAGCGTCAGCTACCCGGCTTTTGACGCCGGAACGCCTAGCAGAGGACACTGTAAATACATCCGTGTAGCTTTCGCCCGGCCTCCATGCCGGTCAAACCTCTGCTAGGCGTTCCGGCGCCAAAAGCCAAGGTAGTCAGCCATAGGCAAGCTTTTGAAAGTTCTGTCACTAAACTCGCAGTAAAAAAGCAATATATCAGTCTCCATGTAAACACCAAAATTCAGCCGGCGTCATTATTGGATATTGGTTGGATAAGGCTAATAAATCTTTGTCGCCTGTAACCAGATAACGGGCGTTTGAAGCCAAAAATGTACCTAGAACAGCTTGATCCGCCGCATCGCGTAGTTGAGAATTAATCGTTTCCGCCGGTTCAACCAGATCAGCAAGAAAGGCTAAACTGTCGACAAAATCGCGGATATCCAAATCCGTCCAATTTAAACGGTGGTTCAATCTCGGCAGAACACGCCGGAGTTCATCCAGGATATATTCAGAGAGTATAACTTCCAAGCTACCGCTTCTAAACTCGGATACTATTTTGCCGGGAATGGAATTAGGATAGGCGATTCCGGACAATAAGACATTCGTATCCAGAACGATACAAATATGTGTCATGCCAATTATCAGGAGTGTCTGATGTCCGAGATAATGGCGTCAATTTCATCCATACCTTCTGCTTGCGGAACATTCGCATAAACATCGGCAATCTGCTGGCTTAAAGCATCAAACCGGTTCTTAAAGCGGCGTATCCGTTCGAATAATTGAGCATCGACCAGAACCGCTACCGGTTTCCCGTCTTTTTTGATCACTATGGAATCATGACGGTATTGAACCTGATTTAGCATTTCCCCCAGGTTTTGACGAAACGTGACGGCGTTTACTTCGTTAATCATATGTCCCCCCTTTTATTACAAACCATATTGAACATTATGATTTAAATAGTCAATGGAAATTTTTGCATACGTAAGCAGCAAAAAGATTTATTCGGTCAATAAAACATGCGACGGTTGCCCCCTATCCGTAATAAAAACCGGCCTATTTAGGGCGAAGCGTTTTGCCCGGCTGGCATCTTGATTAAATTCTCTACTGGAAACAGTAATAATGCCCATAACTCTGTTGATGTAAGTTAAACTTTACATTTTGGTAGCTATTCGGCAAATTTTAAGTTAACGTCAGCTACCCGGCTTTTGGCGCCGGAGCGCCTAGCAGAGGACGCTGTAAATACATCCGTGTAGCTTTCGCCCGGCCTCCATGCAGGGCTAACCTCCGCCAGGCGCTCCGGCGCCAAAAGCCAAGGCGGTCAGCTATCGGCAAGCTTTTGAAAGTTTAGCCCAGTAGGGAGGGCACGGTTTATGTGCCCACGCGGGGTCAAAGCCCAAACTCGTGGGCATTGTCATGCCCACCCTACATAGGCTGGACAAATGCTCGATCTTGAATGGCGGCTTTGAGTGTGGCGAACAGGCGCAATCGATTCCTTGCCGCCATTAGATACTTTCTTTTTGATGTCCGGTAAAATACAAAAAACCAACTGTAAATTCAAAAGCGTATATAGGATGCTGCCGACGAAGGAGGCGCATCGTTCGCGTGACTGTTAGATGACCTCAAGTTTTCATCAATGTGTAAACAAAGATATCTATTCGAGAGCATGAGGAGAAAACCAGAAATATGATATGGAAGGCGTTGAGTAACGCGATCGATGCGCCTCCTTCGTCGGCAGCATCCTATAGGCGCATCTTATCGCGTTGCCGTCGTTCAAAAAACATAAAAATGTAGGGTGGATAAGCGTAGCGCCATCCACCTAATTTAAAGTTTGACAAGTTGTTTAAGTCTTGTCGGCGGATGGCGCTACGCTTATCCGCCCTACGGCCCTTTCGCCCACAAGAAGATCGCAAAGACCTCGCGTTGAATTACAGCAATCTTCACGCATCCTGCATCCGCGAAACCGAACCCGGCGCCCCGTTGCACTGCGGCCATGCAAAAGGCAGTAACTTCGACGAAAGCAAAGCCATATCGCCACTGGATGAAGCGTGCGAACGGCGATTCATCTACTCGGCTCAGGATGGGGCCATATATCCAGCGGATAGGGGCGACGAGTCCGCAGCTTATATGGTTGGGCTTTTGAAGCTTGATATTAAGTTCTTGTGTGACCGTCGAGCAGAGGCTTTGAAAAGAGTCTTCGACGACGAGTTCGTGATGTCAGCGAGCAATCAGGACTTCGAAAGGCTCGCGCGGGCTTATCGGCAACTCAATGACGAGGGGCGTCTGACGGAGTTTGGTCACGTTCTGTCCCGATACGCTGAACAGCTTGCTGGACACGAGCTATGAAGAATGCGCCATTTATTTGCCTGATAACAACGCTTTAATTTTGGGCTCCAATTGCTCGGGTCTGAAACTGCTTTCATAAGCCGTAATGGTAGTCCCGTCCTTGCCGATCAGATATTTGTAAAAATTCCACTGCGGTGTCTGGCCGGTGGCTTTAAACAGTTTTTTAAAAAAAATATTTGAATCCGAGCCTTTAATGGCGCTTTTTTCCATCATCGGGAAGGTCACCCCATAGTTGATGTAACAAACCTTGGCGATTTTCTCCGCGTTCTCGAATTCCTGATTAAAATCATTTGAAGGGAAGCCGACAACCACAAACCCCTGATCTTTAAACTTTTGATATAGCGCTTCCAAAGCTTTGAATTGCGGGGTGTACGCACAGCTACTGGCGGTATTGACGGCAAGTATCACTTTACCTTGAAACGCCTGGCAAAAATCAAGCTGCTCATTTGATCTTAACTTGGTCATTTTGTAGTTCAACAAATCGGAGCAAGGCTCCGCCCAAGCTGCTTGAGTTGAAAAAAACCACAAGCTTGTCATCAAAATTAACGTTTTCATTTTTTCCGCCTTTAGAAGGTTTATCGGCTATCAGTTTACCAGGGCGTGATGAAAGTCAAGAGAAGACGCCGAGTCTGGTCTATCTGTAACTTACAGCTTGCGAGGTATTATGATTTAAAAAGCCGGATTAGTCTAAAATGGAATTTCACGGCGCCCTCCGAAATCCTTACCGGCGCCAAAAGCCTACATTGAGATAAGCCTAAATTAACCGGATATGCGTTCTTACTTCCTAAAAGAAACTTACGGCCTTAAGCAATTGACCGCCTGGCAAATTCTTACCGATCCGGTCTTATGTTTGGCTTTCGGATTCGGCAGCGGTCTTATGAAATATATGCCGGGCACTTTCGGCACGCTAGCGGCCGTGCCGGTTTATTTGCTTTTAATGCAAAGCTATCCTTGGGTATATGTGGCGGCAACGGCCGGTATCGTCGTATCGGGGATTTTTATTTGCGAACGCGCCGCGAATAAACTCGGCTCGCATGACTTTGGCGGTATAGTCTGGGATGAAATCGCAGGATTATTAATAACCATGTGCTGGCAGCCAGATACCTGGCAAACTATGTTAGCCGGATTTATCTTATTCCGTTTTTTCGACATCCTAAAGCCCTGGCCGATCAGACAACTGGATCGCCAAGTCGGCGGCGGCTTGGGCATCATGCTGGATGATGTAGCGGCTGGGGTATTTGCCTGGATAGTTTTGAGAATATGGATTTCGTAATCGTCGAATGACTAAGCTTGCAAAAATCTGCGGGTAGCTGACAACATTGGCGCGAAAAGCATGCCCCACCCTTACAATTCGGTTTCCGTTGTTAGCCGGCAATCAAACTGCTTAGGCCAGTCTTTAAAATTAAACACTTGCCCTTCCCGCCTAACTTTGTTTACGGCGTCAAAATCCAAATCCGCATATACCCATTGCGTTTGATTCAAGGTTCCTATCGCAAGAATCCCGTTATCGGGAAAACCCCTGTCCACTGGCGTATAAATGGCCGCCGCGCCACGATTGACATCGACTGCTTCCGACCAATCGGCGTCGCCAACCAAGGAAGCTTGGGCGACATAACATTGATTTTCCAACGCTCTGGCCTGACAACCGATCCGTACCCGATGATAACCGGCAAGCGTATCGGTACAGCTCGGCGTCATGATCAAGACCGCGCCCCGTTCCGCCTGCAAACGGGCATAGTGCGGAAATTCGCTGTCATAACAAATATTAATCGCCACTTTACCGAATCGGGTAGCGAATACTTTAATATCCAAGCCTCTGACAATCAGCCATTGTTCGTTTTCAAACCGGGTCATGGTGAGTTTTTCCTGAAAATCCACGCCGCCTTGCGGCGTAAAAAAATAGGCCAGATTACGGAATTCGCCATTGGCCTGTTTAACGGGATAAGTACCGGCTTGGATATAGACGCCGAATTCAACGGCCAGTGTTTTAAAGAGTTGCAGAAAATCCGGCAACACCATTTGCAAAGCCGTCAATTGCGCCGATAAAGACGCGTAAATTTCTTTCGGAAACAACGACGCCAGCTCCATGCTGGCGTATTCCGGAAATAGCAATATGTCGGCATTTTGCGCAACGGCTTCGCCAACCCAGCGCCGGATTTTCGCTTCGTAATTAGGCCAGGTTTCCAAAAAACCGATATCGTATTGGGCGGCGGCAATTTTAGGCATGTTTTTCCCTTAGCCAGAAAGTCATCGGTTTAGCGCTTGCTTCCGTCTCATCCAGATCTTTCCAGGTATAAGTGGTTTTAAGCTCCGGGTGTTTAAAATAACCGCGCTTATTCCAGAATATGTCCAAAGGCGTATAATCGGCAGGCCGGCGCGGATGATCAGGCGCACGTTCGACACAGCAGAAGGTGATATGTTTAAATCCGCCTAAATAAGCAGCGTGCGCTTCGCGTTCTTCAAAAAATCTAACGCCTATGCCCAAACCACGGTAAGCTGTGTTTAATACCGATTCACCGCAGTAAAAAACTTCTTCCGGCTTATAACCATTAGCGACAAAAGGTTTTTGCACTTCGGCTGTTTCAAATTTCAACGGAATCGCCGTGGAAGCGCCGATGATGGCTTCATCATCAAACGCCAGCACAATGACGCTTTCCGGACAATTGATATAGGTTTGCAAATATTTTTTTTCGTATTCATAATCTCCGTCGTAAAGATAGGGGAACTCCCGGAAAACTTCGATGCGCAGCCGCGCCAATTCCGGAATATAACGGTGCAACGCTTCACCGTGCAAACGTTGGATGCGGATATTATTTCTCATTATTAAAAGAAGATTTTGTACTGAAAATTGATACCATATATAATTTTTAATTATAAACGGATTAAACCTTCATTGTCGGATTATGGGGCAAAGAAAACGGTAAAACCTTAAATATGCACTGCCAAGAAGGGTACAATGTTTAAAATTTACAAAAAAACGATAGTTTTCGATTCATCGGGCTCTGACGACCGCCTAACTGGCATTGAAGATCAATCCAAAACCGGGCGGCAGCTTTCCCGGTTGTCGCGTTGGCTTAGCATCCCAGTGACGATACTGGCCGGAATCGCGACCATGCTGTTCTTTTCGGTATTTTTTGTGTTGCTGCTAATACCGGCCGGTATTTTTGCTTATAAAATGTGGCGGCAATTCCAAAAGACGCCAAGCCGCCCGGCGGATGACAGTATTGAAGCCGAGTATACAGTGATTAAAGACGATGTCGAAAGGAAGACAGAATAGGCGGATTAATGCCAACCCCCGTACTGGGTAGTCGGATCGCCACGAAATCCGGCGGTGGTCTTATTCGCATCCGGGACATGCACCCGTTCTTCCGCTGCTCTGGCCAGATTGGTTAATGTGTAGCCGCCTAATAATTTGGCCTGCTTGGCAATCGCCGTTGTATTAGGGTTAATGTCATATTTACGGGTAGCCGGTTGAATAGCGGCGCTGACCATTTTCTCGACGCCGTCTTCTGTTTTGACTGGTGAAAAATGCAGTAGCAGCGGCCACTGGGCGCCGGCGGGAATTTCCAGCTGATATTGGGCGGAATTGTCCAACCGGGTTTCCGCCAGGGTTACGCCCGCGATGGATTTTGCTTCAATTTTACCGGCTTTGATCAAGCCTTTATCATTACTTACCGTACCTTGCAGGTTTACGATCTTATCCGAACTAACCGGCGTTTCCTTGGTGGCGGGGAGGGGTGGAGCTTCTTTATTGCAGGCGCTTATCAACAAGATTATCAGCCCCCCTATTGCCCAAATTAATATTTTCATGATCGCCCTCCTCAGTCTTAATTAAGCAAATATGATTTCTTGTGACCTTCAAGTTTTAAAACAATTCACCGAGTGACTAAACTTTCAAAAGCCGGAAAACAGTCAAACAATACTTTGCCGAAAATAACAATACCGGAATTTTGCAACTGTCGCCGCCTCGTCAGCGCAACCAACCTTTGCGCCTGAAAAACAGGTAAGGCAGCAGTACCGACGTCACCATCAACCCCAAGGCGAACGGATAACCAAAAACCCAGCCCAGCTCCGGCATATTCTCAAAATTCATGCCGTAAACACTGGCAATCAGAGTGGGGGGCAACAGAGCGACGGAGGCTATCGAGAATATCTTGATGACCTTGTTCTGGTTAATATTAATAAAACCAACGGTGGCGTCCATCAAGAAATTGATTTTTCCGAACAAAAAAGCGGTGTGGCTATTGAGCGAATCGATATCGCGCAAAATTTGCTGGGCGTCTTCGAGTTGCGTAGTGGTTAACAATTTGCGGCGCAACAGAAACGATACCGCCCGCTGGGTATCGAGGATATTACGGCGGATACGGCCGTTTAAGTCTTCCTGTTCGGCAATATCGGCCAGAATATGCGCGGCGTCTTCGTCCGTCATGCTGTGGCTGAGAACTTGTTTGCTGACGTTTTCCAGCTCGGTATAGATATTTTCCAGCGAATCCGCGGAGTACTCGGCCTCCGCCGCGTAAAGATCCAGTAACATATCGCGGCTATCCGAGACAAATCCGGGTTGGGTGCGCGCGCGTAGCCTTTGCAGTCTGAATACGGGTAATTCTTCGTCACGTATGGAAAATAAAATATCGCCGCGCAATATAAAAGCAACCGGCACACTGCGGGCCTGCCCTTCCCTATCCAGCAGAAAATCGGAATTAATATGAATTTCGTCCTGTTCGACGTAAAACCGGGCGCTCGCCTCCAAATCCGTCGATTCGCTCGGATCAGGCAGCTCCAAGCCGAAATGTTGCCCTATCAGCAGCCGTTGCGCCTTGGTCGGCGCCAACAAGTCGACCCAGATAGGCCGGATACTGCTTAGATCGTGGCGGCAGGTTATCGATACCTTGGAAAGACGGCCATTCACCAGTTCGAATGCGCTCATCTGCCCTTCACCACAATGAGGCTCCCGGTCTCCGACCAGATGCTCGCGCAAGGTATCGGAAATCTCCCAGAGCACATCGTCCTGCCGCTCTATCTGAATTTGCTCCCAGACCAGCTTGGCGTCTTCCAGCGCCAGGGTCGATAGAATTTCACCGATTTCGATCGCGGTCAAGCGTCTCAACAGAGTATGCAACTCGACCATGTGTTGCTTTTGAACCAAGGATGTAACCAATTTACGCCGGTGCATAGGCTGGTTTTGCAGCATGCTTTCGACTAGCCGGTGTTTTTTCAGCAGGTCGTTGACAGTTTGCAGGGACACTAGAGGCTCCGGAAAATTACGGTTAATCTGTAATAATAACCGAGTTTAACCTGAATTGCGTTAGCCAATCCGAACTATGCGCAAAAATTACTTAACCGGTAATAGATCCAGATGCCGCACATTCTTTCCTTCGATCATGAATATCATGTATTCGGCGATATTACGGCAGAACTCTCCGCAACGCTCCAACGATTTCAGCATTTGCATAATATCCAGCGCCCGGCTGATCAAACGGACATTCTGCAACACGACGCCCAGCTGATGTTTAATGCCTTCCTGCAGCTCTAACTGGCAATCGGCGCTATATTTTATCAGGCTGTAAGCCATATGCAGGTCTTCGTTTTCCAACAGAAACAACATATTTTGCAGCATCAGTTTCACAAGATCGCTCAATTTGACGATATCGGTGAGTAACCTAGGGTTGGGATCACTGGTTTTCGGGTCAAACAACACAATAACAAGCTTGGCGAAATCAGCTATTTCCTCCCCGATTTTTTCGAGTTCCGAAGCAATTTTGGATGTGGAAATAACGATGCGTAAATCGTTGGCGACTGGCGAATTTTTAGCCAGCACTTCGATTACCTCGGCATCAATCTGAATTTCCAACTGGTTAACATCCTGATCCCGTAATACAATTTTCGCAGCCAATTCCATATCGCCTTCATGCAGGGCTTGCATGGCCTGCTCTAGCTGCAACAGAATCAGTTTAGCCATTTCCAGCTTTAGTCTATGCAAATGATTCAACTCGCCATCAAAGATCTGTAGGGTATGCTGAAGGCGGGTATTATATTCTTGCTTACTCATAGATTGAACACATGGATGAATGGTTGTAAAAACACAAATACCTAAGCTTAATTCAAAATTGTTACAAAATTATAACAAACAACACTCGACATTGACAGGGCTCGACAGCGTTAGTCTATGATAATTTTCCTTTTTTACACGCGTCCATATTGATCTTGAAAACGCACAATATCGTCTTCACCCAAATAGCTGCCCGATTGCACCTCTACCATTTCCAAGGGTATGACGCCCGGATTTTCAAGGCTATGCACAACGCCTAGCGGGATATAAATAGACTGGTTTTCGCTAATCAGGATACTCTCGCCATTTTTATTTACCCGCGCGGTGCCCTTAACCACAATCCAGTGTTCGGCCCGATGATGATGTTTTTGCACGGATAATTTTGCGCCGGGTTTAACTACAATCATCTTGGTTTGATGGCGGTCGCCGGTATCAATCAAATCGTAATGCCCCCAAGGCCGGTACACTTTCCGGTGATTTTGCGCCTCGGCGCGTTTATTTGCTTTTAATATATCGACTACCCGCTTAACATCCTGAACACGGTCTTTGGCCGCGACCATCACGGCGTCGTCCGTTTCCACCACGACCAGGTTTTGCAAACCGATTACCGCGACCAGCTTACTGCTCGAATGTATGAACGAATTTTCGGTATCGACCGTCAATACGTCGCCTTTAATGGCGTTACCGGATTCGTCCTTATGTGTGACATCCCATAACGCCGACCAGGAACCAACGTCGTTCCAGCCCGCGGATAACGGTATAACGACCGCGGCGTCGGTTTTCTCCATCACTGCGTAATCAATCGAGTCGGCCGGACATTCTGAAAACCTGGCTTTATCCAATCTGACAAAATCCAGGTCGGTTTTCGCCGCCGCTAAAGCCGCCTTACAAGCGGATAACATTTGCGGATTGAATTTTTGCAATTCGCTCAGATAACGCCCGGCCTTAAATGCAAACATGCCGCTGTTCCAGAAATAATCGCCGCTGGCTAAGTAACGTTGCGCGGTTTCCAGATTCGGCTTTTCGACAAAACTGGCGACATTAAAGGCTTTTCCTTGGCAGGCGTCTCCCGCTTTGATGTAGCCGTAGCCGGTCTCCGGTTCCGTAGCCACTATCCCGAAGGTCACTAAATAATCCTGCTCGGCCAGTTCTCTCGCCTCCGCGATGGCGGCGTGAAAGGCGGCGATATCCGCAATCACATGATCGGCCGGCAATACCAATAACACATCATCTTCCGATTCCGCGCTTAATGCCGCCATGGTGACCGCCGGCGCCGTATTCTTTCCTATCGGCTCCAGGATAATGGCGGCCGGTTTTATACCGATTTCCCATAACTGCTCGGCCAGCATGAAGCGATGATCTTCATTACATACGGCGATGGGCGCCTTTAAACCCGTTAAGCCCTCCAATCTCAGCATGGTTTCCTGCAACATGGTATGAGCGGATACCAACGGCAAAAACTGTTTAGGGTAGTGGCCGCGTGACAGCGGCCATAACCGGGTGCCGGAACCACCGGATAAAATTACAGGTATCATGTCGATTTACCTTTTGGCCTGTTAAGTTGGGATTTTTTACGAAAAAAAATTAATTTAGCGCGGATATTTAAAACCGGCTTTTCAACTACTATTAGTCTAACATTGACCGGCTATTTTAGGTCAACGTTTCGGCGATTTTTGACAATTGTAAATTGCGATAGCGAACACGTTGAATCTTTTACCAAGAAAAAGCTGATTCGTAATGGAGTTGTCATAAATGCAGATGAGAATATACTTACCGAAATGAACTACTTTTGCAGTCCCGTTTATGAATACCAATCATTACAGAACGATCTGGATTTCCGACCTTCACATCGGCTCAACCCAATGCCAGGCGGATACTTTGCTGGATTTCCTAAAACATAACGATAGCGAAAAGCTTTATTTAGTCGGTGATATTATCGATTTCTGGGCGCTTTCAAAAAAAATGTATTGGCCGCAAGACCACAATACCATAATACAAAAATTTTTGCGGAAAGCGCGCCATGGCACCCAAATCACTTATATACCCGGCAATCACGATGAAAACGTCAGAGAATACGATGACTATATATTTGGCGATATAGTGGTCAAAAAATCGGCTATCCATACCACATTAAATGGTAAACGCCTCCTGATTGTTCATGGAGACGAGTATGACACCATCGCCAAACACCATAAATGGATAGCTAAACTCGGCAGCGTCGGCTATGACACGCTCATCGAAGTGAATCGCTACCTGCGCATATTTCGGAATTTTCTAGGCATGCGCTCAAATTTTTCCCTGGCCGCCTATGTCAAATTCAAGGTCAAAAACGTGGTGCAATTTATTTCGGATTATGAAGTCAGCATAGTCAATACCCTGAAAAACGGAAATCTGGACGGCGTCATCTGCGGTCATATCCATCACGCCGAAATTAAGGATATCGAAGGTTTTTTATACATAAACACCGGCGATTTCGTTGAAAGCTGCACAGCGATAGTCGAGCATTTTGACGGCAGTATAGAGCTGATTAAATGGGCTAAACAAGAATCACGGGCAATGGACGCGCCAAAAGTCGCCAGCTTGCCGCCGCATGCCGGTTAATCTTGGCGGGACATTCGTCAGGCGTTTCGTAACGGGAAGGCCAGCACTTCTTCAATATGCCGGCTGCCGGCAATTAGCATCAGCAGCCGGTCCAACCCAATGGCGACGCCGCTGCAATCCGGCAAACCCGCTCGCAAAGCGGCAAGCAACCGCCGGTCTTTTATAACATTTCTTAACCCGCGCCGGCGGCGGTAAGCGATTTCCCGGTCAAAACGCGCTTCCTGTTCCTCGGCGTCCGTCAGCTCAAAAAAACCGTTTCCCAATTCCACGCCGCCAACAAACACCTCAAAACGTTCGGCAACGCGCGGGTCGCGGCTGTCGATGCGCGCCAGCGAGGAAAATGCGGACGGATAAGCATGGACCAGCAAAATGGTATTTTCAGGCATTTGCGGTTGTACGCAATGGCTGAACAAAAAATCCAGCCACAAGGTCTGTTGATCGGCGCATATCGCCACGGCTTCCGGGTAACCGTGCGCATTAGCGAACTCATGATACGCGGACAAATCGAACGCTAAGGCGTCCAAACCTGTCATTTCCAGAAAAAGTTGCCGATAGCTAACGTATTCAATCCGCATGGCCGGGTTAGCCGGCAATAGCAGGCTCTGCAACAGCGCGGCCGTTTCCGTCATCAGCGCCTGTAAATCGAAATTCAGCCGGTACCATTCCAGCATGGTGAATTCCGGATTATGCCAGCGCCCGCTCTCACCGTTTCTAAAAGCCTTGCAGATCTGAAAAATGCTGCCGCTGCCGGCCGCCAACAGCCTTTTCATGGCGAATTCCGGCGATGTTTGTAAAAACAGTTCCGGACTATCGGACGGAAAATTCAGCTTACAGCTAAAAAAATCCAGTTGCGGGTCCGTACCGGCGGCGTGGCATAACAACGGCGTTTCGACCTCCAGCACCTGCCGGTGAAGAAAAAAAAGCCTGATATCGGACAGCATTTGCGCTCTCAGCCGCAAATGCCGCAAATCGCAGGCCGGACGCCAATCCGCCGCCACTACTCTTTAACACGCGAAACGTATTCACCGGTACGGGTATCTACTTTAATCACTTCGCCGATTTGCACAAACAAAGGCACGCGCACTACCGCGCCGGTTTCCAGCGTGGCCGGTTTGCCGCCGCCGCCGGAGGTATCGCCTTTCAGTCCGGGATCGGTTACGGTGATGGCCAGCTCCACAAAATTGGGCGGCGATACCGACAACGGCGCGTCGTTCCACAGCGTCACGGTGCAATTATCCTGTTCCTTTAACCATTTAACCGCTTCGGTGACGGCATATTTTTCGGCCTGATATTGTTCGAAAGTCGCCGGAACCATAAAGTGCCAGAACTCGCCGTCGCTATACAAATATTGCATTTCCACATCGATGACATCCGCGCTTTCCACGGTATCGCCCGATTTAAAAGTGCGTTCAATCACGCGATTGGTTTTCAGGTTTCTGATTTTTACCCGGTTGAACGCTTGCCCCTTGCCGGGTTTAACAAACTCGTTCTCGATAATCGAACAAGGATCATTATCCAGCATGATCTTTAAACCGCCCTTAAACTCATTGGTGCTGTAGATAGCCATTTTTTCCTCATGAAACAAATAAAATTAGCTGATTATAATAGATAAGCCTTTTATTCGGAAACCGGAGCACCATTGGACAGCAAAATCCCCAGCTGGCGGCAAGCGCTTGCCCAGGCTTTTACCAGTATTGACGCGCTTTGCCAGTATCTGCAAATCGACGTTAACGCCTTGCCGGTACAGCCGGCGTCAAAAAACTTTCCGCTGTTGGCGCCGCGCGGCTTTGCCGCTTGCATGCAAACCGGCGATCCGGACGATCCGCTGCTCAGACAGGTTTTGCCGCTACAAGCCGAATGGAACGATTATCCGGGTTATAGCTTGGATGCGGTCGGCGATTTAGCCGCGGTCGCCAGCGCCGGCCTGATACACAAATACCACGGGCGGGCTCTGTTTATCGTAACCGGCGCCTGCGCCATCCATTGCCGGTATTGTTTCCGCCGCAATTTCCCGTACGGCGAACAGCAACTTAACGGCGAAAAACTGCAAAAGGCTATAGCCTATCTGCAAGCGCATGGCGAAATCAACGAAATCATCCTCAGCGGCGGCGATCCTTTGCTATTCAGCGATGAAAAACTGGCGGGTTTGCTCGGAGAATTGGCCGATATCGGGCATATCCGGCGGATCCGCATCCATAGCCGGGTGCCGGTGGTGCTGCCATGCCGCATCACCAACGATTTTTTGGATATGCTGGGCGCAACCGCCAAACAAATCGTACTAGTCATACACGCCAATCATGGCAACGAATTGAGCGCCGAAGTGGGGCTAGCCTGCGCCGCCATCAAACAGCGTGGCGTTACCTTGCTTAACCAGAGCGTGTTGCTGAAAGGGGTAAACGACGACAGCAATGTGCTCTGCCGGTTAAGCGAAAAACTATTCGGCTTCGGCGTACTCCCCTATTATCTGCATATGCCAGATCATGCCCAGGGAACCAAACATTTCGCCGTTAGCGAACAGCAGGCCAGCGATATTATGCGGCGGGTGCGGGAGCGTTTGCCGGGTTATCTCGTGCCGAAATTGGTTAGGGAGCAGGCGGGGGCGGCTTATAAATTGAGTGTTTAGATAGTTTTCTCTCACGCATGCCGCTCACAATTTTGAGTTGGATTTCAGATATGTCGGCCATAAATGGAAATCTCGCCAGCACTGAAAATCTTTCTGTAGAATAAATAATAGCTATGAGTAGTGCTTACCCCTAGCTTTCAAGGCAAGGGAGTAAACCCTGGCTGGCATGCAAAGATTTTGCTCGAGCAAACTTGGTGGATTTTTATGTTGATACGGTCAATAAAGTTAAATAATTTTTTGAGCTATAGTGATAAATCAGACGCTATCCCTCTGCGTAATCTCAATATAATTATAGGGCCTAATGGTTCCGGAAAATCCAATTTAATAGAGGCCATAGAACTTATACGCGCGACGCCAAAAGATTTGTTAACGCCAATTCGCGATGGCGGGGGCATTCGAGATTGGTTGTGGAAAGGAACGAAAAAAACGTCTATAGCCAGTATCGAGGCTGTATTGGAATACCCCAACTCTTCAAACCTTCGTTATGTTCTAAGTTTTACCGAAGTTGCACAACGTTTTGAAATAACAGACGAGAGAGTCGAGGCCGAATCTCCGAATGACGGACACGCCCAACCTTATTTTTTTTACAAATTTCAAAATGGCCATGCCGTATTAAATGCAAAGAGCCAACAACGCCGTTTGCTACACGAGCAGATAGAACCCAACCAATCGATTCTCTCTCAACTCAAAGATCCAGATCAGTTTCCAGAATTAACTTATCTTGGAAATGCTTTTTCCAGGATAAGACTTTACCGGGAATGGAGTTTTGGCCGATATACCACACCACGTCTGCCGCAAAAAGCTGATCTCACCAATGAAATGCTCGAAGCCGATGCAAGCAATCTCGGGCTGGTATTAAATCGGCTACGCCGGGAACCGGAAGTCAAGCGGCGTTTATTAACCGCATTACAGGCGCTTTACGAAGGTATAGACGATTATGATGTGCAAATAGAGGGCGGCACCGTTCAGGTATTTTTTCATGAAGGGCCGTTCACGATACCCGCTACCCGTTTATCCGACGGTACGTTGCGGTATCTTTGTTTGCTGGCGATACTCTGTCATCCTACCCCCCCGCCATTGATTTGCATTGAAGAGCCGGAATTAGGCCTACATCCGGACGTATTACCAACATTAGCCCAACTTATCAAAGAAGCTTCGGAGCGTTGCCAACTGATTGTGACCACCCATTCCGACATTTTGGTTGACGCCATGTCGGATCAACCGGAAGCAATCTTAATTGCCGAAAAATCCGAGACAGGAACGTCGCTTACCCGTCTTGACGCGGAATACCTAAAGCCCTGGCTTGAGAAATACAGGCTGGGTCAATTATGGACGCGCGGAGAGATAGGAGGAACTCGATGGTAAAAGTATACAAAGTTTACGTGGAGGGCGGCGGCGACTCCAATGCGCTAAAAGCCGAATGCAGGAGAGGCTTTTCCGAGTTTTTTAAGAAAGCTGGTATCGCCGGAAAAATGCCGCGCATTGTCGCCTGCGGAAGCAGGCAAAACGCTTATGATTCATTCCGCACGGCAATAGAGGCTGGCGATGATGCTTTATTGCTTGTCGATAGTGAAGCGCCCGTGGCGGCAATTCATCAAAATGACAACCCCGATGCATGGCGACCCTGGCTTCACTTGAAGCAGCGGCAAGGTGACAATTGGTCAAAACCAACAAATGCCCATGATAACCAATGCCACTTGATGGTGCAATGCATGGAAAGTTGGTTTCTGGCGGATAGGGACGAGTTAAAAAAATTTTTTGGTCAGGGGTTTAATGAAAACAAGCTACCCCCGGAAGCCAATGCAATCGAGCATCTTGACAAAAATCAAATCTTCCAAGCGCTCGCCGACGCGACTTCCG
>JBEKBU010000004.1:0-43860 GCA_050015235.1 Methylomonas sp. | reverse complement strand
CAAAAAAACTGCTCAGCGCCCTAATCATATAATGATGATCCAAAACCCCGGCGCTTTCCCTGCAGCTGTGCATAGCCCACATCGGGCAGCCGACATCGACGGTAGCTACGCCCAGTTTAGTCGAAGCGATGGGCCCTATGGTGCTGCCGCAAGGCAAATCGCCGCGGTGGGCGTATTTTTGATACGGTACGCCGGCTTGCCGGCAATACTGGATGAATTGCGCTTCGGAGCGGCAGGCCGTGGCGTAGCGTTGATTGACGTTGGTTTTAATCACCGGCCCTTGATTGACGATAATTTTATGGTTAGGCTCGTAAGCATTCGGATAATTGGGTTGATAGGCATGCGCCATGTCGGCGCTGACCATAAAACTGCTGGCCAAGGCGCGCTGGTAAACATCCGGCGCGGGCTCCACGGCATTGACGATACGCTGCAAAATGTCGGGCAGAAAACTGCCGGCGGCGCCTTTGTGGCTTTCGCTGCCTACTTCCTCGTGGTCAAAGAACGCACAGACCAATGTTGCGTCATTATTCAGGACGGATTCCCGCAAAACGGCGCTTAATCCGGCATGGCAGGAGGCCAGATTATCCAACTGGCTGTCGGCGTAAAACGCCCGTTCAACGCCCCAGAATCCGCCCTTTTGCGTGTCGTAGGCATTCAGCTCCCAACTTAAAATCCGCTCAGGCCCTATTCCGGCTATTTGCGCCAGCAACGCCGAAAAATAACCGTCCGGCAGTTGCTCTTGTAGCGCGACGGAGAAAATAGCCGCCAGCTCGGTCTGTTTGTTCAGTTTTAAGCCTTCTTCATTGACGGCGCGGTTCATATGAATGGCCAGATTCGGCAGACGCAGCAAAACCTGCTCAAAATTCACCAACCGGCAGCTGACGCCGCCCGTATCGTCGCTATAAACCACCCGGCCGGCCAAACTTAAATCCCGGTCTGTAAAAGTGGCCAGAATCGGCCCGCCGTACACGTCCAGCGCCAAGCGCAATAATTTATCGGATTGCAGCAAAGGGTTAGGTTTCAAGCGCAGCCCCGGCGAATCGGTGTGAGCGGCGAAAATTTTAAACCCGGTGTCCGCCGGCGGCCTTAACCCCATTACAAAAAGAATCAGCGAGGAATCGTCGCGTATTACAAAATAACGTCCGCCGGCTTGCAGGCTCCAAAGATTGTTTTCATAAAGCCGCTCGAACTGAAACGCTTTCAGGCGTTGTTCCATGCTGGCGCAGACGTGCCACGGACTGGGACTGGCGTCAATAAAATCCAGCAAATCCTGGCATTGCTGATGCGCGGTCATGGCTCTTCCTGGAAATCCAAGGCTATGGAATTAATGCAGTAACGTAAACCCGTGGGTTGCGGGCCGTCCGGAAACACATGGCCGAGATGGGCGCCGCAATTTTTGCACATCACTTCGATACGGAGCATGCCGTGGCTTCTATCCTCTTTTTGCAGGATATTGCTCTGGTCGAGCGGCAGATAAAAGCTCGGCCAGCCGCAGCCGGAATGAAACTTATGCGCGGAGGAAAACAAAGCCTGTCCGCAACATACGCAACGATAAACGCCTTCGCGGTCGCTATCCGTATATTTGCCGGTAAACGGCGGCTCCGTACCTTTTTCCCGGCAGACGCGATATTGCTCGGGCGTCAGTTTTTTTCGCCACTCTTCTTCGTTATCGATGTGATCTGTCATAGGATTAAACCAGTTAAATTTTTTCGCTCGACCAGACGCCGTTATTCCAGCATAAAACTTCGGCGCCGCTGTTTTTCCAGTCCGCCAGCACAAAACGCGTGGCCGGACGCCCGCCAAGTAAAAATTCATGGCGGGCGGGACGGTGGGTGTGTCCATGAACCAGCGTCCGGCAATTGAATTTTTGCATGACCGCCGCAACGGTAGCCTGATTAACGTCCATAATTTCCAACGACTTGTTCCGCTTATGCCAATAACTGCGCAACCGGTACCAGCGCGCGCCGAGCAAACGCAGCCAAAGCGGTTTGGATAACACCTGCCGACGCCAGTCCGGGCTATGCGCTTTCAAGCGGAAAGCCTGATAAGGTAGATCGTCGCTGCATAACAAATCGCCATGCGTTAATAATACCGCGCCTTGCAAATCGATAACGCAATATTCGCCTAGCAACGTAACGCCGGTTTCCTTACAAAAAGCGGATTCCAGCAAAAAATCCCGGTTACCTTGCTGTAAAAATACGGCGGTTCCGGAAGCGGCCAACGCCTTGAGCGCATTTTTAACGGCTTTAATGGGCGGGGTATTATCGTCATCCCCAACCCAGGCGTCAAACAAGTCGCCAAGTATATAGAGCCTGCCCGCCGAAACCGCCCGTTCAGCCAAAAATCGCAAAAAACGCCGGGTAATATCGTTTTTTTCCAACGCCAAATGCAAATCGGCGATAAAAAGGACTTCGGATTTAGGCGTCATGAAAATAGCGCCCCGATAAAGGCGTATGTTCAGGGCGGCGCGCCCAATTATTCGACAATTTCTGCTTTTTCGATGACAATATCAGTTTTAGGCACATCTTGATGGCCATTGCGGCTACCGGTGGGTTGTTTCGCCATGCTGTCGACGACATCCATGCCTTCGGTTACTTCGCCGAATACCGCATATCCCCAGCCATTGGAGGTTGAGCTGGTATAGTCCAAGGGACCGTTATCCTTATAGTTAATAAAAAATTGCGCGGTCGCGGAATTCGGATCGCTGGTGCGAGCCATGGCTAATGTGCCGCGTTTGTTTTTCAAACCGTTATCCGCTTCGTTTTTTATGGGAGCGTTAGTGCTTTTTTGCGCGAAAGACGTGTCGAAGCCGCCGCCCTGCGCCATAAAACCGGGTATAACCCGGTGAAAAATTGTGCCGTTGTAGAAACCCTGTTTAACGTAATTAATGAAATTAGTACTGGAAACAGGCGCTTTCTGATCTTCCAATTGAATAACGATGACGCCGAGCGATGTGGTTAATTTAACTTTAGTGTGGGTGTTTGACATGTTTTTTTCTGTTGCGAATGAAAGAGTTGTGGATAAAAATAGGACTAAAAATAGTAAATTGTTGCGCATAAAAGCTCCATTAATGACTGCAAGGCGTCAATTTTATGTGTTTTTAGGTTGAAAGAGAAGTCGAAATCTTGTTAGATTGCGCTATTTTGCGGTATAGAACAATACGCCATGCTGAAAATTTATAATACCCTAACCCGTACCAAACAAGAATTCATCCCGAAACAGCCCGGCCAGGCCGGTATGTATGTTTGCGGCATGACGGTTTACGATTATTGTCATATCGGCCACGCCAGGGTAATGGTGGTATTCGATATTGTCGCCCGTTATTTGCGTTATTGCGGTTACCGGTTAACTTACGTGCGGAATATTACCGATATCGACGACAAAATTATCCGCCGCGCCAACGACAACCGGGAAAACTACCAGACGTTAACCGAGCGATTTATTACCGCGATGCATGAAGACGAGCGGGCTTTATCGGTGTTGCCGCCCGATCTGGAGCCGCGCGCCACCCAATCTATCGCCGAAATCGTCGCCATGATAAGCAAGCTGCTGGACAAGGATTTCGCCTATATAGGCGGCAACGGCGACGTTTTTTATGCCGTCGTCCGCTTTCCAGGTTACGGCAAATTATCCGGAAAAAATATTAATGAATTACATGCCGGCGAACGAGTGGACATTGACGCCGCCAAACGCGATCCGCTCGATTTCGTGCTCTGGAAAATGGCCAAACCCGGCGAACCCAGTTGGGAATCGCCCTGGGGCGCCGGACGGCCCGGCTGGCATATCGAATGTTCGGCCATGTCGGTTTGCTGTCTGGGCGAGCATTTCGATATTCATGGCGGTGGCATGGATTTGCAATTTCCGCATCATGAAAATGAAATTGCCCAATCGGAAGCGGCCACCGGCGCCCCATTCGTCAATTACTGGATGCATAACGGCTTTGTCAGGGTCAATGAAGAAAAAATGTCGAAATCGCTGGGTAATTTTTTTACGGTGCGGGAAGTTTTAAAGCAATACCGGCCTGAAATTATCCGGTTTTTTATTTTATCCAGCCATTACCGCAGCCCTTTGAATTATGCCGACGAGCAACTGGATGAAGCGGGAACGGCCTTGACAAGGCTATATACAGCCTTAAGAGGCGTGGAAATCGACCACGGGCAGCCGATAGACCCACACTACGGGGAACGCTTCAGACAGGCGATGGATGACGATTTTAATACGCCGGTGGCTTTGGCGGTATTATTCGATTTGACCCGGGAGCTGAATAAAACCGCCGATAAGCAAGTTTTAGCGGCCAGCCTGAAAAAATTAGGGGACGTATTGGGTCTTCTGCAGGCCGATCCGGATAGCTTTTTGCAAGGCGGTTCGGATGCTGGCGGATTAGCGGAAACTGAAATCGATGCGCTGATAGAAGACAGAAAAACCGCTAAGGCTAACAAAGACTGGGCGCGGGCCGACAGCATCCGCGACCGATTAAAAACGCAAGGCGTTGTGTTGGAAGACGTGGCCGGCGGACTAACCATCTGGCGGCGGGAAAATTGAGGCAATTTGTAACTCTTAACCTGATTTGAAGACGGCGTTGTCGGCAGCCCGGTTGTTGACGCCGGAGCCCCTTGCAGAGGACGCCGTGAATACGTCCGTGTAGGCTTTCGCCCGGCATCCATGCCGAGCAAACCTCTGCAAGGGACTCCGGCGCCAACAACCTATGTGGTCAGCTATCCGGCGGTTTTTTGAAGGCTTAACCACCCGGTGAATTAGTTATTTATACTATCAGGGCAAACGCATTTGAATTATTTAATAAACAGTGCCTTGGCGCTATTGCCTGAAGGTTAAGCTATGACCTGCCCCCTCTCCCATCCCGGGAGAGGGCTGGGGTGAGGGGGTAAACATAATTACGGAATCTTTTATGACAGAAATGATAGATTACCCGGTACGGTTTTTTCTGGATGAACTGGCCAGCAAACAGGCGACACCAGGCGGCGGTAGCACCGCCGCCCTTCAGGGCGCGCAAGCCGCCGCCCTGATCGGCATGGTATGCAATCTAACGATCGGCAAACCCAAATATGCCGCGGTCGAAGCCGAAATGCGGGCGCTGCTGGCCGAATCGGAAAGATTACGCGCTGTTTTAACCGGCATGATCAAAACCGATATCGACGTATTTAACGCCTTGATGGCTTGTTACGCCTTGCCCAAAAATTCCGATGCGGAAAAAAGCCATAGAAGCGCGCAAATTCAGGCGGTTTTAGTGGATGCGGTACAAGCGCCGTTCGACTGCGCCGTGGCGTGCGGGCACGTGTTGAAACTAAGCCGTATTGCCGCCGAAAAAGGCAATACGGGCGTCGTCAGCGACGCCGGCGTAGCGGTGATGGCCGCTTACTGCGGTTTAAAAAGCGCGGCCTTAAACGTCCGGGTTAACGCCAAGGGCCTGAAAAACCGGGATTTTGCCGACGCCAAGCTTAGCGAGCTACAGCACATAGTCCATGAAGCCGAAATTGAAGTTGTGGAAATTTATCGATTAGTCGACAGTAGGCTGTAATACAAATACCGGGAAAGATGGCGGAGAATGGAGTAACACCTAAGTTTTGGTACAATTACGCCAATATTGAACGTCGGCTTTAGAGTGTGGCGGACTTGCGCAACCTACCCATAATCGCCGTTCAACTGTTTCATTTGGCTGTCAACAAAATCACACAAAGCTGACGCACAGGCGCAGGTTGTGTTTTAAATGGCTAGGTGATTTCTCTCGGAACAGCCAATAAAAATTCAACAATAGCACATTCTGTTCATTTCTTATGATATACAGTTTTAAATAATCTAACAAATCAGAACTCAATTGCATACCTAGCTGAAAAATGGTAAATATGCGGAAACTACAAAATTACTTGTTTGCCTAGAGAGCCGCTGTGATTGAGCTAATAGATATCCTTCCCTTCAAGGGCCTCGACGACTGCAAGATTCATCTTGCAAGCTGGAACGGCGAATACAACCCCCTAGACGTATTTGTCCGAGATCGCGGCGAGTGGGATTCGTGGAACGAAAGGCGCGGGAAGAAGGATGAGTTCAACCGCAGCTACATTTTCTCTCTCATTGAATTCTACTACGAGCCAAACGTATGGCTCTTTGGCGGAATCTACCACATCCGGGCGCGGCATGCGGACCGTTACGAAGTCGTTCTCTGTAAAGACTACAAAGATTACATTGGTCGCCTAAAGATTTTCTTCAAGCGACCTGGAAGAGCTAAGTCGCTAATTCCCGACAATCACTTCCAAAATATGACCTTGCTTGAGTTGCTCCGTCAGCCTTACGACGGCGAAGCATTCTGCGGGTACGAGAATATTGATCACAGCTTCTCTGTTTTAGAGCCGATATTCCGGTCATCTAAGCCCGATTGGAAAGCTGCGCTTGAGAACATCAAAGGCGTTTACCTAATCACCGACTTGAAGAACGGAAAACGCTATGTTGGGTCAGCATATGGCGGCAATGGCATGTGGTCTCGTTGGAATTGCTATATCAGCACTGGGCACGGATGGAACGATGAACTAACCAAGCTAATCGAAAAAGAGGGGATCGAGTACTCCAGAAACCATTTCAAGATAACGCTACTCGAATATCGGCCAATGAAAGTTGATGATCAGTCAATCATCGAACGTGAAGCTTACTGGAAGAATGTCCTATTGACTCGGGGTGAATATGGCTACAACAAAAACTAGGCAGAACATTTCAGCTGGTTTTGGCTGAACTTGCTCTTTCAGAATTGAAGGAGCAAAATCGACTCAAAGCCCGCGTAGCCACGATAGAGCGAAGCGAAATCGTGGGCATGAAAAGTCTTTGACATATTGGGCGTTCAACTTGAGCCAGAATATGCATTTATTCCAAATCAAAATTGAATGGTCTTTCTTTCCCGCGATTTCGCTTCGCTCTATCGCGGCTACGGGATTGTCAGCTTTTTCGCAACTACCCAACATTCGCCCACGAAACCTTTTGTCTGTTCATGGCAGATAGTTCTCTTTGGCGGACGAACAGGAACTATCGACCCGGATTTGAGTTGTGTAGTTGTTATTCGGTTCGCTAAAACCTCCACATATCTTTCGTCAGGATACAATAAAATCATATAGCATTCATTTCAATCACTTACTTGATCAAGTAACCATGGCGCGAGACAAAGGGTTAGAAGAACTGATCCATGACGAACTCCAATCGACGCCAGGTGTTACGAACAAGGCAATGTTTGGAGGCTGGGCATGGCTACTTTGGGGAAATCTACTCTGCGGAGCACGTTACGATGGTATGCTCGTTCGATTAGGAAAAGGCGGCGAGGCTTGGGCGCTCGCAACCACAGGCATTGAGCCCATGATTTCTCGTGGCAAGCACATGCACGGTTGGATTCGTGCCGACGCCCGCGCATACGGAGATGTTGAAATACGTCGCAAGCTCCTAAGCTCTGCACTTCAATTTGTTGGCTCGTTGCCCAGGAAGTAATATTCATTGCCTGCTAGTGTCATCCACCTAATTTAAAGTTTGACAAGTTGTTTAAGTCTTGTCGGCGGATGGCGCAACGTTTATCCGCCCTTTTTCCGCGATAACAACGCACTGAAATAATTTGGGCAATAGTTCGAGTTGCTCAATAATCGCTAGGGCAATGAGTGGGCGGCTATCACCAACAATGGCGCCTTTAGTCATCTTTTAGTTCATCGGCGATTTGGTCGTCATCCAGATTGATAGCAGGGATTTCTAAACGCCCCAACTCGTACATAAATTGCAATTTGTTCATATTACAGAATTGCGCGGCTTTGCCTAATGAAAAGCGGCGTAGCTCGAATAATTTTACCGCTAGTAAAAAAGCGAGTTCTTTTTCGAGAGCTTGCGGCGATTTTCCAGAGGTGATTAGTAAATCGTCCGAATAGGGTAATGATAAGGTGTGCATGGGGTTGTCCTAGTTAGGGTTAGGAGCGAAAAAATAGCTAATGTCTGGCCTTAACTTATGTCTGGATGCTATTACGATTAATTTATATCAAGACCTATAAGCAAAAACAAGATCCTTTGCGCAAATCATTATTTGGCTTGGTGAGCATCAACATAGGCTTTCAAGACAGCTTGCATTTTTGAAATATGCCCCCGCCCCTGCCCCTTGAAAAATTCGACAATCTCGCGGTCAAGCCGTAAATTTACGGATAGCTTGGACTCCGGCAAAACCAGCTCGGCCTTTGTCCAGTCGGGAACTAAGCCGCGCTCGCCATCATCCGCGGCAATGACCGCGTCAAGCTGCTTATCGGTCATTGCATCGACCTTGCTCCAGTCTGTAAGACTTCCGGCGCGTTTTTTTTTCATCTCATTCGCCGTAAAACGCGAGATATTTTTGTCTTTCTTCATGGCTTGACCTCCGAAAAGAAATGATCCTGATTACCGTGCTTCGCATCGTATAGACAACAGTAACAAAGCGCCCTTGCAGGGTTCCGATAGCAAGAAACCGTTGCTCGCTGTCATGTGAAGAGGGAACAACAATATGCGGGGAGTCGAAGACCTCGGCCGCATCGAAAAAATCGAGGCCGTGCTTTTCAAGGTTCGTCATCCGCTTTTTGTCGTTCCATTCAAATTGCATTGTTTATTTTATATACAATTCGTATATAAAATCAAGTGGGTTATTTGTTGCGCAAACGGTAAATTTTGCAATATTTATTCCCCAAAAAATGACTCTATTTGGCGAAGACGCAAAAAAACTATATGATGTGAGATGTTTGATGCGGGCTATCTAGGAGAACCCATGAGAAAGACTTTAAGCAAAGTTTACGATGTACTTGCGGCTGTAAAGACTTTGCGACCGGCCCAAGAAATTAGCGTCGCCAGAAACGGTATGCCGTTACTCCCCAACCGGAATCCATCTAAACCGGTCACGCCTGAATTAGTCAATCAGTTGCTAGATGAGTTGCCGTAATAATAAGGGGCGTTATTTCGCCGTATTTCAAAAAACATGGTTGGTCCCTAATGGCGCTGACTTAACAACAACTGACGCTTAAGCATGTGGCGCGATGGCGCGGTGCACCCTGTCATAAGCTCGTTGACCAAGCAAAGTCCCGTCGGTTAAATCGATAACCAGCGGCTTTAACCGGTATTGTTCAAAAATCCGGTCAAGATCATCCGCTTGCCGGATTCCCAACCAAAGATAACGCCCGCCGAAATCGAAACACATGAGATGGCTGCCGATCACTTTACCGTGGATGCCGGCGCGCTCGGCCAGTAGTTGAAATTGACGCCAGCCGATTCCGCCCGGCGCAAAATAATTTTCCTCGCCGACTACCAATACGTTGGCGGTATTTTCGGTTTTCATATACCGGAATAATTCTTCGGCGGCCTGCATATGCGGCTCCGGTTTACTCATTCTATCCACTTTCAGCATTTGCGCCAGATAAGCGCCATACGTTCGGTAGCCATCGTGAGTGTACACCTGCCAGGGTTCAATGAAAGATACCTGCACGAACGGCGGTTTTTTTTGCGGCTCTATCGATACAAATAGCGCCAGCAACGCGAATAAATACAAACCGGTTTGCGCAATATTCCTTTTAAATAAATTCGCTGATATTTCGGCAAGATATTCGTAGCCGCGCATAAAAAAAAGCGGTAAGAATACGAAAAAAGGCAGCAGGTATTTTACGCTGAGCAAATTCGGCAAACCGTATAACATTGGCAAAGCCGCCAGGATATAGCTTAATTTTGCAACGGCATTGCCGCGACTATCGTGTTTTATAAAGTCGTACAATCCGGCCAATAACAGAATCCAGGCGAACGGATAAATAATGA
Organism: Methylomonas sp.; assembly: GCA_050015235.1. Lineage (GTDB taxonomy): Bacteria > Pseudomonadota > Gammaproteobacteria > Methylococcales > Methylomonadaceae > Methylomonas. The sequence continues at coordinate 34,065 of JBEKBU010000004.1, read as the reverse complement.
TGGTGAAAATCCAATTTTTGGCTACTCTGTTCCACCCCGGCGCCTGCGCCATGTTATGCATTTCCTCGGTTGCGGCTTTATAATCGGAAACGAGCTGATTAATATCCACCAAATTCGTAAGTAAGCCAAGGCCTAGAACTACCAGCACGGCTACGGTTAGCATTGAGCCGATAAGCAAGGATTTGTTTGCGCCCGTTTGATTACCGTTCCAGGCCATTACAAACAACATCGGGGCCGCTAAAACAAAATCGATTCGGATCAATATGGCCACGCCCAATAGCAAACCGGCTAAAAAAGCGTAGCGATACGAACGCTGAGTCTGCACAATCAGGAGCGCCGACGACACAAACGGCATCGCAAGTATGCTGGTATTAAAATAAAGTCCGCTGAACCAGAGTTCCGGAATTAAAATTAAAATGGCGGCGTAAACGAGTATGCCATGCTGTTTATTGGCGGCATTGGACATAGAGACCAGCATAAGCGCCAAGGAACATGTCGCGGCAAGCGGCGATAATAAAAAAATTAATGTCGGAGAGCCGGTTATTTTAAATAATACCGAGCCAAGCGCAAACGCCAGCGGCTGCCAGGAATACCGGTAAATATCGATGTCGCCGGCCAGAGCGGCGTCCAATTGAAATATGCCGCAAACAATATTTAAATCGTCGCCTTCATAACCATTCCGGTCCGCCATGAAAATGAGCGATGCGCCCGCCAGCAGGACAAACAGGCCCAAATGTTTGATGTTTAGATTGTTCTTAATAAATTCACTCATGGCGCGCCAATAGATTTAACAAATAATTCCCGGCATACTCCATTTAGCTTTTTACTAGACCGCGATAAATTTCCAGGATTTTGCGAGCTTTAGCCGACCAGGTAAACTCCTGTTTAACATAATCCTGGGCTTTCCCGGCTTTTAAAGCCAATATCCCGGGATTAGCAATAATAAACTCGAGTTTTTGCCGGAAACCGTTAATAATAGCTTCCCTATCGCCTATCGGTATTTTAAAACCGACTTCGTCGTTGACCAACTCGCCCGGCCCGGCGTAATCGACCACTAACGGCGCTATGCCAAGCGCCATGGCTTCCAACACCACGCCGCCTCCGAATTCGCGAATACTAGGGAACGCCAATACTTGGCTTTGACACATCACGCTTTGAATATCCTTATGCGCAACCCAGCCATGTAAAGTAACGGCATGTTCCAGCCCTTCGCGTTCGATAATTTTTTTGATAGCCGGCATCAGTGGGCCGTCGCCGATATAATCAATATGTAACACCCCTTTTTTAAGCAGAGGGGCGGCGGCTTCCAACAACATATCCGGGCCTTTATATTCCACAAAACGGCCGACGAAACAAGCCCGCAATTTACCTTGCCCGGCCGGCAAGGCGGTTTTGGAAAACCGGGACGGATCTATCGCATTTTCAGGTAGATAAATACATTTACTTCTGAACCGTTCGGGAATTTGCGAAAGCGTATATTTAGAACCGATTAATAGCGCGGATGAACACGCCAAAGTACTGCGATACCCAGGTAATAATTTGTAAGCGGAGCGTACATAAGACAGCCATTCTTTTTCTTTTCGCCTTGCCGAATCGAAGGCGCGCGGCCAAGGAACGCCTCCATTAAGGGGGCCTAAAATAAAAGGGACGCCGGCCTTACGGCACTTTTTTGCGAGCAAACTGGGCGTTGTAGGCGATAGCGGCGTAATGCGATGCACAATATCGTATTCTCCGGCGCGAATGGCTTTGCCAAATTGCCGCCATAATAAATATTCAAAATAATAATAAGAAAAAACGCTAACCGCCGCCAAAGTCGTCCAGCCTTTGCCTTGCCCGCCACGTAAAAATTCGCCTATCTTCCATAGAGGCGCGGCTAATTTTTCTGAATCTAGCACTGTAAAATCAACCCCTTCCTTTAAGCCGGCGTCTAAGATGTCAGAGCGGTTTCTGATTTGCGTCACTAAATGGGTATCCGCCACTTCCCGCAGGGCGTCGGCCAGCGACCAGCCTATCAAGGGTACGCTTACCCATGCCGGATTTGCCGCTTCTGCAATTACTAATACTTTAATTTTATTATTCATTTCTCACAGCCATGGTCATTATCCGTTCCCTCGGATGATCGGTTTTAAACGGGTAACATAGTTAAGAAAACACACCATTAAGAGTATGCAATATAACGGGCCTTGGCAAGGGCGTGCGCGGTAAATTAGCATACTTAACAGTGGGCGCAAAAAAGGGGGCGTACGCCCCCCTTTTCTTTTCAATACCGTTTAATAAACGGTATTTCTTTCACAACTTGCCCTGTTTTAATTAAAAGTAGTTCCTGGCGTGCCGGGTAAAGCCGGCAGGGTTTGTTTCGGAAATTCACCGCTCAGCGCATTTAAAAAGGCGACGATATCGGCAACTTCATTATCCGGTAAGTCAATGCTTAGCTGCAGTTTCGCCATCAATTTTACAGCCGTATCCAGGGTTTTAACCGATCCGTTATGGAAATAAGGCGCGGTTAAAGCGACATTACGTAATGTCGGCACTTTCCAGAGATGCTTATCACTGTCTTTTTTAGTCACTTCAGCCACGCCTAAGTCCTTGGTGAAATGATATTGGGCATCGAAATAACCGCTCGGATAAACCGGAAATTTCTGGAACACGCCGGGGCCGTTAAAGGCCGGGCCGCTGTGGCAGCCGGTGCAGCCGAGTTCGGCGACTTTCGCCAAGCCTCTGATTTGCTGAGCCGATAGCGCCGCGGTATCGCCGCCGACGTATTTATCATAAGCGCTGTTAGGCGTAATCAACGTTCTTTCATAAGCCGCTATCGCTTTTGTAGCATTGTCCTTATTGATGGAATTGGCGCCGAAAGCGTTATCGAAGCCAGCCTGATAACCTTTAATGGTTTTTAAGCGCGCCACTACGTCATCCCAACTTTTCATACCCATTTCAATCGGATTAGTCACCGGACCGGCCGCCTGATCTTCAAGGCTGGCGGCGCGTCCATCCCAGAATTGCACGGCATTGAACGCCGCGTTCCAGACTGTCGGCGCGCTCCGGCCGCCGGTTTGGCCGTTGACGCCCATGGCGTTAGGACGGTTATCCTCCCCGCCTAACATCGTATTGTGGCAAGATGCGCAAGACACCGTGCCGGTGGATGACAAACGCGGATCGTGAAAAAGCAATTTGCCGAGCGCTACCTTTTCCGGGGTAGTAGGATTATTCGCGGGTTCCGGAGGAGTAGCCGGCAAGGCCTCCGCCGCCATGACCGAATATGAGCCGGCGAGCGCCAAAGCGCCCACCATTAAACGAAAATTAAACATGCGTTGCCTCCCAAGTAGTTTTTGTTAGTATATGCAATGAAGATTGTATGATATATCTTCCCCGGACATCAAATTTTAGCGTCTGCGAGTTTTTTAAAAAATCGTCCGGGATTCCTCAATCGTTAAACGGATACCCATTAGCCCCAAAAATTTCAGAACCCGGCTCGGAAATAAGGGCGTTTGCACGGCTATATAAGCAAAGCGAGGGCAGATGCTCCGATTGAAACCTTCGCTTTTACCCTTGGAACTCAGCAAAATTGTAATCAGTCAGAATACGTACGCAACCTGGATTGGATATAATAATTGTAGATTGCATCTTTGCAGAGCGAAAGGGTTTGCTCTTGATGCTTTTCAAAGCTTTTATCGTGCCCCTTAACGTATGAAATCAAAAACACCTTCTGCAAGGCAACAAGCGCTGTTTCAACAGGCGCGCGTTCTTCATCACAGCGGACGACTGACAGAAGCGGCAATACTATTTCAAAAATTACTAAAGGACTTTCCAAAAGATCCGCAACTATTGGGCGAATTAGGCACCATTGCCATAGAACTTGGTAATTTTGAACGAGGCGCTATTCTGCTTGAGAAATCCTTACAAGTCTATCCAAACGAACCGGATGTGCTATTTAACCGTGGTTTAGCCTTGGCGAAACTACAACGCCTGGAAGCGGCGCTAGCCAGTTTTGATCAAGCAATTAAATTAAAACCGTTATATGCTCAAGCACACTACAATCGAGCCGACATACTCAAAAATCTCAATCGGCTGGATGGGGCAATCGAAAGTTATGAAAGAGCAATAGCCTTAAGGCCGGATTATTCTGAAGCTTACAATGATCTTGGTTTGGCGCATTGGGAGTTACAACAATTCCCTCAAGCCCTGGTTTGTTATGAACGAGCTATTGCTTTAAAGCCTGACTACTTCTATGCCTACTATAATTTAGGTAATGCCCTGCAATATCTGAGGCGCTTCGAAGAAGCGCTCGACTGTTACGATAACATGATCGCTTTGGCGCCTGATGAACCTGGCGCATACTTCAATCGTGGTCAAGTCCTCAATGAGCTCAAGCGATATGCAGCGGCATTGAACTGCTATGACCGGTCGCTTGCAATCAAGCCTGACTATGCTTATTTACATGGACAACGCCTTTTCACAAAATTGCAAATTTGTGATTGGAGCAACATGAAGAAAGAATCCGCTGAACTTGCCGCAAAAATAGAGGCTGAGAAAAAAGTAACGACTCCTTTAACTGTACTAGCCTGTTTCGGACAATTGGCTTTGCACCGAAAAGCAGCCGAAATTTGGACTGCAGATAAATATCCGACCAATCCAGCGCTCCCGAAAATTTCAAAATATGCAAAACACGGCAAGATTCGCATCGGATATTTTTCAGCGGATTTTCGTTGCCACGCAGTAGCGTTTTTAACTGCCGAATTATACGAAAAGCATGATAGAGGCCGATTTGAAGTCATTGCCTTTTCTTTGGGGCCTGATACAAAAGACGATATGAGACTTCGGCTGAGTCTGGGTTTGACCGATTTATCGATGTACAAATTCTTTCCGATTACGATATTGTCCAATTTGCCAGAAATTTGGAACTTGATATCGCCATCGATTTAAATGGTCATACCGGAGAAAGCAGGCCGGGGATTTTTGCTCTACGCGCAGCGCCGCTGCAATTGAGTTATATCGGTTATCTGGGAACCATGGGCGCCGAATACATGGATTATCTCATAGCCGATCCCATCATCATTCCAGAAAACGCCAAACCCAACTATACCGAGAAGATCATTTATCTACCCAGCTATCAGGTTAACGATACCAAACGAATAATTGCCGATGTGTTTTTTCCCCGCAGTCATTTTGGTTTACCTGAAACAGGTTTTGTATTCTGTTGTTTTAATAATAATTACAAAATCACACCCGAAGTTTTTTCCTGCTGGATGCGGATACTGATCAGTGTTGACGAAAGCGTGCTGTTTTTACTTGCAGAAAATGAATTTGCAGAACAGAATTTGATGAATGCAGCGGTTTTAAACGGAGTCGATAAAAACAGACTGGTTTTTGGAAAAACTTTGCCATTGCCCGAGTATCTGGCGAGATATCGTCTGGCGGACTTGTTTTTGGATACGTTGCCATACAACGCCGGGACAACCGCCAGCGATGCTCTATGGGTGGGATTGCCGGTATTGACCTGTTTGGGCGAAACGTTTGCCGGCAGAGTGGCGGCCAGCCTGCTGACTTCAATTGGTTTGCCGGAACTGATAGCCTCAACGCAGGAACAATATGAATCAATGGCAATCGAACTGGCCCGCAATCCAAATAAGTTGGCCGGCATCAAGTCCAGATTAGCACAAAATCGTCTGACGACGGCCCTATTCGATGTCCAACGGTTTACCGATCATATTGAAGAGGCTTATACTCAAATTTATGAGCGGTATCAGGCTGATCTGCCCCCTGAAGATATTTATATACCGCCTCTTCCGAATTGAGGCCTAAGGTTTTCATCCGTTGATTAGAGAATTTAGGTACTGTTTGCGTCAACACAATACCGCCGAACAAATACCAAAATATATTTGTATTACCAATTCGATCAATTACATTAGCTTACTTCATGGCAAAATTTCATTTGGCGCATTACATCCCCAACCCAAGGCTGCATGGCTTAAAGGGATATTCGGAAGTTATAGAAACCGTTCGCTGGGGGCTTGAGAAGTTGGGTCATCAGGTTAGTTATGCGGTAAATGGTATAAATAATAGCGCTACTAATATTATATTTGGCGGACAAATGCTTCCAATTGATTACCTTCGACAATTACCGCCTGATACGATCATTTACAATTTTGAGCAAACCAGGGGATTGGCGCCCGATCAAATTCGCGAAGAAATTTTATACATTGCTAAGGCTTTTAGGGTTTGGGATTACAGTTCCGCCAATTTGGCGGCTTGGAATGAAATTGGTTGCAGGGACGCCAAGATCGTTCCTGTCGGTTATGCCCCCATTTTAACCAGGATAAACAAACCAAAAGTACAGGACATTGATGTTTTATTTTTTGGGCTATCCGGTGAAAAAAGACTTTCGGCATTTCACAATTTGTCCAATGCCGGTCTATCGACTGTATTTATAAGTGGTTTGTATGGGGATGCGAGAGACAAACTGATTGCCCGCTCAAAATTGGTTTTAAATATAAATCTCTACGATATGTCCCGGATATTCGAAATTGCTCGGGTGTCCTATCTGTTTGCCAATAAAAAGGCGGTAGTCTCAATATTTGAACCGGAAACATACATTGAGGATGATATCAGATCCGGCATAAAATTTACCGATGCCGACATGCTTGTTGAAGATTGCATCCATTTACTTGAGCAGGATGCAGAACGCATTCGATATGAACAATACGGTTTTAATTTATTCTCTAGCAGAGATATTAGGAAGATCCTCGGCGAAGCGCTTGCGTAAAACTAAACGGCGCATCTAAAAGCAATCCGTTCATACTTCGGCAAGTTCTGATCGAATGGATAAGAGATTGATTCATCATGACAAGCGTTCGCACCGATTTTAGCCAGTTGCGATTTTTATAGGCGCCCTTATTCCTTCCAATTTCCAATTTATTCACTATAGCAACAACAATTCAGGCGTAATCCTTTCCATGAAAACTTTCCGATAAGTTTCGGATTTGCGAATCTGTAAACTTTCCATTGGATTGAAATTATCTGTGATGATAACGCCGTCGCTATCGTCCAATGCGTATTCGTGTTCCAACAGCCATTGCACTCGCCTGTCCGGATTGACGCGATCAAGCACTACAGGCTGATTCGACGCCAGAAATATGAAATCGGTGAACTCCGCTTTGTCAGTAATAAAGATACGGATATTAGGCAAAACCTGCTTAAGGGTCTTGTAGACCGAAGCAACAGCCTTGACGCCTTCGCCTTTTGTGAATCCGACATAATTAAGCGCCAAAACACCTTGATCGGTCAATAAGCCGCGCAATTGCTCCAGCATCTCGAGGGTCAACATGTGGGTCGGTTCAGTTCCTCCTGTAAAGCAATCATGAATGATGAAATCGTAATGTTTTTTCAACTTTTTGATTTCGTAACGGCCATCTCCAACAATAAAGTCGCCTGTCGGTTTGAAGTTGAAATATTTTAGAGAAGCATCGGCAACAGCCGGGTCGATCTCAATCGTATCGGTGTCCAGACCTTTGGATTTCAGATCGCGGGCAATATGCCCGCCCCCCAGACCTATTAACAAGGCGTCATGCGCCGAAGGACGAAACAAGGGTAATAGGCCTATGACGTTTTGGTAGTTTAACAATGTCTTGCCATTACCGATCGACATCGCACTCAATACAGAGGAGTCGGAAAGCAATAGCCTAACGCCGTATCGTTGATCGTCAACTACGCGCACCCAGCCATATACGCTTTCTTCTTCATGAATCACCTTGAAGTCACTACCAGTTAGAACCGGTTTCGCATAGCCATTGGCCGTTAGGGCGCAAACCAGGATAACGGCGATTATCAGAGGCAAGCCGGACAATGATTTGGTAATCAACTGTTTATCTCGAAACAACAACAAAACCGCCAGGGCTAACAGTATTACGCTGACGGAAAAGATGATTGCACGTGTTCCGAATGCCGGCAGCATATAGAAACCCAACATTATTGTGGCCAGAACGCTGCCAAGAGTGCTAACGGCATACACAGAGCCGACCGCCCTGCCAACACCCTGAAGATCTTCAGTAGCCAGTTTTATCGCAAAAGGACCGACCATCGCCAGGGCAGTCAAAGGGATGGTGAACAACAGTAACGCGCTGACGAATGCGCCGCCGCGTATCCCTAGCGGATTGGTAAGTTGCATCACCGGTCCGCTGAGAGAGGGGATCAATACGGTGGCCAGTGCGGCGAGAATGATAATGTGAGTCAATCGCAAACGTGGATGGCGATCAGCCAGAAACCCTCCCAAATAATACCCCAACGCCAACGCGATCATGGTTACGGAGATCAATGACGACCAGACGTAAAGGCTGACGCCATAATACGGCGCGATGATGCGGGTGCCTAGAAGCTCCAATATCATTACAGCGCCGCCGCTGAGAGTCACCGTAAAAAACAATAACAGCTTGGATATTGCGGAAGAAGGCTGGGTGTGGCAATGTGCGGTCTGCTCAGTTGAGGATAAATGATAATCGGACATAGGGTTCTCTTAATCGGGAATGCGCGAAACTAAAATCGGATAGTTTAGATTATACACCAGCCATAAAAAACCCCGAACCGGCTTCATACCATGATTCGGGGTTGGGTTGGGCGTCCAAGCCAACGAAAATCCGTTTCCGTCCCTTGCTTTATATTTTGGCGTAAAACAAGGCTCCCCCTTTGCGGGAGAAGTCCAAAAACTTAAAGCCGATTAGGCGGAGACTTGTTTGCGGCGACCGAAGCCGGCAAAGCCAGCCATGGCGCTACCGAACAACCAGACTGCGCCAGGTACCGGCACGGAGGATGTGGGGAGTGTGCCTTGTTCCTGATAAAGCGTGGAAAAAGCGCCACCGGAGTTTGCGGTTGCAACTGTTGCTCCTGTAGAGGTAAGGCCAGTACCTGTTTCCCACAAGCCGACTTTGACGTATGGGTCAAAGTTGGATGCGGCCACGTAGTTTGCTGCCGTGGAGTTTGTAGATTGGCTGGCATCGCCAACAACCAGCGTGAAATCGCCGCCGGTTTGCGGGGCGTTGTTCAAGTAACTGCCGGTCAGATGGATGGAAAAGTCAACCTCGCCGCCGAGTGAGCTTGCCTCGCCCGTACCCAACAGCGTCAAGCCTTGCAGACCGGGGCCAGTAGGGTCGCCTTGATAGATTGCATAGGTTAGAAGATCATTTTGCGCAGTTTGCCCGGCCGCCGTATTAATGTTATTCACACCGGTCACCGCAAAATTATCAGCGGCAATCGCCACATTCAGGTATTGCGCGCCAGTGGTTTGAATAATATATTCTTCGCCATTGGGTTGTGAACCTAAGGTTGCACTCGGATTGCCGCCGTAAGGATTGGTTGCGGTGCTGCCGCTGCCAGCATACGGTTGTTCGTAAAGCAGGCCGGTATTGAAACCATTGCTGTTGTAGCTACCGGCGCCGGCGGCAGTTGGATTATAGATTGAGGTATTGTTACCGCTATTGATATCCGAAAGATTGCTGGCGGTCAATGAGCCTTGGCTAACCGAGAAGCCGGTACCGCCATTGGTGACGGAAACGGAAGGGTTATTGGTATAAGGCGTGTTGCTTTGATTGTAAGTATACAACTGGCCTAACAGAGTGTTACCTTGACCGGGAGTGATTTGGCCGGTTCCGCCGACAGGATTGTTGCCGAATAAACCGCCTAGTTGGGCGGTGGTGACCGCGCCCGTGCCGGTTTTAGGACCGTAAACGCCCGTTTCCATTACCCGGTTGTTACTGGTAGTTGCACCATGGATACCGGCAAAACCGGCGATAGGCATGTTTGCGCCGGCGCTGGAATCCTGAGACTCAACGCCAGGACTAGGCACGCCGTTAAGCCACTCCAGGGTGCTTGACAGTGAATTGCTGTCGCCTCCGGCGCCGCCATTCAATACATAGGATGCGTGCGCGAATACCGCTGGAGATGCAACGGCCGAGCCCAAAACAACCGCTGTTACCGCCGATAATTTCATTAGTTTCATATTATAATTCCCACTGCTAATTATTTGATTAAAATAGTAATGTTTCGGGCGCCGCCAACAGATGCGGCAATCGCTTCGATTCCCCTCATTACTTTTAGGAGGCGGCCCGGCCTTCTTGTTGTAATTCTTTTCAAGAACCGTAGCTTTCCGGCCCCGTCTTTCAACGGGTGTGGCGTGGTACTTTCAGTATTTTTTCCAATGATCCAACAGTAAAGAACCTAATCCGTACCGTTTTTTCTCCATAACTAAAACGCTTCATGCAACCAGATATATTTATACATATAACGTGCCACGTATAATTAATTATTATTTATCAAAAACTTAAATATTTTTTTATCGATCAAATAAAAAGGACAAGGCGAATTTGAGTGATATGCCGTAAATTATTGTATTTTTTAACTTAAATAACACGGTTTAGTTATTGACCCTTACAGATTGGCCCTTTGATTGAGAAGGCTTTGGCGAATTTTGAAAAGATAAACAGACAATGGACAAGAACCTGGACATCAATTAAGCACTATATTGAATACCGTGCAGAGACAGGTGCGCTTTGTAATAAATCCTTAGTAATTGAACTAAGTTATATAACGCAAATAAAAAGTTGGATTGTGGCATATCACTGAATATCGGCACTTTAAGGTTTTTGCATCAGCATGTATCAGTAGATCGCAACTAATCTAAGCGCCGATCAGAACCGCGCCCGGATTCGCTAGAGGACTTCTTCTCGTCGTCTTAGCTTCATCCAGGCTGAGGTATAGATATTGTTTCGCAAGCTTCGCGGATAAATGGTATTCAAAATACCGCGAAGTTATTGCTTACTGACCTAGGGTTTGGTCAAACGGTATCAAAGGCGTGGCCCCGCCATCCGCACCTACTGCATTGATAACAGTGCTCTGGTCAGCCGCCAGCACAGGTGACAAAGCACTGGTGCTGGTAATAGCCGTATTATCTCCCGGATGTCCATTGGTAATGACGATGGCAGGGTGATCGAACGGCGCTTGTTGATAACGCACGCGTTCATCCGTTAACGATTTTAAAAAATTGACGATATCAGTGCGGTTTTGCGGCGTCGAAGCCAGATTAGTATTTTCAAAAACCGCCGCCGAGTTCATGGCAGGCGGACTAAAGTTGCCGCCACGCGCATAAAACTCCAATACCTGATCCAGAGTAGACATGCTGCCATTGTGCATATAAGGACCTGTCAGCTCAACATTTCGTAAACTTGGTATCTTAAACGCTCCATTTACAACCGCCAAAGTTTTCGGGCTCCCCGGTATGGCAAGTTGGGTTGTTACCGCTGCCGGGGTAGGCTGATATGCATAAGCTGGCGTAATACAACCATTGGCGCTTTGTGCTTGCGGCATAACGCCATCAACTTGGGTAAAATTGGCGATTGACGGCGCCGAAACATTTAAGGCAAACGCGCGCTGAAAATTACACGGACTAACCTGACTGACCGGCGCATCAAAAACTCCGGCGCCGTTACCCGCCAGATATTGCAAATATTGCAGACTGAACGACAACGGATTCCCAAAATCATCCACACCACCCAGGCCAATATCCGCACCCGCCGGTGAAACGCCATTGGAAGCAAACCCGGTATCCATTAATGTGCCGCCACCTATGCTTAGTACTCGATTAACCACATTGGCGGAAGTTCTAATCTCATTGGTCGGACTACCAAAACCTTCGGGATGAGTTTGCACCAATAGTGCGTTGGTCGCCACGGTAGCCGCCGTAAAGGTAGCTCCGATATGGCATTCCGAGCAATTGGCGGATATGAATTGATTCATGCCATTCAATGCTGACGCGCTTAACTGTGTCGGCATACCATTCGCATCGCGAGGACTTAGATCAAAAGGCGACTGATCCGACACCAGAGTTGAGACGTACATTTGTATCGCCAAACCAAAAAACATCGAAAAATTGGCTTCCATCTGGCTATAAGGCTCGGAGCCGGGCGTATTCGGCGCGCCAAAACCACCGCGGGGGCCATAAGCAAAATAGATTGGATTAAATGTCGACACCACCAAATCATGGTAAGTCATAGTTAACCCTTGCTGCAAATTATTAGGATCCTGATTACCAAAACTGTTACTGAGGGTTCCCAGCACACTGTCCTGGAAGTGCACTTGTTGAGTCGCCAAGGCGTAACGATTCAACATTTTACGGCCCAGATCCACAAAACGCCGATTGGTACAGCTCATTTCCGAATCATTTAAAGGCGGCGCAACAGCAAGTGATGCAATCGAAGAGTTAATTAATTCCAAACGCTGATGTGTTACGCTGTTATTGCTGGTTTTTACCCAAACCCCGGCATTGGGATCGCGGTCACCCCAGGGGCTACTACCGTTAAACACATTGTTGGCGCGCCCATCCAGGAAATTTCGATAGTTAAAAATAGCGTTAATTACCGTGGGCGCATTGCGTGGAGAAACTTTGCGAGCGCCGATTGCTCCTACATGAAAGACAGGATCGGCGGAGCGAACACAGTTATCGCTGCTTGGAGTAGGTCCGGACAAAGCGAAATTTTCCGGTATTACCGAAGAGAACAATCCGGCAAATGTACCGGATGGCCCCATGACATCATCCGTCTGAAAAATAACCCCGGAGCCAGGATCAACAGGATTATTCAATTGGAAAAACGGAAAATCATTACTGGTCATAGTGTAATTCGGCCCGCCGGCGCCACCACTGGCGGTAGGCTCGAAAGTGCCGGCAGTAGGCAAGGTCGACATTTTACCACCCGGAGCCAATTGGTTTTTATTTCTGACATCGGCGCCCGCATTAAAATGGCAACTGGCGCAAGCATAGCCGTCGCTACCGACGGCGGTATCCCAAAACAGGGCTTTGCCCAACGCAATAGCCATGCCTTTATCGACAATTATAGGATTAGGGCCGTCAAGCAACCCGGGGACGGATGGAATGGGCGTACCAGCAAGACTGATAGGCATTGGCCCGGTATTGTCCGCTAACGCAGGCGATAATATGCTCATTCCCATTAGACCGATGGAGAAAAGCAAAACACAGCTTAGCCTGTTAAACATATTAGTACTCCTGAAGACAATATCAGTTTACTTATAACAAATTACTTCCGTTAAATCCGGCTGGCCTAACCACAGGCAAAACGTGTTATTCAAGTAAATCATTTTCAAAGAAAATGCGGGAAGGATGCTTCAGCCCTTCCCGCATTAAGTATTAGGCTAGTTTCAGTTTTCTACGGGCGTTAGCCATAATCCCAGCCAAAGCAGCGCCAAACAGATATACCGCCCCCGGTAAAGGTACGGCAGTGGTTGTGGTGACAGTCACGTCATAGGTAGAAGCTTGAGTTGATGCGGAATTTGCTCCGCCAACAAAAATAGCGTAATTGCCCACGGCCAGATTGGAGAAAATCAGTTCAGCATAGGTTGAACCGACGCTTCCGCCAACGCTACCAGTAAAGAAATTGTTGTCGGTTGCAACTTGATTTACGCCATTGTTGATGGTCTGTCCATAACCGGATGCGCCTGCAGCGGTGGCTACACCGTTATTGGCGTAAGCCAGCGTGTCCAGCAAATTGCCTTGTCCGGTTGAAGGCGCGCCCTGCGAGATGGCTGACGGAGAAATAGTCACCGACGGATCAGTCGCCCAAACTGTCCCAAAAGCGCCAACCTGTCCAACCTGATTAAAATCATGCGCAGGGTTTCCTCCAGTAACAGAGCTGACCTCGGTATAACCAGGCGATCCGCCGTTAAATGCTGAAGTACCTGAAGCCCAAACAGTAAAGCCGATATCATTATTGCCGGTTAATACATTGGCTTGTACGGAGACAGTTTGGTTAGCAGCCGTCACATCAAAGGTTAACCATGTACCGGTGTGTCCCCAGCCATCGTCCGCCAACCCGGCGGCATTGCCGGTATAGGAGTCTTTGTTAAGCGCTTCACTAGCTGTTTGGATTTCGGAATTAGCGCCAATGGTATTGACACCGCCCGTCCAATTAACATTAGCCAATGAAACCGCACCACTCGCAAATGCACCGGTACTTCCCAGTGATAAAACAGCACCAGTCAAAATTGACTTGACTGCAATTTGTAATTTACTACTCATTACTTAATCTCCATAGCGCTTTCGCGCTTTTAAGGCTTTAAAAATTAATTTTGATCTGCACTTGATAATGCATCTATTAATCCCTGACACAATAAACATAGTGACATGGCGTTTTACTGATCGCTCATTGAACAGGAATGCGGCCCGGCAATCTCATTAAGACCCGTGGCTTTCCGACCCCGACTCGCGACGGGTGTAGCAAGGCGCTAGAAGAAATAGTGCTTGATCGCCATGTTTTTTCTCAATCAAACTTGATAAATTCTTTCAGGCCTGAATGCATATAGCATAAATTATGCCATCTCAACTTTATATAATTATAAATTTAAAAAAATGAAAAATTATTCATAAGATAAATCACCTGAAAGACACCATTATTAATTAAATATCTTATTTAAATAAATAATTTAAAACCACTAACTTTAAAAGATAAAGCATGCATGATCTTATTTGAAATGCATTAATAAACAACATGTTATAAATTAGCTAATTAAAATAAAACACAAAAAACCATATGTAAGACCAACAATTTTTCAACAGTCTTTACACGAATTAAATCTAATTAATCTATTTATAATTTCTTGCGTAAATGAATAAAATGAGATAAGAGAACAATTCTTATTGAAGAGCCAATATAAATAACGATCTAATTAAACTGCGTTATATAACGTAAAAAGCCTAGTAACCTTAGGTTATATGACACACTTTAGATGACCTGAATAGGGTACGGAGTGAAGCAAACTTCTTAGCCAAATTTTTATGTCACGGAAGCATTACTTAAGAGATACGGATTAACTTTAGCACGTCATATAGTTGTTTTTTGGCTAATCCCGTAGCGTTTAATCATTTACCTTCCAGACAGATAATTGATATCAATCACGTTGTTTGGTAAGGTTGCCATTTCAGCCGACAGATTATGGCTTAGTATTTGCCTATCTTTAAGCATACATGCCTACATCAGAGATGAAGATTAATACTCATACCAAAAAAATATCGCAACGCAATGAACTATGCAAATGTGGCAGCGGTAAAAAGTTCAAAAAATGCTGCATGGAAAGACATGCAAACTCCAATTCATTAGAAAAGGATTCTTATCAGCTTGATTTGAGCAGGGCTCAAGATGCTGTTTTAAAAAAAGACTTTGTAGCCGCCGAAAGTTTTTTCCGCCATGCGTTGCTGCAAAAAAGCAATTCCACGCGTGCTCTGGCTGGTGTTGGGCAGTGCTTGTGCCAATTAAATCGGCCTGATGAAGGCATACCTTTTCTGCGCCAGGCGGGAAAGCAGTTATTGAAAGAGGCAAAGAAAACCGGGGCAACCAAATTAATTCTTGATCTTGCCTACCAGTTAACTCACTGGCACGCCCCGGCGGAAGCTTTAATACTAGCGAAAGCCGTTTTGAGCATTGACGCCAATTCCGCAAGCGCTCATCATACCGCTTCTATCAGTTTACAAGCATTAAACCGCCACGCCGAAGCTTATGCCTACGCAAGCCGTACGGTTGAACTTGCCCCGCATGAATCCAACGCCATTATTCAACTTGCCGTACTGGAAGCTAAATTGGGCAAGCCGGCTGTCGCCAGGCAGCGTCTTGAGTCGCTTGTCGCGAAGCCTTTCGATCCCAATATAGCCAGAGCTCACCTTGAACTTGGCGTCATACTGGATAAGCTAAGCGAATTTGATTCGGCCTTTGATCATTTGACGGAAGCTGGCAAAATCAACATGAATACGCTTATGGCCAGAGGGATCGACAAGCAGGCCGTATTTCGCGATATCAACCAATTTAAATCGGCATTCGATGCGCAATTTTTGCAATCTGCTTCCAGCCGTTTGCCCGAAGACGATTTGCCATCTCCTGTATTTTTAATTGGATTTTACCGTTCCGGCACCACCCTTGCCGAACAAATTCTTGCCAGCCATCCTCAAGTGATCAGTAGCGATGAAGCTCATTTATTACCGCCTGTTCTGAGCGAGTTATACAAAATAACCAATAGTTCCACGTCATTACCGGAACGTCTCAAGTCTCTTGGCGGCTCAGAAATAACCCATTTGCGCCAATATTATTGGCAAAATGCAAAACGTTTGTTTGGTCAGGATGTCGCTCAAAAAGTCCTACTGGATAAAACTACTCTGAATATTCTCAACATAGAACTGATCAACACTCTTTTTCCGAATGCGGCGGTCATCTTTGCATTGCGCGATCCGCGTGATATTTGTTTGAGTTGTTTTATGCAGTCTTTTACCCTATCCTCCCTGACAGCTAATTTTCTTAGTTGGAATGATTGCGCACGTTTTTACGCCTTGATCATGGATTACTGGGTTTCAATTCGCGATAACCTTTCTTTGCAATGGATGGAACTTCGCTACGAAGATGTGATTAATGACATTGAAGGGCAATTCAGGCCTATTTTCAATAAAATCGGCCTGGAGTGGTCTGTTGAGTGCAGCGAATTTTACCGGCACTCCCAAGGTAAAGTTATCAAAACTCCAAGCTTCGACCAAGTCACACGCCCTTTGTACAATAGCTCGGTCGATCGCTGGCGTCATTACGAAAAACATTTTGCAACTATTCTACCCGTTCTCAAGCCTTATATCGAATCGTTCGGTTACCATCTTTAATACAGTTCATACTTAAATAATACCAGCTGGCGCCATACCCTGGTACCCAACGGCTCAAAATCTGCATCATCCTAGAAAACGCAGTTGAACGCGCCAGAGGGTGGTTATTTTCAGGTCGCACGAAATGGCTCGAGGACGCGGCAGGGCAGGTTATTCCCAAACCATGGATAACTTACATGTAACCAGGGAGGACTTATACCTGCAATTTGCGGCTTTACCACTCTTAAAACTGCGTGATTTGACATATTTTATTAAGGCATTTCACGCACTATGATTTTCTTAAAAATAAAGATTTTTTATACATCAATAGTTTAAATGAGGTATAAAAATTGCTATATCGCTTATGCTCATCAATTGATGAACAAACAACTTTACTGGCGCCTGGCTGATAAAAATAAATTTACAAAAGTTTTCGCCGTTTTATAAGTTCAATAGAGGAAAGTATGCGATTTATCAATCTGATTATTTTGGCAGGCGGTTTGCTTGCAACACAATCGATTTTAGGCCATGGCCCTGGTCCTGTCTCCTTGCAAAATGCGCCTATTCCCAAGGTTCCAGGTTTACTTGATGGCGATGATCCTATTGTTGTGAACAAAAAAATGGCCATCGCTCTGGGAAAGGCTTTGTTCTGGGATGTGAATGTTGGCAGCGATGGTCAGGCTTGCGCTTCTTGCCACTTCCGCGCCGGTGTTGATGGAAGAATCAAGAATCAGATAAATCCCGGACAAAATAATATTAATCCTAGAAGTGAGACTTTTGACATCCTGCCTTCGGGAACAGGCGGCCCTAACCATACCTTGAGTATGGATGATTTTCCTTTACACCAGTTTAGCGACCCGAGCGATAACGCCAGCACGGTTATTTATACTACCGACGATATAGTTGGCTCCGCAGGTACTTTCGGCGGACAGTTCAAGGGTGTTTCTGAATTTACCGGTGAAAGCGATCAGTGCATACGTAGCCCTGATCCGGTGTTTAATGTCAACCATGTCGGCGTCCGACGAGTTGAACCGAGAAATACGCCATCGGTCATCAATGCCGTATTTAATTATCGTAATTTTTGGGATGGACGCGCCAACAATACGTTCAACGGCAGAAGCCCATGGGGCGACCGCGATCCCAGTGCTGGCGTATGGGTAAAACTCGACAAACAAACGGTAATAAAACAAAGGCTAAATCTCATCAATTCGTCATTGGCCTCTCAGGCAATGGCGCCGCCTGTCGTCAGCACTCAGGAAATGGGTTGTCAATCCCGCCAGTGGCCGGATATCGGTCGTAAACTGTTACTGCGCCCGGTTTTGCAACATCAGAAAGTTCACCATGAGGACAGTGTGTTAGGACCATTCACCCATAAGGGTAAAGGCAATTTTAGCCAAGGTCTTAATACTAATTACAAATACATGATTACAGAGGCTTTTAATTCAAAATACTGGGATTTTGAAGGTGTAGGATCTTTCGGTAAACGATCCGGGCAAGCTCCATACAACCAAATGGAAGCTAATTTTTCCATGTTTTTTGGTATAGCCATACAGATGTATGAATCGACTTTGGTTTCCGATCAATCGCCTTTCGACCTTAGTCCGGTAGCGCTTTTGGAAAATGGATTATGGACGCCAACCTGGAGCAATATCGTCGAAGACACTCCGGCGGATACCGCGGCGAAAATAGCATCGCTGCAAAATGGCTTCGCGACATTTACCGACTCCCACTGCGGTCTCTGTCACGCCGGCCCAAACTTCAGCACATCATCAATAGCCCTTAACGCCGCCTTATTGACGCCTACGCCCGGAAGCACTTTCGGGCCGCCTGCAACCCCAATCCCTTTTGGTCCCGGCGCACTTGGCTCAGGCGAACATAGTCTTGCCGAATTAGGTGTGACTCAATATGCCAATCCCGTAAATCGGGATTTTAATAATCTACAAAATCCTGTACTGATGGATTTGGGATTTTTTAATACCGGGGTTGCGGACCCTAATGCCGATCCGGGTCTCGCGGGTAATGATCCATTTGATAATCCCATGTCCTTTAGCGCCCAATATCAAAACTATTTGCTTGGAAATTCCGCCGGGATATTCGATCCTGGCATGAACAATATCCGAGCTTGCGATTTTTCAACTCCTTTGGCCTATAACAGTACAGCTAGCACCAACCCATATCTGAATCAGCCGGGTTATTTTTCACCTGCGGACGGCATCATTCCTGATGGCAGCCGTGAAGGCGTTTTGCGCAATCAAAATTGCGCCAATCCAAACACAGCATATATTCCAAGCATAGCTGCCGCCAACGCCAATTTATCGGGTCTCGATATGGCAGTGGGAACCCAGTCTTCATTCAAGATCCCCAGTCTGCGAAATGTTGAGTTAACCGGGCCTTATATGCACAACGGCGGTATGGCGACATTGCAGCAGGTGGTGCAGTTTTATAGTAGGCATGGTAATTTCCCTAATGACAATTTGAGTTTTAACGTCCTCCAGATTCAAAGCAATATCAGCAATGCTGATGTGATGTCCGACCTGATAACCTTTCTAAATGCATTAACAGATGAGCGGGTGAGGTATGAGAGGGCGCCCTTTGACCATCCTGAATTGATCATACCGAATGGCCAGGTCGGTAATGATCAACAAGTAAAAGCCGGCAATCCCTTAAACGCCAAATTGGCTCAAGATCAGTTTCTGGTCATCCCGGCCATTGGCGCCAGTGGATCAACAACGCCGGTTCCGGCATTCTTGTCGACCTCGCCTTAGGGTTATCGTCGAAAACTAACGGAAGATCGGAACATAGGCCAATAAATAAAATTTATTGGCCTAGCAGCATACGATTACCGCCTTAAATCCGGCATAAAACTATCTTGACAAATGGAGTACTCTTTGCGCTATCGGTTGAAACTTTTTAACCCGTAATTTTCGGCTTGCTCCACCAGCCATAAAAACAGATGTACAAATAACATAATACCGGCATGAAAAACGCGGCCTGCAGACCTATCCGATCCGCAAAAACGCCCTGCGCCACCGGTAAAACCGCCCCACCGACAATGGCCGCGCATAAAATTCCGGAACCCTGGCCCGTATGCCGGCCTAACCCACTAACCGCCAGTGAAAAAATCGTCGGAAACATGACCGAATTGCATAAACCCACCGCCAATAGGCTCCACATGGCGATAGAGCCATCGTTAAACATGGCGGACGACACCAGCAGCGCGGCGGCGGCGGCGTTAAAAGCCAGCACTTTGTCGGGGCTGATCTTTTGCATGACGAATGCGCCGGCAAATCTGCCCAGCATCGCGCCGCCCCAGTAAAAAGACACATATTGGCCCGCGGTTGCTAGACTAAAACCGCCGATCCGCGGCGCACTCAAAAAATTGACCAAAAAACTGCCGATGCTCACTTCCGCGCCGACATAAACGAAAATCGCGCCCGCACCCAACACTAAATGCGGATAACGCCAAGCGCTGAGAGCAATCGCCGGTTCAGGCCCATTGCCGTCGGTTTGCCCGGCGGCGTCGTTAACTTTAGGCAACTTCAGAAAGAAAAATACCACGGCCATCGCTATTAACACCGCCGCTAACGCCAAGTACGGGAATTGCACGCTGTTAGCCTGAATATTTTGATACGCCGCGAGTTGTCCGGCATCCAGAACCGCGATTTCATCGGCGCTCTTGACGGCGTTGTTTAAAATAAGCAGCGCGCCGCAATAAGGCGCCAGCGTTGTGCCCAGCGAATTAAAGGCCTGGGTCAACGTCAAACGGCTGGAGGCGGTTTCAGGCGCGCCTAACGCGGTAACATAGGGATTGGCGGCGACCTGCAACAAGGTGATACCTGAAGCCAGCACAAAAAACGCGGACAAAAACAAGCTGTAAGCATGCATGGCCGCCGCCGGATAGAACAACAAACAACCGGCGGCGGCAACCGCCAGACCGGCGATAATACCGCCCTGGTAACCGATTTTTTCAACCAGATAACCGCTGGGCGCCGACATCACGAAATAAGAAGCGAAAAAGCAAAACTGCACCAGCATGGCTTGTGCGTAACTCAGCGTAAATACTGCTTTTAAGTGCGGAATTAATATATCGTTTAAACAGGTAATAAATCCCCACATAAAAAACAGCGTGGCGAGAATATTTAACGAGCCCGTATAATTCGGCGGTAACGGCTTTTGGCGATCAAGCATGGACGGTATTTGAAAGAGTGACGGAAACGGACTTAGCGAACTATTTTAGCGCTTAAGCAGATCCATCGCCAAATCCACAATGTGTTTGACGGAAATTTCACCGATAGAAAAATCATTTTTATCCAGCTTAAACGGGTTCACCTGGGAAGATGATTTTAATACCTTATTTATAGAGGTCTGATAAACACGGCTAACCGGGGTAGGGCCGAATAAAGTAATGGATGGGCGATTTAAACCCCAGGCCATATGCGTTGGCCCAGTGTCGTTACCGATCACCAGATCGGCTTTCGCTATCACGGCTTTTAAATCGTTCAGGCTTAAACGCGGCAATACTTGTGCGGAACTGCGTTGCGCAATCCATTCCGCCACCCGGTATTCCTGGTCATTACCCCATATTAACAGACAATTTACCGCCAGACTTTGCACGATTTGCAGATATTTTTCCTTGGGATAATTCCGGCTTGGCCAAGTTGAACCGGTCACCAACACTACAGCCGGCTGTCCGGCTTGCCAATAATCGGCCACTGCCGGCCGCGGCGGACGGTGAAACAGAAAAGGCTGTTTCCGGATAATTTCGCCGCTCCCGACTTCCAATCCCAGCGGACGAGTGAGAATGGCGACATTCCTGTCAATGGTATTGGCGTCATAGGGGTAGCTAAACTTGGTGCGGTATAAGCCGGCGGCCGGCCATTCCCGGCACGAATATTTATCAAACCCAACGCAATTCCCGGATAACAAGCGCGCTACAATCGCCGATTTGATCAAACCCTGGGCGTCGACGACCAAATCGTAATCACTGGCGGCATAGGTTTTTACTTTGCGCAACTCCTGAAAAACACCCAGTTTATTGGACTTCAGGGCTTTAAGATTGATGGTGAGCACCGTATCGATGTCCGGATTGTCCGCCAATATTTCCGCCAAACTTTGTTCTACAAGCCAATCGATTTGGATATCAGGCCTGGCCGCCTTGATAAATTGCAATGCCGCCATGGCGTGAACAATATCGCCCAAAGCCGAGAGCTTAACGATGGCGATTTTCATGGGGCCGGTTTAGGCTTCGATGGCGGCGAGAACGCTAGCCGGGCTGATTTCGGCCAGACAACGGGTATGCCCCAGCGGACAAACGCGTTCGAAACACGGCGCGCATGCCATTGCAATACGCAAAATAACGGCTTTATCGTGCAATGGCGGCGTAAAACCCGGATCGGAAGAACCATAGATGGCGATCAGTTTTTTATCCAGCGCTGCGGCGACATGCATTAGCCCGGAGTCATTGCTGACCACGACATCGGCCAGGGCCAGCAAATCCACGACTTCATGCAATCGGGTTTTACCGGCGAAATTAAGGCAAACGCCACCGGTCAAAGTATTA
This sequence comes from Methylomonas sp., assembly GCA_050015235.1. Taxonomy (GTDB): domain Bacteria; phylum Pseudomonadota; class Gammaproteobacteria; order Methylococcales; family Methylomonadaceae; genus Methylomonas. The sequence goes on along the minus strand of JBEKBU010000004.1, from coordinate 11,839 downwards.
ATGGATTCGGCTACGGTTCGGTCTTTTTCAGAACCGAATAGGCAGACCTGCCAGCCTTGCCTATATTTTTCCAGAGCCACCTCGGCAAAATGAGCCGCCGGCCAACGTTTAGCCGGCCCGAATTCGGCGCCCGGGCATAAGGCGAGCATGGATGAGCGGCCAACGCCGAACTTGCCGGCGGCTTCTGCTTGCAGCGCCGGGCTGGTCATAATTCTGGGGCGAGGGCAAACAGGCGCGGATGGCGGATATTTTGGATAGGCCAGGGCCACGAAGCGTTGCACGGTCATTTTTAAACGCTGTTTATCCAAAGCATAAACATCGTTCAGCAAACCCCGGCGCATTTCCCCCAGATATCCGCTACGCCTCGGGATACCGGCAAAAAAAGGGATTAACGCCGATTTCCAGGAATTCGGCAGTATGATGGCTTGCGTGTAGCCATGGCGGCGCAATTTGTTAGCGATTTTAATCCGCTCGAACAAGCCGAACTGGCCATGTTTAAAGCGTATGCCGATGGACTGATTTATTTCCGGCATACGCGCCAGCAAAGGCTCGGTCCAGGCCGGGGCCAATACGTCGATCAGGCAGTTTGGAAAACGTTGCTTAAGCGTAATGAACAGACTTTGCGCCATTATCATATCGCCTATCCATGCCGGCCCTATGATCAGGATTTTTTCCGATACGGCGTCCACTTTAACGCACTAGGCTTAACCATTCTTTATGGTCGCCGCGGCGGCCGTTGACGTAATCGAAATATAAAGCTTGCAGTTTTTCAGTGATAGGGCCGCGGCTGCCGCAACCGATCGCCCGGCCGTCGTATTCGCGAATCGGCGTTACTTCCGCGGCCGAGCCGGTAAAAAAAGCTTCATCGGCAATATAGACTTCATCGCGCGTTATGCGTTTTTCGATGACCTCGTAACCTTGTTCGCGGGCTATCGTTATCAAGGTGTCGCGGGTGATGCCTTCCAGCGCCGACGTGGTTTCCGGCGTATAAAGCTTACCGTTCCGCACTATAAACAGATTTTCGCCGCTGCCTTCCGCCACGTAGCCTTCATGATCCAGCAATAACGCCTCGTCACAACCGCTGGCCAGAGCTTCCTGTAAAGCCAGTATCGAATTAATGTAGTTTCCGTTCGCCTTCGCCTTGCACATAGTGCTGTTTACATGGTTACGCGTATAGGATGAAGTTCGGATGCGTATGCCTTTTTCCATGTTTTCGGCGCCCAGATAAGCGCCCCAGGTCCAGGCGGCAATCATGACATGCGTTCTAAGATTATCGGCGCGCAGGCCCATGCCTTCCGAGCCCAGGAAACACATGCTGCGGATATAAGCGCTGTCCAGATTGTTTTTGGCTACGGCGTCACGATGGGCCTGGTTAATCTCGTCCTTGCCGTAAGGCATTTTCAAATTCAGGATATGCGCGGAACGGAACAATCGATCGGTATGTTCAGTCAACCTGAAAATAGCGGTTCCCTGCGCGCCCTGATAGGCGCGTAACCCCTCGAATACCCCTGCGCCATAATGCAAGGTATGGGTTAAAACGTGCACTTTCGCCTGCCGCCATTCAACCCACTGACCATCCAGCCATATCCAACCGTCTCTGTCATCCATCGTCTTCATCATATCAACCTATTTGTTCGCTTAATTTTTAAAGTTTCAGCAGCTCTAATTTTCTACTATTAATAGTTTACTAAAACTCGGCGTAATTATTCAGCGAATTTTAAGGTAGCGTCGGCTACCCGGCTTTTGCAAGCGCTAAGCGGTTCTTTTCAGCTCTTTGGGGATGGAAAACACAACTTTTTCCTCAATACCGGTATGCTCTCTAACGGTAGTGTCCGCCCCGCCCCATTCCTTCAGTTGGTTGATAACTTCCTGAACAAGTATTTCGGGCGCTGACGCGCCGGCGCTGACGCCCACGACTTTTACATTCTCTATCCAGGCTTTATGCAAGTCTTTGTATGTATCGATCAGATAAGCCGGTTTGCCTAATTGTTCGGCAATTTCCCGCAACCGATTGGAGTTGGAGCTATTCGGAGAACCTACGACCAGAATCAAATCGGCGATTCCGGCTAAATCATGCACCGCGTCCTGCCGGTTTTGCGTGGCGTAACAAATGTCATCCTTTTTCTGTTCCTTGATGGAGTGAAATTGCTTGCGCAAGGCGTCAACCATGACTTTGGTGTCCGTCATCGATAAAGTCGTTTGCGTGACATAAGCTAGATTATCGGGGTTGTTGACGCGCAAATTCTTTACGTCTTCGGGCGTTTCAACCAGATAGATATTGCCGTTATCGGTACATTTTTCATATTGTCCCATGGTGCCAGCCACTTCCGGATGGCCGGCGTGACCGATCAAAATAACCTCCCGGTCTTGTTTGGCGTGCTTGGCGACCTGCATATGCACCTTGGTAACCAGCGGGCAAGTGGCGTCGAAGACCGTCAACTGGCGCTGCTCGGCTTCTTTTTGCACTTGTTTGGAAACGCCGTGCGCGCTAAAAACCAAATAGGAGCCGATCGGCACATCCGATAAATCTTCAATGAAAACAGCTCCTTTTTGCTTCAAACCATCCACCACCGTACGGTTATGCACAACTTCATGCCGAACATAAATCGGCGCGCCGAAAATATCGAGCGCTTGGTCAACAATTTCAATGGCGCGGTCTACACCGGCACAAAATCCACGTGGATTGGCGAGTACAATTTGCATAATCTTGACCGTTTTACTAGGTAATAGTGATAAAAAGCATTTTAATCTAATTTTGATTCCGCGACGATAATTCCGTCACTATCCGCATACAAATAATGATCTTTTTTGAAGTTGACCCCGGCGAAAGTAATTACAACATCGGCATTGCCTTCTCCGTGTTTGCGGCTGGGCATCGGGTGAGTATTTAAGGCCATGACGCCGATAGCCATCGACTCCAATTGTTCGGTGTTACGTACGCAGCCGTAGACGACTATGCCTTCCCAGTTATTCGCCAGCGCCAAATTGGCTAATTTTTCTCCCAACAGGCCACAGCGCCGCGAACCGCCGCCGTCTATCACGAGTACCCTGCCTAAACCGTCATGCTCCAGCGTAGAGCGGATCAGGCTGCTATCCTCAAAAACTTTCAGCGTGGAAATGCAACCGGAGAAGCGGTTTTTACCGCCGTACATTTTCAAAACAGATTCGGCAACCTGAAAATGAGCTTGCTCGGCGTATAGATTACAAAGATCAGCGGTGCGAAAAGACAAAATAGCCTCCAAAATAAAACCGGATGGAAAGAAACAATTCAAATGAAGCTGTAAGACGGATGACGCCTTAACTCAAAAATATCTGGCCAATAAACCGAATCGGCAATCCACATCCGGTATATTAATCCGCACTTCATAACCGCCGCCCGGCGCTTCCTGCATGGCGTTACCCCATTTATCCTGCATTTGCTCCACAACTATATCCCGATTTCCGCCGGGTAAAATCAATTCCAGCTTGTCGCCCACCGCGAATTTGTTTTTGACATTGATTTCCGCCCAGCCATTTTCGGCGTCAATAGCGGCAACCTCGCCGCAAAATTGCTGCTGATGGCTTTTAGAGTAACCGGTCATGTAATTCTGATAGTCATGGGTGTGATGGCGCTGGTAAAATCCATCGGTATAGCCACGGTTAGCCAGATTATCCAGTATCCCCAATAGTTCCGGCTGGAAAGGGCGGCCCGCCAAGGCGTCGTCAATCGCCAGCCGGTAAGATTGGGCCGTACGCGCCACATAAAAATGCGATTTTGTGCGGCCCTCTATTTTCAAACTATCCACGCCGATATCCACTAAACGCCGGACATGTTCAATGGCGCGCAAGTCTTTGGAATTCATAATATAGGTGCCGTTTTCATCCTCCATAACCGGCAACAATTCGCCTTTGCGGCCTTCCTCTTCCAGAAAATAAATCTGATCGGCCAATGGATGGCGCTCCGCGCCGCCGCAGCTGGCGACGTTCATGCCCTGATTAAGGTCGTCCATGGACAACACGCTCTGCGCGGCCAGCACATAATCGCCTTCGGCGTTTTCCTGTGCGGGCACGGTATCGTATTTCCAGCGGCAGGAATTCGTACATGCGCCTTGATTAGGATCGCGGTGATTAAAATAACCCGACAACAAGCAGCGTCCGGAATAAGCGATACACAATGCGCCATGCACAAACACTTCCAGTTCGATATCAGGGCAATGCTGACGGATTTCCTCTATTTCATCCAGCGAAAGTTCTCTAGAGAGAATAATACGCTCCACGCCTTGCCGCTGCCAGAATTTCACACTGGCGTAATTGACTGTGTTCGCCTGCACGGACAAATGCACCGGCATATCCGGCCACTGCTCGCGGGTTAGCATAATCAGGCCCGGATCGGCCATAATCAGAGCATCCGGCCCCATGGCGATAATCGGCGCGATATCGTTAATAAAAGTTTTGAGTTTGGCGTTATGCGGTATCACGTTCGCGGCCAAATAAAATTTTTTACCCAATTGCCGGGCTTCGGCGATGCCTTGCGCCAAATTGGCGGCCATAAAATCATTATTACGCACTCTCAGGCTATAGCGCGGCTGACCGGCGTAAACGGCGTCCGCTCCAAACGCAAAAGCATACCGCATGTTGCGGATGGTGCCGGCCGGAGAAAGGAGTTCGACGTGTTTCATGTCTTTGTACTTAAGTTTCAGTACCGGGTATTTTAGCATTCCTTCTAAAATTCATATCGGTGAACTTCAACACACATTGCGCAAGATATTTTTGCTACTTTTATTTTTAAGCATTTTGCAGCCTGAAAGATGCTCCGTTCCGCATTTCCAAACCGGAGGCGCTTGCCGCTATGAACGAAATCCTGCAGATCGAACAAGCATATCATCATGCCGGCGCACGGGTTAAAAATATTCCGGCGCTCATCAAAGCGCTCAAGCAATGGCATGCGGATTATCCGGATTATAACTTCCTGCATCCCTGCGTTATCGAAAGCCGGGCGGCCTTAGTCTACCGGCATCGGTTAAGCAGTCTGGCTCCCAAAGCCTTTGCCGAGTTAGCCAGCATCGCAATCCGGCATGAACTCTATCTGAAAGAAGACGCCAGAATTCTGCCTTTTAGCCCCCGTAAGTTTGAGCGCCGCGCGAAAAAATTAATGGTCTTAAGTTATTGCGTCAGTTTACTTACGTTCGCCAGATCGGCCAGCTCGGACGAATCGGCAACCCAAACCCAGCTCGCCGCATACTCGACCCCAAGCTACCCTAGTATGCAAGCCAGCATCAAAATCAGCGCGGACGGTCAACAAATCTTCAGTTTGCATCGCGCGCTTTTACCGGGGGCGCCTTTGGTACATGCCGCCTATACAAAATTGAAAGAATCCAAACCGGCAAATCCGCGGGCGGCGGAAAAAATCCGGAATTATCTGCTGCAAGCCTATCGTCCCGAAGACGGCGATCCGTCCTATATCGCAAGCGATATCGCCGAAATAGCCGGTTATTACGCCGGATATCCCGAGGTTGTCTCGCTATTTGAACAACTGCAAGACAAAAAATTATCCTTGAAATTTAAGGCCGATAATTGGCAAACCCAGGCATGGGGTAATGCATCGGCCGTTCACAGCGTCACAATTTATTTTGATACGCGCGTTGGCGCGGTAAAACTGTTGGAAGACGCAAACTGCGCCGCTAATCCGGCCTGCTCGATTATGCCGGCCGACGCCTTATTGCACGAATTTTTGCATGCGAAATTAATGATGTTGGATAGTCAACACTTTATCGCCGAAGGCGGCATGATGGAAACTCTATATCCTTTCGAGCATGAACGGGAGGTAATCGACAATGAGAACCGGCTTTATAGCGAAATGAACCGCGCCGACGGCTTTTTCCGTCCGATTCGCCACCGGCATATAGGCAATCTCGTTCATGTCGGCTGCGCGGTTTGTTTGCCCGGTATTTTGCTTGCTCAACAATCAATAAACCAGAGCGGCGCTTTCTAAACCATGCTTAAAGCCAAGCCCTATCTTCCGCCCATAGATGTTATACTAAACTTGGCCGTCCAAAAGCAAATCTTGGGACCCCAAAAAAATGAAAACAGATATCCTCATCGTCGGCGCCGGGTTTGACGGCGCGGTATGCGCGGAACAACTGGCGGCCGCCGGTAAAAAAGTGCTGCTAATCGACAAACGCTCGCATATAGGCGGCAATGCGTACGATCGCCTGGATGAACACGGCGTTTTGATCCACCCCTATGGACCGCACATTTTCCACACCAACAGCAAACGCATTTTTGAATACCTCAGCAATTTTACCGATTGGCGCTTTTACGAACACAGAGTCTTAGCGCAGGTTGCCGGGCAGCTTTATCCTATCCCGATTAACCGCGCCACTATAAATAAATTGTATGGGCTGAACTTGGCGGAAGATCAGGTGGAAGCCTATCTGGAAAGCGTGCGCGAACGCCGCGGCCAGGTACAAAGCAGCGAGGACGTGGTCATGAACAGCATAGGCCCGGATTTATGTGAAAAATTCTTCCGGGGCTATACGCGTAAACAATGGAATCTGGATTTATCCGAGCTTGCCGCCGGCGTGGCCGCCCGCATTCCAACCCGCACTAACGACGACGACCGCTATTTCGGCGATAGTTTTCAGTTCATGCCGGCGCAAGGTTATACCGCCATGTTCCAACGCATGCTGGATCACCCTAATATTACCCTGCAACTTGGCGTCAGCCTGAAAGAAATCCAAACCGGGCGTGAATGGCGGCGCACGATCTACACCGGCCCAATCGACGCCTTTTTCGATAGCTGTTATGGCCGCCTGCCTTACCGGAGTCTACGTTTTGAGCACCTACATCTGGCTAATCAGGTGAAATTTCAAACTACCGGCACGATTAATTATCCGAACGATTATGATTATACGCGGATAACCGAATTCAAATATTTAACGGGTCAACAGCACAACGGCACCTCGATTGTTAAGGAATTTCCCGTAGATGACCTGGAAAATCCGTATTATCCGGTGCCTAGAGCGGAAAATGAAGCATTGTACAATCGCTATCAGGCATTGGCGGAACAACAAAAAGACGTCACGTTTATCGGCCGGCTGGCGCAATACCGCTATTACAACATGGATCAGGTAGTGGGCGCGGCCTTGGCGGCGGTTAAAAACCTGTTGACTCAACTCTAATGACCTTCCAATCTTCGCATTTAAATTCGGCGGGCGGGCGCTAATCGAACACGTCGCCCCAGTCCGGCAGTAGGGCCGACTGCAAATCGGTCTCCGCTTCAGCCGGATTTTCGACGTTTTCATTATTTTCGTTTTTTTCGCTTTTTTCGTTATCTTCGGCGTCGCCTTCAGGCTTGACGGGAGCCGCGCTGACCGGTATCGAAATTAAAAAATTATCCAGCAATTCACACAGATCCGGATAGAAACCATCCAGGGAGTCCAGCATTTGTTTTTCAATAAATTGTTGAAAAAAAAGCTTTTCAGCACTATACAACAATGCGGATAACTCTTGGGCGGCCAATTTTTCCATGTTGTAACGCTTAGTCAGACAAGCGACCGTTTGCTCGACGCGTTGATCCCGGACGCCGTTATACTCGTCGACCAATGCTTCCAGAGCGGATTGCCGGCGCGCCTTGACCCGCCAGTTTAAAAACAGCATGACTATTAGCGTCAAACATATAACCAGCAATACCTCTATAACGGCGACGGTAAATATTTGCCGCATTTCTAATTCTCCTGAACCAGGCAGTTTTTGACGCGCTGCTCGGCTTCATCAAAGATCTTTAACATTTTTTTTTGGCTATTTTCCAATTCCAGAACCGTCTGGTGGCCGCTAAAGATACGGTTATATTCGGCAAGAATTTCATTAATGGTTTGGGTGGCGGCGTCAAGCTGCATGGACAATTGGTAATTTACCCTTTCCAGATTAACAAGCTTAACCGCCGGCTCATGATCAGGATTATCGTGCTGCTCAGCCAGAGCAGACTTGGCGCTGGAGCTATCCAACAACAATTTACAAAAAGATTCGGGCAAATTTTTAATCAGCTGTTCTATTTTCGTTAATTGCGCCGGGTCGCGCTCTAAAAACATGCGGATAATATGCTGTAATAATAGTTTTTCCGAAGCAGATATTTGTGCAATCACGGCGGCGGATTCCTCCAGCTCCATTTTGCAAGCCTCCTGTAAAACGGTTTCCAGGTTTTGAAATTTGAAATCCTCTTCTCTCCTGAATCGCGTCACGAATTTATCGATCAGATGCATTTCCTGGTTTTGCCTGTTCCGGTTAGTCACTAAAATACTCAAAATCACTATCAGCATGACGATTAAAGCCTCGCCCGCAAGTATCAACATTGTATAATCGGTTAGCATCAGGTAAGTCTCGTTAAAATTTGGGCTTGCTTAGCCAAGCGGTTTTTTTTCAAAGTCTTGGAAAGAAAATAACCGCCGGCTAATAGTAAAATGTTCACCGATGCGACGATGCCGGCGACTTTTAGCCAGCCGTCCATATCTAATTCTTTCTCGGCGTCCTCCGCTTCGGCGGATGCGGGTTCGGATTCTTCGCTGTCGGCCTTATCCGCGGGCGGCTGCTCATGGTCGGCTGTTGCTTCGTCAGGCTCTGTATGTCCGGCGGCCGGTAATGTGGCCGGATTGAAAAAAGCGTCGTTGATACGCAACGGCTTTAACGCCACGGTAATTGGCTTACCTTCCGGACTCCTGGCTTGAATATCGAAATTGATCAGCGTTTCCGCGCCGGCCGGAAGATCATTTAAGGCCAAGGACCATTGGCCGTTTTCGGCCGGGATAATCCGCGCGACCGGGGTTTGGCCGGCCTGGCTGATATTTGCGGAAATAACCAGCGAGGCGGTATCGATTAACGCCGAGTCCGGCAATAAATTTACGGTCACCGCGCGTTTATCCGCATCGGCATGGGTTTCGACCCGAATCATTTCCGCGACCACCGTAAACTCTCTGGCTATCTCACGCTTGAAGGTCTTGCCGTCGGCGCGGATGATCAATTGATGTTTTCCTGGACGTAAATCCTTTAATTGCCGATTGAAATAACCGGATTGATCCGGAACGGGCCAATTGTCCGCCGGTTGCTGGTCGAGCGTGGTTGCGCCGGTAATCAGCTGCAAAAAATCTTTTTTGGTGATGAGCTGATTTTTTTCAGTGAAATACGCTTGTATGGACAGAGATTCCGCTTGATTTATGAAGCTGGGTAAATCCATCGTTTGCAGTTTCAGATCGGTCATGATCATCACTTGATTATCCGGGTCCGTATCGGCGTCCAGACGCCATTCGCCGCCGGCGGGCTTATTGACGGTCACCAAATCGTAAACCGGCGTTTCCAACCAAGCAATATTAGCCGGCGCCGAATTTTTATCGATTATTTTCCGTTCAGGCGTGACTAATTTGCTGGCAGCCGAACCGGATTTCTTAAAAACCAGCACCGAAAATTCTTTAACGGAATTATCCACATTAAAGCGGTTGTCTATCAACGGCAGATTTTCCTTAGGGGCGGCTCTTAACAGCATTTTTAAAAACACGCGCTGCAATTGTTCGGCCGATTCGGCGGTTTCAGTCCAGCCGCCGGTGTCAAAAGCCAATTTGTAAAGCAAATCCTTGTCAGCCTGTTCGGAAAGCGCAATCGTATCGACTTTAATATTTTGCTGCTGTAATGCCGGTATCCATTCGCTTAAGATTCTTTCCCGGGAATCGGCGCTGACCATGATATCCTTGGAAATATCCACAATGCCGTCGGTTAACAATATCAAATGTTTGTTGCCGTTTTCGTTGAAGCCTCGCTTCAAGGCCGTTTTAATAGCGGTTTCGATGTCGGTATATAAGCCGTTGGATTGAATACCGGCCGCCGCTTTGCTGGCCGCTTTCTTCCAGTCGGCGCCGGCGAAGCCGCGGGGTTGCAATTCCACGGTTTTTTCCGCAAACAGCCAAATAGCCGCTTTGCAGGTATCGGGCAATAAATTAATTAATAATTTGGTGGCGGCGACGCGCTGGTTTTGCGGATCGTTCAGTTTCATGCTGCCCGACACATCAATCAGCACCTGGATTTCATCCGTGCTTGCCGCTGTTTGCTGTCCGCAACGCGCAGTATGAGCAAAAAATATCAGCAGGGACGCGCAAACGAAAATGAAAAACCGGTTCATAATGAGCTGAAGACGAATGCAAAGATTAATGAATATAGTCTAGCAGTCCGGCAAATCTTGAACCGCCGCCATGGCGCAAAAAGTGATTTATTTTTTTATATAGGTAGCAAAATCAGGATATTGTTACTGAATTGTCATAGGCGGCTTTACCTATATCCCAAAGAGATTACCTGGGCGATGCGTTTAAACAGCAAGCGTCCCAAGAGCGCTATCTGGACTATAGCCGAAACCATAGCGCTCTCGGGCGTGTCCGCCCACAACGGAAAAACCAGGCTAGCCAGCCAAATTTGGCTGCTAAAACTGAAAATGCCGGGAATAATCGCATACAAAAGCGCCAGGCTTAATAAAGTCCGGCCCAAAGCCCGTTGCGGATTTTTATCCAGGCTGAAAAATAAATACAATCCGCAATCGCGCAAAATCAACAGCAATAGCGGCGCCGGATAAAAATGAAATAGCGTGGTCAAGGCAGTGATCGGGGCCGCGGACAAACTAAGTTGCAAGGCAAAAGGCGCGGCCACGGCAAAACTTATGCACCAGAGCGGCAGTTCTTCCGCGCAACGCCGCAATGATTTAGCCTCAATAAACCCGCGTATATACAAAATGCTCCGGACATTATCGGCATTAATAAACAAACCGGTATAAATCAGCGCGGCGGAAACCAAAAATCCCGATAACGCAAAGCCGTATTCCGATGTGGAGAAACCGCCGGTATATATCAACAAACAAACATTAAAAGCCAGCCACACCCACGGCAGGCAGCGCATCCCCAATGCCCGCGTCATTAAGCGGATATTTCCGGCGTAGCTCCAAAACAAAGCCAGCAACAAACTTGCCGGATAGAATAAGCCGGCGTCGAACCGCATTCCGTACCAGAGAATATCGTTTTCCGCCCACAAATACTTGTTTACATCCGAAAAAGACGAGATACCGGTCAATTTAGGGGCAATATAAAAAAAACCGATAATCACCGGCAAAAACAGCGTACCGGCTTTGGTTTGCCCCCGCTGAGCCGCAAGCTGGCCCAGCAACAAACTGGCGCTTTGCACGAACAAGCCGGCGCCCAGGCAGTAAAAAAGCTGTATCGGCAAACTGTTCTTGTCCGGCGTAGCCAAGCTGTAAATGGTTAGACACAGCAAACCCGCATACCAAACCATCACGGTGCTGCCTAGCAGTTTACCGAAAACCAGACGCCAGGGCTGCAAAGCGGACAAAAGCTGAATATCCCAGGTATGTTCGCGGATTTCCTCCAGCATGCTATCCATGCATTGCCTGGCGCCCCACAACAGGGTTATCAGCATATACAACGTAAAGGCGGCGCGAGCGGTAAACCCCCCTAACTGGTAGCCGTCAATGTAATAACATAAGGTAAAAATCAGCCATAACGTCAACGGGACGCCGATGAGCCGGCTGCCTGAACATTCCAGATAAAGCTGACGTTGTAATTCGGGATTTAGATTCATAGCGGTTGACGCATGGTTTGCAGATAAGCGTCTTGTAAATTGCCGACAGCCGGCGCAAATTCGCATACCGGCAATTCCATGGCCAGCAAGGTTTTTAATAGCGCATGCTGTTCGGCGGCCTGATCCGAAATTTGCAGCAGCGCCATACGCTGTTCTTCAACTTTCAGCACCGTGACGCCGGCAATGGTATGCAATAAAGCCGTGATTGACTCCACCGGCCAGGCCAGCAATAATT
>JBEKBU010000003.1:0-44026 GCA_050015235.1 Methylomonas sp. | reverse complement strand
TCAGTTATGAGGATCGCATTTTTAAAATTAAACGCCCTTAAACGGTACTGACAGGCAGGACTCTATGCGCATAGCCATGGAACCCGTTATCGAAAATATTATAAAATAATTATTTTCATAAATTTTGCACATTTCATCCTAGTTGTTTGTGCCTTTTATTGTTATTGTGATTTTCGGATAGTTGCTATTACTTAAGTCGGGTAAATCAGCGCTCGGCTATGCACTGATTCTTCAACGTTTGAAAGGTATGTGCCATGTTCCGCATAATTCTAAGCGCTGATAGGGCTAAATTCCGCCATATGTTGTCCTGAAACCCTTCCGATGTTGCTCTGTTTAATGAATAATTAATTTAATGAAGCGGCGAAAACCAACCATACCGCAGCCGAAACGCCCTTTTGCGCCGGTAGCGAAAACTCCGGGTTCAGCGGTTTTAGAGAGCAACGCCGACAAATTGCGGACGGCGTTTGCTTTGCATCAGCAAGGCCGGCTGGATCAAGCGGAAGCCCTGTATAAAGAGATTTTACAATCTCAGCCCCAGCATTTTGACGCCTTGCAACTGTTGGCTACCATAGCGAGACAACGTGGGCAGCCAATAGCCGCTATTGAACTTTTCGGCCGGGCTCTGAAAATCAACCCCAATCAATTAAATGTGCTCATCAATCACGGCAACGCCTTGTTTGAGATACACCGGCTTGAAGAGGCTTTAAACAGCTATGATCGCGTCCTGGCCATCAAGCCGGACTTTGCTGAAATACTTAACAACCGCGGCATCGTCCTGGTAGGGCTGAATCGCCCGGAACAGGCCCTGGCTAGCTATGACCGCGCCGTCGCCATCAAGCCCGATTACGCGGAAGCGTACTTCAACCGCGGCGTTTCGTTGGCTAATCTGAACCGCCCCGAACAGGCGCTGGCTAGCTATGAGCAGGCCCTCACGCACAAGCCCGGCTATGCGGAAGCGCTCAACAACCGGGGCGTCGCCTTGTTTGAACTTAATTACCCGGAGCAGGCCCTGGACAGTTATGAGCGCGCCCTCGCCGTCAAGCCCGACTATGCCGAAGCGCTCTACAACCGTGGTATGGCCTTATTTAGCTTGAAACGCCTCAAGCAGGCCCTGGATAGCTATGACCGCGCCCTGGCGATCAATCCAAAATATGCGAAAGCGTTCAACAACCGCGGCGTGACTTTGGTTACGCTCAATCTTCCCGAACAAGCGCTGGCCAGTTATGAGCGCGCCCTCGCCATCAAGCCCGATTACGCCGAAGCGCTTTTCAATCGCGGTTTGGCCTTGTTTAGCTTAAAACAATTTGAACAGGCTCTGGACAGTTATGACCGCGCCCTCGCCGTCAAGCCCGAATATGCCGATGCGCTCAACAAACGCGGGTTCGCCTTGTTTAGCTTGAAACGCCTTGAACAGGCCCTGGACAGTTATGAGCGCGCCCTCGCCATCAAGCCTGACTTTGCGGAAGCGCTCACCAATCGAGGTAATGTCCTGGTTGAACTTAATCATCCGGAACAGGCTCTGGAAAGCTATGATCGCGCCCTCGGCATAAATCCCGATGACGCCGAAGCGCTTTACAACCGGGCTAATACCTTGCTAGCCTTGAAACAGCCCGAACTGGCGCTTGACTGCTATGATCGGGTTTTAACGCTCCAACCCTGCTCCGCGGCGGCGCTGTCCAGTCGCGGCACGGCCTTGCTTGAATTAAAACGCTACGATCAAGCGCTGGCTAGCTATGACCGTGCGCTCGATCTCAGGCCCGACGATGCGGAAACATTTTACAATCGAGGTCAGGTCTTGGTTGATTTGAATCGCTCCAAAGAGGCGTTGATCAGCTATGAACAAGCTCTAAGGATCAAGCCTGATTATGCAAAAGCGCTCTATAACCGTGGTCTCATCCTCATGGAGCTTGACTACTTAACAGAAGCTGAAGCCAGCTTCCGCCGTGCGCTGGAAATTAAACCGGAGTATATGCAGGTACGCTACAATCTTGCCGTGGTAAATCAAGAGGAGGACAAGGAAAACCTGGCGGCATTGACCGCGATCAATGAAGCCGCCTTACACGGCTCCCTGTCTCTGACAAATTCAGACGCCGAACTTTTAAATTTCGCACTGGGCAGATGCTATAACGACGCTAGCGATTACGAAACAGCCTTTCCATATTTCCTCGCCGGCTGCAAATTAAAACGCGCCACATTCGATTATGACCCCGAGCAAATGACGCGGGACTTTACCTCTCTGATGCAAATCTTCGATGCAGACTTGATGGATAGGCTGCGCGGCGGGGGCGATCGTTCGGCTCTCCCCATTTTTGTGCTTGGCATGCCGCGCTCCGGCACCACGCTAACGGAACAGATTATTTCCAGCCACCCGGACGTACATGGCGGGGGTGAATTACCCGACTTAATATCCATTACCAAACTTGATCAGGCCCATGCGGCATACAAGGATGATCTGCTCGTACACGGTCATACGCAACTCGCAGCCTTAGGGAGTGAATATGTAGCCGGATTGCAAAGCTTGGCGCCGAACGCGCGGCGCATAACCGACAAGATGCCGACTAATTTTATTGCGATCGGCCTGATCCATCTGCTGCTGCCCAACGCCAAAATCATCCATGTCAACCGGAATCCGGTGGATACCTGCTTGTCCTGCTTTACCACCTGGTTCAGAGACGGCAATAAATATACTTATGATCTGGCGGAATTAGGCCGCTATTATGTCGATTACACTCGATTGATGGCGCATTGGCGCGCAATATTGCCGAATGCCGCTTTTCTTGACGTGAAATATGAAGAACTTGTGGCGGATCAAGAAAAGCAGTCGCGCCGTATCATCGAATATTGCGGACTTGAGTGGAATGACGCTTGTCTGGAATTTCACAAAAATAAACGTCCGATACGCACGGCCAGTATCGTACAGGTACGCCAGCCTATCTATCAATCGTCGGTCGAACGCTGGCGATGTTATGAAAAATTTCTCGGACCGCTGCTTGACGTGCTCGGCGAGTTGCCCGATGACTACTTAAAGTGTGGATAGCAGGTGGGTCTATGGACGGACATTACTAGCTCAACGCCGAGCCTTTACCCCCCCGCCTGATCAATACCATTTCGCTAACGATGGAGAGGGCGATTTCCTCGGGTAGCTTCGCGCCAAGATCCAAACCGGCAGGTGAGCGTATTCTGGAGAGATTGGCGTCGGTAAAGCCTTCTTGCGCCAGACGCGCCAAAACTAATTGGGCGCGCTTGCGGCTGGCGACCAGTGCAATATAGGAAGCCGCGGATTGCAATGCGCGCGTCAAAGAATCGTAATCGCCCTTGTGATGAGTAGCGATGACCACGTAATCGCCTGGCTGCGGTTGCAACTGCAGATAGCGGCAATCGTCGTTGATAAGGCGGTAGGCGGACGAAAACCGCTCGGAGCGAGCCAGCGGATCGTTGACAACGACATCGAAGTCTAATCGGCAAGCAAATTCACAAACACTTTCCACGATGCGGCCATGCCCCATAAGCCAAAGCATTGGTTTAGGCAATATCGGCTCGACATAAACACGCATACTGCCGCCACACGGCATACCGGCGCCAAACACTTCATCGTTGAGATCGATATCAATCACATTTGGTTCTCCGCTTGCAATACACTTTACAGCCATGTCCGACACCATTGACTGTGCGCAACCACCGCCGACCCAGCCGACAACCAGCTTGCCAGAGCAGTCAATCAACGCTTTTGCCGCGGGTTTAGCCGAAGATGAGCCGAGGATTTCCACCACCGTGGCAAGCGCATACGGTTGGCGCGCTTCATGTAGTTTAAGCTGAAGATTAAGTATATCTCGCATCGTCATGTTGGATAAGGTCGGTTTTGCATATCGTCCGGTTGGTCAATGTCCCACAGCACGCCAGGGTCATAACAGTCAACAAGACTGAGCTGTTCTAAATTCGTCTGGATCAGTGCTTTGGCGCCGATATCGCCACGCAACGCAGCTAACTCGGCGTGCATGGTAGAGGAAAAACCCACCGGATGTCCACGCCGACTCTGCCAAACCGGTGCGGCGATCGTCGCTCCCGAACGCAGCGCATCCGCGACTTTGACTATGGTTGCAGGTGCAATCCACGGCATATCCGCCAGCGCGATCAACCAGCCATCGGCATCGGGACAAGCAGAAATTCCGAAGGCCAAGCTCGTTCCCATTCCTTGCGAAGCATTAGTGCAAACTCTAACCTGAGCGCCTATGGATTGTAATTGCGCGGCCAGCGCCTCGCTTCCGGGACGCACTACCGCCAGCACGCCATCCGCGCCAGCCAACAGATGACGGCAGGCTTGTAAGGCCACCAGCTCACCACTGGACGGCAACCGCTGCGTCAGTTTATCCAGGCCAAATCGACTGCTTGTTCCGGCAGCAAGTAAAATACCGATAATCGAACTCATCTCAGTCATGCAAGCGCACGCGACAACACTTTTAAGTCAGCAGCTTTCATAGCTTCACCTTAAATGTTTGGCCCTAGCCTAGTTGATCGCCAATCGGCAGCGTCCGGATTCGTTTACCAGTCGCCGCGAAAATAGCATTAGTCACCGCGGGTGCGACAGGTGGTAACCCCGGCTCACCTACGCCGCCCATTTTTTCAGTACTTTGAACAATATAAACCTCAACTTTTGGCATACCGCCCATTCGCATTACTTGATAGTCGTGGAAATTAGATTGTTGAACCTTGCCGTCTTTAAAGGTAATTTCGCTTTGCAGCGCAGCGCCCAACCCAAAAGAAATGGCCGATTCCATTTGTGCATTTAGCGAGTCCGGGTTCACGGCAAGGCCGCAATCGATTGCGGTTACAATACGATGTACTTTAACCGCATCCTTCTCGACGGAAACTTCCGCAACATGCGCTACATAACTACCAAAAGATTCATGCACAGCAATGCCGTGGAATACGCCTTTAGGCAATGGTTTCTTCCAATCCGCCTTTTCAGCCGCTAGGTTAAGCGCAGCCAAATGACGTGGGTGATCTTTAAGTAACTGACGACGATACTCCAGCGGATCTTTTTTCGCTGTATGCGCGAGTTCATCGATTAAACTTTCCATTACAAATGCAGTATGGCTGTGACCGACCGAGCGCCACCAAAGTACTGGAACGCCAGTTTTCGCTGTATGCAAACTTATTTGATAATTAGGTATACTTTTCAAATAAGGTGAATTCGCCGCGCCTTCCACGGAGGTTGCATCTACGCCGTCTTTAATCATAACTGCTTCAAACGGTGTGCCCAACATAATGGATTGACCAACTGCCGTATGTTCCCAAGCGGTCGGCATACCCTTTGCACCCAGTCCTATTTTAGCTTTATGTAGATACATGGGGCGGTAATACCCACCCGTAACATCATCTTCACGACTCCAAACGGTTTTTACTGGAACGCCAGCGGCTTTAGCGACTTGCACAGCTTCAGATACAAAGTCCGCGGCGGGATTGGCGCGCCGGCCAAAACCGCCGCCAAGAAATAAGGTATGTATTTTTACTTGCTCGGGTTTGAGTCCTAATATTTTCGCCGCGGCTTGCTGATCAATGGTTTGCATTTGCGTACCCGTCCAAATTTCACAAGCGTCTTTATCAATTTTCACTGAACAATTAAGCGGCTCCATTGGACAATGCGCCAAATAGGGTAAGGTATATTCGGCCTCTACAAATTTTTTGGCTTTCGCCATGGCCGTTTTACTGTCTCCCGCTTTCGCGGCAGTTAAGCCAGGTTTCGCGGCCATTATTCGAAACTCTTCAAATAACGCTTTAGAATCAAGGCTGGCGTTTGGCCCTAGATCCCATTCCACTTTAAGCGCGTCTCGTCCTTTTTTAGCCGCCCAATAATTATCCGCAATGACAGCTATGCCGGTCGGTACTTGCACGACTTGGCGTATGCCTTTAATTTGCTTAGCGGCGCTTGCATCAAACGATTTAACCGATCCGCCAAACACTGGAGAGCGAGCGACCAAGGCTGTCAGTAAGCCATCAAAGTGAATATCTTGACCAAATATAGCCGTACCGTTTATTTTTTCAGGCCCATCAAGACGTTTAGTGGCTTTTCCAATAATTTTCCAATCCTTGGGGTCTTTCAGCGTCACGGATTTTGGTGCTTCTAGCTTAGCCGCGGATTCAGCCAAGTCGCCATAAATATTTTTTTTATCGCCTATTATAACAAAACCTTTTTCTGTTTTGATGCTTTCAACGGGAACTCCAAGTTGCGCCGCCGCGGTATTGACTAATAGTGCGCGCGTTAATGCGCCAGCTTGACGGTAACGGTCGAACTCGGACCAGGTGGTTGAAGAGCCGCCGGTAATTTGAATGCCATAAACGGTATGTGCGTATTCCGGAGCGGCGGAAGCATGTTCAACTATAATTTTACTCCAGTCCGCATCAAGTTCTTCGGCAATCAGCATGGGTAATGTCGTCCAAATACTTTGCCCCATCTCGCTGTGTGCGAGCATGACAGTAATCGTGTTATCGGCGCCAATACGCAAAAAGGCGTTTGGCGTAAGCGGTTTTTTACTGTCATCCGCATTCGCGCCCGGCATTAAAAAGCGTTTAGCTTGAGGAATCGTAAATGCAATCACGAGACCGCCAACAACAACAGCGGTGGTTTTAATGAAAATACGCCTTGAAATATTTAAAGTGGCGTTCATAATGGGCTCCTTAAGCTAACTTCGTTGCGGAAACATGTATCGCGGCGCGGATACGTGGGTAAGTACCGCAGCGGCAGATATTGCCGCTCATGGCTGCATCGATATCCGCATCAGTCGGTTTTTGATTAGCAGCGAGTAAAGCGGTAGCCGCCATGATTTGGCCTGATTGACAGTAACCGCACTGTACTACGTCAACCTCGCTCCACGCCGCTTGTACGGCTTGGCCAACTTTGTCATTATGAATATCTTCAATCGTGGTGATTTTCTTTCCAACAGCCGCGGAAATTGGGGTGATGCATGAGCGTATAGCTTGGCCATCTAGATGAATGGTACAAGCGCCGCATTGGGCCATACCACAACCGAATTTAGTACCGGTAAGGTACACAACATCTCTTAACGCCCATAAAATCGGCATGTCGTCAGGTTCGTCAAGCTGTTGGTCCTTACCATTAATATTTAAAATAATCATACGGACTGCTCCTTATTTTGCAATTTAGATTAAATAATCAGCTTAAAAACTGAGAGCAACTAAATCAAAAAGGCTATCCAGTCAAGCTGGGACAAAAATTAACGCTCAGAATATGCGCGGAATTTCTGGTTTATTTTGCATATTGGTATTAATCCTTTATATGGAACTATAAGCTCCGCATTATTCCATATTCTGACAGCCAGAGCTATTGGAGTATCCGGCGGAAGTTAGCCGCTATATCCTGTTTTTACAAGTGTGTCGGCTGTACGCGTTGTCGAAACCCGGTTTTTCGAAGCTTCCTACCTTTGACGGAAAACGCCAGCTTATTTTTGCCGGTTTTTTACGCCGTGCGGCACATGCGCCGCCGCCACCTGATGCCTGGAAGCCGACTCCAGATGGCCGGTCTGGTCGTCGAAAAATATATCCGCGCCGAAGGCCTGCAAAAACGGCCCTTTCGGCATGCCGCCCAGAAACAAGGCTTCGTCGATACGGATATCCCAAGCTCTGAAAGTACGCACTACCCGTTCGTGGGCCGGCGCGGAGCGGGCTGTCACCAGCGCGGTGCGGATCGGCGATAATTCAGGCTCGAAATGGGTCTGGATACGATTCAGCGCGCTTAAAAACGCTTTCAAGGGCCCATCGGACAACGGCTTATGCGCATGCCGGCGTTCGTTATCCACAAACTCCGCCAGACCGTGTTGATGATAAATGCGTTCCGATTCGTCGGAAAATAAAACGGCGTCGCCGTCGAAGGCTATCCGTAATTGCGGAGAGGGTTTGGCGGTTGCGCCGGATACGATGGTCGCCGCCGCGTAGCCCGCCCGCAGAGCGTTTCTGACATCTTCCTCGTTAGCGGATAAAAACAGATGCGCGCCGAAAGCGGGAATATATTCATAAGGAGAGACGCCGCCGCTAAAAGCCGCGCGCGTTATGGCCAATTGATAATGATGGATGGAGTTAAAAATGCGTAAGCCGGTATCGGCGCTGTTTTGAGATAAGAGAATAATCTCAACCGGCGGCGATTCCGGAAACGACAGATTGATGTCCAGAAATTTTTTCACCACGGAAAAACCGAAACCGGGCGCCAGCACTTCGTTTTCGCGTTCTATCTGATAACGGCAATACGCCGCCTTGCCTTGCGTTTCAAAAACCGCGTGCGATTCGTCCAAATCGAACAAGGCGCGGGATGAGATGGCGACGACCAATTTTTCATTTCTTTCATCAGTTTCATTCTTTTCATTCGCCATAGCGGTAAAGTCCTTGCTTATCATGCATAAAATAGAAGCCGGGAGGCGCATCCTAAAACCGTCCGAACCGCAACAAAATCGCCGGCAGCAACAGCAGATTCAATAACGTCGAAGACGCCAGACCGCCGATAATGATTGCCGCCATCGGCCCCATGATTTCCCGGCCTGGATTATCGCTGTCGATTGCTATCGGCAACATCGCCAGGGCCGTCACTAAAGCGGTCATCAAAATGGACGGCAGCCGCTCCTGCGCGCCCTGCAGCGCCGTCGCCGGCGTCCAGGCCAGGCCCTCGCGCTCGGCCAGATACCGGTAATGGGAAATCAGCATAATGCAGTTACGCACGCTAATGCCGAACAAGGTAATGAATCCTACCATGGAACCGACCGACAGGCTGGCGCCGGTGAGCGCGACGGCGGCGACGCCGCCCAACAGCGCAAACGGCAGATTAATCAAGGTTAGCGCCACCGAGCGCACGCTGCCTAAGGCGATATAAATCAACAGCAGTACGCCGGCGCCGGCTAATAACGCATGTAATATCAATTCTTTCCTGGCTTGGGCTTGCTCTAGCGCCGCGCCGATAAATTCCGGATAGCTGCCCTGCCGCCAATCGAGATCGTTCAGCGCCTGTTGTTTTAAGGCGCGCATAAACTCGTCCATATCGCTATCGCCAATATTGCAAGTCACGGTTTGAATGCGTTGCGCGCCTTGGTGCAAAATATTATACCGGCCTTCGCCATGGCGGATATCGGCGACCTGGCCGAGCAGCACGCGTTGGCCTTCGGCGTTTTTCAGCGGCAATTGCTGTAAAAAATCGGTCTGGTTGCGAAATTCCGGCGGCAGTATCACCGCCACGTTAAAAATCCGGTTACCCTGCAGGTTTTTGCCGACTATACGGCCTTCGTAAGCAGTCTGCAAGGCGTTCATGACCTGGGCGGGACTAATGCCGCGAAACGTTAACCGCTCGGGTTTTAACTCTACTTGCATTAAGGCGGTCTGAGGCGGGGAGCGTAATTGCACATCTTGGCTGCCGGGCAAATGATGCATGATTTCGGCAATCGCCCGCGCCTTTTCATCCAGCGCCGCTAAATCGTTACCATAGACATTGACGACGACCGCGGCGGTATATCCGGAAATGGTCTCGTCGACGCGTTCGGTCAGAAAAGTATTCGCTTCGTAGTTAATGCCCGGAAAAGCGTCCAGCAGCGCGCGCAAATTATCTAGCACTTGCTGTTGTCTAAAGCCGGACAAAGGTTTCAGGCGTACTTCATATTCACTGTAATGGCTGCCGTAAGTGTCCGCGCCGCGTTCCGCCCTTCCCGCCCATTGCGATACCGATTCCACGCCGTCGATTTTCAGGAATCGTTCCGTAAGCAAAGCGCCTATGCGGATGGATTCGGTTAACGATGCGCCGGGTAAACTGGCGGTATGGACTATAAAATGGCCTTCGCGCAATTCCGGCAGAAATTTATGTTCGAAATCCAGAAACGTATAAGCACCGAATACGCAGGCCAGCACGCTGCACAGCATGACCGGCCGGAAATGCTTTACCGTCCAATAAAACAATCGGGCATATACAGGCTTTATGCGTTTAATCAGCGGCGGATCCGGGTTTTCCGGCAAATTTCTGTTCAGCAGCAGAAAACATAAGGCCGGGGTCAAACTCAGCGCCACTAGTAACGACATCAGTATCGCCAGTATATAGGAATAACCGAGCGGCGCAAACAAGCGTCCGGCCACTCCGCCCAGCGTCAGGAGCGGAACGAAAACCAGCGCGACGATGAAACTGGCGTAAACCACCGAGCCGCGCACTTCCATGGACGCCTGGAATATAACGTCCCGCAGCGGCGCCGGTTGCGCTAATTGCTGATTTTCGCGCAAGCGCCGGAAAATGTTTTCGGTATCGATAATCGCGTCGTCCACCACTTCGCCCAACGCAATAGCCAAACCGCCCAGCACCATGATATTCAAATTGGCGCCGCTTTCCAGCAACACCAGCACGGCGGTCATCAAAGACAACGGAATAGCTGCGGCGGCAATAAAGGCGCTACGGAAGTTAAACAGAAACAGGTAGATAATCAATACCACGAAGAACCCGCCTATCAGCAAATGCCCGGAAAGATTGTGCAAGGAAGTTTCTATATAATCGGCTGGACGGAATAAATGCGCGTAAAAATCGACGTCTTGCTGTTTAAACAGCGGCGCAAAGTCGTTTAGCACCGCTTCCGCCTGTTTGGTGACGGTTAACGTATTGGCGCCGTATTGGGCGATGATCATCATGACGACGCCGGGCTTACCCATGATTTGCGCCGCGCCTATCGGCGGTTCGGCGGCGTAGCCGATATCGGCGACATCGCCGAGCAGGATGCTGCCGGCGTTTTGCTGTTTAACCACCAAGTTTTTGTACTGTTCCGGATTTTGCGGGACGCCGCTGATCGCCAGGGTAAAACGCTGATTTTCGTTTTCTATGAAGCCGGCCCCATTCAATTCGGCGGCCCCGGCGGCGGCGCGGATAACATCGTCCAGAGTCATATTGTAGCGCTGTAGGGCGGCGGGTTTGATTTGCACCTGCAATTGTTGAATTTCGCCGCCAAAAACGTTGACATCGGCGACGCCGGGAATAGCCAACAAGCGCGGCGCTACCGTCCAGTCCACTAAAGTACGCAACTCCAGCAGGCTTTTGGCGCCGGAGCGCATGCCTATGGTTAGCACGGTCGCCGAGGACGACGATAACGGTAAAGCCACCGGCATGCCGGCGCCGGCCGGCAGACGCTGATTGACGCCGACCAGCCGCTCGCTGATCAACTGCCGGTTGCGGTAGACGTCGGTTTGCTCGGCAAAGGTTGCGGTCACGATAGACAAACCTTGTATGGATTGCGAACGCAATGTTTTTAAGCCGATCAAACCGCTGATAGCGGTTTCGATTTGCTGGGTAACCAGCACTTCAACCTGTTCGGCGGCCAGTCCAGGCGCTTCGGTTTGGATAATGACTTGTTTAGGCGCGAATTCTGGAAAAATATCTAGCCCGGCCCCGGCGAACCGGTAACCGCCATAGGCCAGCAGCAATACGGCCAGCGTGGCGACAATGCCGGCATAGCGGATGGAAAAGCGGACAATTAAGGCCAGCATGCGGAGCGCCGGTTAAATAACCGCCAAGTTACCCGGCAGTAAGATCGCTGGTTTAAAGCTAAAACGGGCTCATTTCGCCGTCACTTTCTTGTGCGCGGCGTCCAGGGCGGCAGAAATGCCGTCAAACGTCTTTTTAAACTCCGTTTGATCCTGATTGGCCTTGGCGGCAATCGTAGCGGTATCCGCATTGGCTTCCGAGACTATGCAGTTGTAATAAGTATTAGCTTGCTGTTGCCATTCGTTAAAGGCTTTGACGCTACTGTTGTAAGCGTCCACGTTTTGATCTTCTACCAGCGGCGCGGCCGGTTTATCCCCACACTTGGCGGGCGTCCAAACGCCGTTGCTCAACGCGCCGGCGAACGAGGCGCCCGCAAACGGCATAATCAACATCAAGGTAACCAAAATTTTCAATCGCATGCTCCTTAAAATTGTTTAATTCAAACCCGAAATTGTTTACCGGCCTAAAAGGCTTATTTTAATTTAGCGCCGCGCCAAGGACAAGATTTTCAGGCCCCGCCTAACCTTTCTCCGTCTATCGAAGACGTCGCCGACGGCGCATCCGGTTTTATTCATGATTTGATTCAAGCAATTTTTTAATATAAACGGCCGGAATGGCGTAAGTAATACCGCTGGGATTGGTGATGGCGTTTTCCTTGCTGCCCTGCACGAAAACTTTATCCAGGATTCCATAGACTTTGCCGGTATTAATGTCATATAGCGGGCTGCCGCTATTACCAGGATAAGCCGTACCGTCCAGTTGAAACACATCAAAAGGCGTTTTCAGGCTTTTCACCATTTTAACATTGAGCTGCTTGGCGTTGCTGGCCGGAATGGCGCTAGGCGAAATCGCCGAAATCATGCCTTTATGCGTAACCGGAAAAACGCCTAACACCATCCCGATCGGATAGCCGGTAAACGCATACATCTCCCCTTCCCGCACTTTTGCCGAATCGCCAATCTCCATGGCCGGCAATTGGCCGCCTTTGATTGTCAGCACGGCGATATCGTGCTCTTCGTCCACCGCCGTCAAATCAGCCTGCCCCATCAACACCTTATGATCTTGCCTGAAAAAAATCGCAAACTTTTCCAGATGTTGTTCGTCGAGTTGTTTGTTGACGACATGCGCGTTGGTGACAACGGTGCGGCCGTCGCTGACCACAAAGCCGGTGCCCATAAATACTTCGACCGGAGTGCGGGAGGGTTGTACGGTGCCGACCGCGACAACGGAAGGTTTTATACGAGGCAACATATCGGCCAAGGTGTTTTCACCGGCATGAACCGCGTTTAAACACAGCAAAAATAGAAATTGGGCGGTAATTAACGAATATTTCATAATTTTGTCTTATATTAAGCCCGGTTGTGATTAATTTTGTTAATTATACTCCTAACAAAATAAACTGCATTCAAATCATTAGGCGCGAATTAGCGGCCGTTTCACCAACGCGGCGATTCACTGCGCCTCCATTCATTGAATTTCGCGTCCGCTAGTCGGATTTTAATGAAAGTCATGCACTAGGTTATTACGATAATTTAATTACTTCGTTATATTCATTTAACTGTAACAATCCAAACTGTTGAATACTTTCGTTTCTTATGTTATAAAAATATAGCTATTCCCCCCTTTAAACTTTAGCAATTCACATCTCATATCAGGAAATTAATATGAAACGATTTTTAATAACGGCTTTTGTGTTAGCAGTTTCAACTAGCCATGCCAACGCTAACTCGATAACGTCGTTATACAATACAGGCGTTGACAACTCCAGCGCTCTGCTCGCCGCCAAATCCACGGACGGCCACTATACGCTGGTTAGCAACGCCAACTATTCTCCCATGGTAACAACCGGCGCCACCATTGCGGGTAACGCCAGCGAAGGTTTTCCATACAGCGGCCCATGGCTTGGCGATAATACTTCCTCGGAATGGATAATACCCGGCACGAACGCTAGCGGCGTTGGTTATTTCGATTATCAAACGACATTCAGCTTAGCCGGATTAAATGCCGTCACAGCTCAAATTACCGGCCAATGGAGTACCGATAACATCGGTATTGACATTATTTTAAACGGCGTATCCTTAGGTCTTACCAATACCAATCAATTCAGCAGTTGGACGCCGTTCTCGATTACTTCCGATTTCGTGGCCGGTTTGAATACGCTTGATTTCATTGTACGTAACACTGCTGTAAGCCCGACCGGCCTGCGCGTTGAAATGTCCGGTACGGCCGCCGCTATTTCAACGGCCGTACCCGAGCCGGGTATTATCTGGATGTTTATCAGCGGATTGTGCGGTCTATTTGCTTATAAGCGCAATCAGCAATAACTTTTGCTATTGTCACTACCGGCCCTTAAATCCGGTAGTGATATTTCACAAATCAATCGGAAATCACCACATCATAGCACCGTAACAAAGCGCCGATTTGATCCCGTTCAATCGGCTCCACCGGCAAAATCAAATCGCCGCTATTCAGGCCTCTGTCCCGCAACGACTCCTGCTCCGCATATAAAGTTTTGACATCATAGATTTCCAGCGCCGACAGGACGGCCGGAGCGTCGTATAGACCCAGAGCCGATGGGTTTTGCCCGCGTTTCAACTGGAGCACGCCGTCATCGGCAAACAGCAGCGCGGTTTCCTGATCGAACGCGGCGGTTGTTAAAATCATATCCAGCGTTTCCTGTACCGAAGCGCCGGTATTTGGGGGGCTACGCATGACAAACAAATATTTTTTCATGGCGGCCTAAGCGAAGACGATGCAACGATCCGCCGTCAGGCTTGCTTCCAGCCATTGCCCTAGTCCGGCGATACGGAAACCGGGGGCCAGATCGTCATCCTGTTTGCCGAGCCGTTGGGCTTCGTCGCGGTACAACAGGCCACGGCGCTGAGCCGCCGAAATACAAACAGCCAAATCGATCCGTTCCCGCGCGGCAAGCGCCGACCAGCGCTGTGAAACCGACTGTTCGCCATTCGGCGGCATAGCGTAACGGAAAGCGTGATAAACGCCGTCTTTATAAAAGAAAACCCGGATAATTTCATGCCGGGCCCGCAACGCCGCTAAAATAAAATAATAGGCGTCCAGCCCGGCATGGGAAGTATAAGGGCCAGCATTTATCAGTACGGCAAATTTCATGAACAAGTAAAATAGTGCGCTTATTGAAACCAACGGCATTTTAATACATCTCAGGCAAAAACCGTCACTGCTTTATACTCTCCGCATTTGAACTAAATTACCCGCGCGACTGACTAAGAATAAATGAGAATTAACGCATTACTATTAAGCATTGCTCTGATCCTGGTTTCCACTCCACAGCACGCGGTGGAGCTTGAAAAAATTCAACTGCCGGATATGGGCGACTCGTCCGGCGCCATTATCTCCCCCGCCCAGGAAAAAGAGCTGGGAGAATCGTTTTTTCGCGACCTGCATTCCGAAGCGGTGATCAATCAGGACATGGAGCTCCAGCAATATATCCAGACCATTGGCCAGCAATTGGTTGCGCACAGTTACGCGCCGGCCAATCCTTTTCACTTTTTCGTGGTGATGGACCCGAATATTAACGCGTTTGCCGGCCCAGGCGGCTACATCGGCGTCAACTCCGGCCTTATTTTACTCACCGAAGCCGAAAGCGAACTGGCTTCGGTAATGGCCCATGAGATTGCGCACGTTACGCAACGCCATTTATACCGCTCCATAGAGCAATCCGAACGCATGTCGATACCGACCATAGCGGCTACCCTGGCCTCGGCGTTACTGGCGATTAAAGCGCCGAACGCCGGCATGGCCGGCATGATGGCGGTGCAGGCCGGTAGCGTGCAATTTCAAATCAATTTCACCCGCGATCATGAAAAAGAAGCGGATCGGGTCGGCATGAATACGCTGTTCGATTCGAATTTCGACCCGCGCAGCATGCCGACGTTTTTCGAGCGCTTGCAGCAAGCCACCCGTTTTTACGGCAACGGCGTTCCCGAATTTTTACGCACCCATCCTATGTCCGAAAACCGGGTGGCCGATACCCGTGGCCGCGCCGAAACCTACCCTTTCCGGCAATATCCCGATTCGATGGGCTACGCATTGACTAAAGCCAAACTGATAGTGATCACGGAAGCGGACAAGAACGCAGCATTTCAGCATTTCAGCATACTCGAGCAGCAAGGCACCGCCGAACAACGCGCGGTGGCCCGCTACGGCATAGGCCTGTGCTATCTGGATATGCAGCAATTCGATCTGGCGGCGGCGGTATTCGCGCAATTGGCCGAACTATATCCGAATCAGCCGCAATACATTTCCGCACTGGCGCGTACGGCCGTGGAAAAACACGATTTCGAAAAAGCCAATCAGATATTCGCGAAAGCCGTCAACAACTTCCCCAGTAACGACGCGCTGAAAATCGATTATATCCGTTGCTTGTTAAAAAGCGCCCATCCCCACCAGGCCTTACAGGTTTTGGACACATTGGAGCCGATTTTGAAACAACAGCCGTTTTATTTTGAATTATTGGCGCAAAGCTACGCCGATCTGCAAAAACCCGGCGAGTCGCACCGCTATCTGGCCGAATTTTATTTCGCCAGCGGCCAAACAGACGACGCCATTTTGCAATTGCGCTTGGCCAGACAGGAAAAAGACCTGAATTATCAGTTATTAGCCATTTTGAACGAACGCTTGAATTTTTTCACGACCGAACAGGAAGACCGCAAATCCAGACAGAAATAAGCCGCGCATTGGGTTAAACGCGCTTAGCTGAATTGATCTTTCAACTGTCTGATGCGGGCGAACACCGCCGCCGGTTCGGCGTCCGCCGCCATCGCCAGGCTTTTGCGTATCGCCGGGCTTTCCGTGCGTAAAAAAGGATTCGTCGCCAGCTCCAAGCCGATGGTCGCCGGCAGCGTGGATAGATTTTGCCGGCGTAACTCTTCGACTTCCCGCCGCCGTTTTTGTAATTCCGGATTATCGGCTTCCAAGGTCATGGCGAAGCGGGCGTTAGTCAACGTATATTCATGGGCGCAATAGACTTTCGTGTCCGGCGGCAAGTTTTTCAGTATGTGCAGGGATTGATACATCTGCGCGGCGCTGCCCTCGAACAAACGGCCGCATCCCATGGCAAACAAGGTATCGCCGCAAAATAACAGGCCTTGCGCCGCGCAATAAAAAACGATATGCCCCACTGTATGGCCTGGGGTCTCGATAATTCGCCAGCTCGATTCGACCAGTTTGACTTCATCGCCGTCCGCAACGGCCTGATCGATGTCGGGAATACGGTGCCGGTCGGCATGCGCGGCCACGATCCGGCAACCGGTTAATTGTTTGAGCTCACGATTGCCGCCGATGTGGTCGCCATGGTGGTGGGTGTTGAATATGTAATCCAGACGCCAGCCTTTTTCCCGCAACACCCGCAGCACCGGCTCGGCGTCGGCCGGATCCACGGCGGCTGTCTGTCCAGACTCGGTTTCGTGCAGCAGATAGATGTAATTATCGCTACGGGCGGGGATTTGGGTGACTTGGATCATAAATATAAGATATTTTCTATCTAGGAGCCTGGATTTTTTAATGCTTCAAGCTTATTTGCAATATCAGCTTTTATGACGTTGCTAAGCTCTATGAAAGCATCCAGCTTCTCAAGGTTTCCTTCTAGTTGCTTAATCCTCGCGGAGTTGATTTTGTTGATATCATTATTGTCAATAGCTAAAGAATTTTCAGGCATCAGTTTAATAATTAATTCTAATTCTCGATCTGCCATTAAATTGACGGATCTGTTAAGCCACAAATAGGTTTTTTCATCCAAGGCATGTTGTACTGCTTGATCAATCGCAAATTTGATCCATACTCGTGCTGCAGCATCAATTCTGGAAGCAAATTCAGTCCATTGCTTAACCTCATAAGTAATGGAGCCCGAGTCATTTTGTTCTTGCTGCCAAAAACTATAGTATGTTTGCTGATTTTCAGGGTCGAGCGCTTTTAATGTCCTTAATATAGGTTCAAAATTTTCAAATGGACGCCGACCATTTTCAAATGAAGACCGGTGTGACCAAAGAGTTAAAATAGACTCGAAACACAGTTGTTGCAAATCCCGTTTTTCATTAGCCCCGGCATTATCCAATTCGATTAATAACTCAGCAATATAATGCGCTATCCATTTTGTTAAAGTATCATTTCCAAGTTCAATGTCAAGTTCTTTAACCAGAGCTTTGCCCAATTCGATAACACCTTTTTGCATCTCTAAGCGTTCCATCTGCTGAGATGAGATAAATTTTGCAATATGGGGGGGGGTATTTGATTTCGTCATCAGGTTCTGATTGGTATGAACGATAATGATAATTGCGTTCAATTTGGACTTCAATAATTAAATTTCGTCCTAAATTGGCGCATAAGTTTTTTATAAAAGTAAACGATGCATAAATTCGACTGCCATATCTCACAGCAGTAACTCTATCTTCGGAATGTTTATCCCCCCAAAGTTCACTGATTAAAACGACCGTATCCGTTTTAGGCAAATACCAATTTCTTTGCTCTTTATCTGCTATAAGGCCAAACTGCTCTAAAATCGACTGCCCTGGACAATATGAGGGATATTCAATATCCCCTGCAAACGGATCAAACTCGTCTAAATATTTAGATTGCCCATTTCTAAGAATCCAGCCTTCCAAGATAAAGGGTGGTTTTTTAAACTCCATATCTTCCTCGTGGTAATAAGGAAGTTTATAATCACGAGAATTCGAACAGGTTGTTAATGCATGTAGCAATGATAATGAAGTGTCAGGGTTTACAAATGCGCTAGCAACAGCAAAGCTTTCCTTGCGGCTATCGTCATTATCGCTCCAATGTCCATAAACATTTAGCCATAGTTCGTGGTTTCGTTCTAATAACAATCCATCCATAAAATCATCCTGGTTGATCTCCCATCGCCAATTATCTGACTTTGACTTTTGAAGCCAAGCACGTCTTTGTAATGGAGCTGGATCACGTCTATCTGCCAGCCAGCGATTATCGGAACGTGTTAAGGAGTGATATTTTAACCATTCGCTCCATTCGTTTTCATACAAATCATTCCTGTGTACTACTGGCATTACTTGTAATAATTTGGCAGCAACTGCCAACATACCGTGATAGGATAAATAAAATTGATAATCATCGGTTTTGGGATAACTGGAATGACTATGCCAAGTTTCACGCTCATGACGAGAGGATTGCCACAACTTTTGTCTAGGATCGTGAATATATTTATCTCCAATATTGGTTTTCCAATCTTTAAGTATTATTTCTTTCGCTAACTCCTCAACTTGCAGTGCAGAAATACCAAACACATTTGCTAATGGCTCAAACCAATAGTGATCGAAATCATATGAAAAGTGTAATTTCTGAGTGTTATCAACTTCACCGCGTTCATGCCAACGCTTGCGCTATTTATCCAGGTGTCGCTTGGTTTAATGCCGGAGCCGGCGACACAAGCGGAAAAAACCAAGTTTAAAGATAAAATGACGCGCCGCTGGGGCCGTTTCGTGGAACAATTAACGGAAGTGTTGCTGGAAAGATCAAGAGGAATCTATTCGTATTTGCCGAAGGAATTTGTCGCGACAGCTTCGGACTTCCCTTCTCCAACGACTAAAACTCAAGATGAGGTCAATATAAACGAGGAACAATAATTTTTTTCGCGGGCGCGAAAATCCGAGCAAAAGTAAAACAGTGGAATCACTTAAAAAATGCGGCAGTACTTACCATTATAGATGGTCGTGATGATATATAAATAAGTCATTATCAATCAGTTGAGAGAAACGCCATGGTGGACATGAACGCATAATTCCTTGGAGGGGAACTGGCTGGGCAGCGCCGCTCCCTAATTAACGAAGATAAGTTGATACAACTTGGGTACCGGCCAGCATTGAAAACAATTCCTCATGGCGCCGAACTGACCATCTGCTATGCCGTACCGATCGCTTGTACACCAGATAAAGCACATCAGTTAATCTTGGATAAGACCAATAAAGTTTCCCCACGAAGGTCGGGAAAGCGGTCATGATGACCGGCCTGATGGATGCTTAATGTCTGCATCGACATGCGATAAGCAAATATTATTGCAATTCCGGTATTAATTAATTATAATTAATTTACAACTCATCTTTCGGTGTCGCCATTAAGTTGACTTCACTGTAAGACGGAAAGACCGCCTTCGGGCGGTTTTTTCATTTCCAGGATATTGAATGCGCACAATTGTTTATGTCGATGGATTTAACTTCTATTTTGGCGTGCTCAGGAATACCGCTTATAAGTGGTTCGATATTGTTAGCCTGGTTAAGCACGTTTGCCATGTGCAAAACCCACAAATTGAAGTCGTTGCCGTAAAGTTCTTTACCGCACCGGTCATCACCCGAGTAGCCACCAAGGGCGACATGGCTTTACATTCCCAAAATACTTATCATAAAGCCCTTATCAACCGTCACCCGGAAATCTTCGAAATTATTAACGGTTACTACCTTTTGGAAAAGGGCAACCCGCCGCGTTATAAACATCCGGTCGATAAGCAGGATCGGGTTGAAATCTGGAAGCTGGAAGAAAAGCAGACCGATGTATACATTGCACTCCATTTGTATCGAGACGCTGTAAACAGGAACTGTGAGCAGGCCGTTTTAGTTTCGAGTGATTCTGATCTTGAATCTGCCCTAGCGTTCATAAAACTGGACTGCCCAAGCCATCACGTTGGCTTGATTTTACCGAGAAGAGAGCCGAAGGAAGGGAAACATCGGCCACCAAATGCAGGGCTATCGAAACTAGCCGACTGGACCCGGTCTTATATTCTTGATGAAGAGCTGGAAAAATTCCAGCTTCCAGACAAAGTCCCAACCAAGAAGAAACCAGCCATCAAGCCAGATTATTGGTAGTCGTTGCTTATCTGTTAATTGTAGCTTCGCTCCCACTGGGTCTACATCTGGAATTTATCATATCAATACTTGCGGACAATATACTTTCTCCTGCTCCGATACCAAGCCATATCTCTCGATTAATTCCTACAATAAGAAAAATCATTGAATTTTGCCGAACTTCGATGATTTTTCGCCACTCAGACACGTCAAGTGCCGAAGGATTTGGTGAATTCTCAGGATGGGTATGCCATTCTCCTACATAATCAATGGTTTCTCTGCTTGAAAGCCATTTTTTGATGGCGAAGTCCTGATGTTTTCGATCTTTGCGAAAAAAATTAAAACGCGATCTTTTGTCAAAGGGTTGCGGTGATGTTGCATCAATAACATGTAGATGGCTTTCCCGTCGATAACCGAGAAGGATACCGCCAGACTCGGGTTTTTTAGGTGAATTCTGTCGATAGCTCTCGACTAGATTAAGGACATTTTCTTCAATCAATATTTTCCCTCCTTGAATCAATGGATTGTTCCATATCAAGAAGGCCGACATGCAGGGCAACCATTCATTGAAGAAATATTCTGATTTTTAATTTGACGGACATGAGCTGTTTCAACTGATCGAGTTCTGAATCGTGGGCTAGGATCACCACGTAACCCAAAGCGATTGAACGGCATCGCCATTTCCTTGTATCCAAATGTACAATATTGGCGGTATTCTGGAAAGTTTACTGATATGAACTTCGTTCAACATCTCACTCACTGCTTCTTCACCAGTGGCATCAATTATTAAATCTGTTGAAAAAAGGCTAGGAATGTTCTTTACGCAATTTAGTTTAGCTGTGAGATGACACAGAGGAAATTGTCTCTTTAATTCACCAGCTAATGCTGAAGATTTTTCCTGAAAAAGGGAAGGATAGCTTCACGAATTGTATTCCTGATTGATTGGAACCGGGCCCGCAAGCGCCTGCAGGCGTTTGTCAAAAAAACAGACGCCATCGCGGTGCTGACCGAAGCTGCTCGTCTCGATATCGGTCACCGGGCCTGGTTACAGGTGGGCGGTGAACGGCTCATCTTCGCGGCCATGCAATCGGCAGGTGAAGGCGCGTTTCGGATTGGAGATAGGCTAGACGAAATTATGGGCATCGCCGATGCCCGGGCCTTCCTATTAGCGGTTATGCAGTTGGCCTGCCAAGCATTGTCCACCGGTCAGCCCTCAGCTTTGGTAGCTGACGAGACGCGAATGCTGCTGGCCCAGTATGTCCGCTATCGCACGAGCGAGTTCGATTTGCTTGCCGAGCACGCTGCCTACTGCCACACACTGGCGCAAGCAGTCAGCGACGGCCTGACGCATGGAGTGGAAAACTCAGCCAAGGCTGCGCAATCGCTGGCCGCCCGTGCAAAAACCTGGGAGCGCAAGGCTGACATTCTGGTAATGCAGGCCCGCGAAAAGGCAGAGCGTCACCACTCGCGCGGTCTGCTACCGCCAGTAGTGGTGCGGCCATTGGCGAGATCGCCCTGGATGAAGCGCGCGCTGTCGCCCGCCGCGACACAGGCGCACCGGTCGTATTAGTACGTCGTGACGCAGAAACCAGCGACATCGCTGCCCTTGATTCAGCCACCGGACTGCTCACGCAACGTGGCGCTCGCACCTCCCATGCCGCTGTCGTAGCACGGCAATTAGGAAAGGTATGTCTCGTCGGCTGTGCAGAACTGCACATTGACGAGACTGCCCGCTGTATCACGATAGCAGGCACAACAATGCATGAGGGTGACTTGCTGACACTTGACGGCAACGAAGGGGCAATCTACGCAGGAGTTGCACAGACAGAGATCGAATACCCGACTGAATTGCTGGCCCGACTGGAAGCACTCAGGCAGCAGCATTGAACATTTAACAACAATATGATAAATCGACATAAAGTCCAAGACCTTTCCTGATTAATACAGTGTTCCGCCAACCCATAACTTTGATTAGTAGAAATGAAGTCTTCTATCAATGGTAGCATGCAGAATGGACGTGCTGATCAGTAATATTTTGCCTGCTTTTATAGTTGCTTCTTGAAAGTTAGTTATGCGGTTACGCTTTCCCTGACGAATCAGCGCTTCGCCAAGTTATAACCTCATTACAGCTTAGATCCGGATAAGCAACCAAACAGGTCAATACCGAAAGAAAAAATAAGCCGAAAAGGCTATACAGGCTACACTTTAGCCCCCACATTAATTACAGCTCTTCCACATCCCTGACGAGATAATAAATGACCGAAGAGGCGACAGCTATCTTCATTCGCGTTTAAATAAAAATTTTCCAGATACCGGGTAATGAAAGTGTTGCCACAAACTCGGCGCGATAGAGCAAGTTTACGCATGTTCTTTACTCTACCCAATTACTTAAATATCAATAATGAGGCGATTTAGCCTCAACACGGTATTGCTTTGAACATAAATTTTATGTACAATTTCTTAGAATTGTGAAATATTTCAAATTTTTTATTGAGGGATTTATGGTATACAGGAATATACAATTGTTACGGCCTTATTTGATAGCCTTATCAATTGGCTTTTTCAAACCTACTGCTTATGCAGATGTCGTAACCCCCGTTTTACCAGCTTTACCAAACTGTGTTTACACTGATAGTTTTGGCAATTCCGGTCCGGGAATATTGCAATCAAATGGATCTTGTCAATCAACATCTACTGGTTCTTTACCTTGCTCGGTCACTTATAACATCAATGGTCAGCAGCTTAATTACACCACTTATGATTTAAACACTGGAACCTGCGTTGTTCCCGTCGGTTTAGCCTGTACCGATTATGAATACGGAGCCAAAGGAACCGTGCAAAGCAATGGGCTTTGTCAGCCTACTACCGGTGCGGCATGCACTAATCCAAACACTAATTCCCAAGGGGTCATTCAGGCAAGTGGCAGTTGCGCAGGAGTTGTTGGTGAAGCTTGCGTTGATAATAATACTAATGCAACAGGTACACTTCAAGCGAATTTATCCTGTAAGCCAAATGTGGGCGCCAGTTGTTTCTTGTACAACAATAACAACAGCTTATCGCTCAACAACATCAATACAAGTTCAATTTCAGGCACCATTCAATCTAACGGTAACTGTCAACTAGCCGAGGGAGCAAATTGCATTGACCCTATTACCAACTTACCCGGTAATACCGTCGGTAACACCTGCCGGGCTAGTTATTGTACTTCTGGATCATCTCCGTACGGTATCCCGCAAAGTAATGGCAGTTGCGTATTACAAGTGGGCGCTTCATGTTACATAGAAATCGGTTTGTATACAACTGCCTTGGGAACCGTCCAAGCCAACGGTACCTGCATGTATAGCAGTTGCGCAATCAGCACGAATACATCAAACCCTGGCACACCTTCCAGCATCATTAATATAGTCGAGCCGCAAAGTCAATGTGAAAATTTTAGCGATTGTACGGTTTCGGTTACCACTGGTGGAGATCCGGGTCAGTTAGGCGCTCCGGGTCAGTTACAACCTAACGGCGAATGTCAGGCATTATCAACTTCTGATCCCAACCTGATATTCCAAGGTAATGCAAACGGCGCATCCAGCACAGTTATTTCGCAGATGCAAATTTATGAAGCCAACGCAGTAAGCAATGTACGAACAACACATAAATTACCTCCCGGCGATATCAACATCGTGTATGACGCAGCACGGAGTGAAGTGCGCGCCGGCATTTTGGGTCAATTACTGACTGTTGCACAAAAATCCGATTGGGATACGAATGAATCAGCCGTCATGAATTATTATGCCGGCATTGTTAAACAAAGACGTCAATTAGCGGCAAACTATGCGTTACAAGAATACAATAGTTGGAGTAGCAATATTTGTAATGTCGGTCCAGGTCAAAATGCGAACGGAACGGGATGGTCACCACCGCAAGGCTTCAGTTACGATTGGTCGACGCAATCAATTCCAGCTTGTAGTACTAGTACTGGAGGGATCTTCGGTGGCAATCCTATCCCACCGTCTTTTAATGATTTTATGACCTATGGCTATAGCTATGTCAATTATGATGTAACCAATAATCCTGGTACCTATGATGCGTTCACCGAGACTGCGAACGCGGTCAGCTATGGTGTTGCCTCTGCCGCTACCGCCGGAGCTGTTACCGGGACTGGTTTAATTTCATTCGGTATTTTGGCTGCTACTGCGGCAGATATTGGTTATGATTTTGTTTCATCTATTTCTTTTAGTTTCATTACAACAACTATTATTGCGGACACAACCACAGCCATCAATACCAGCATTCTGACTATCGGTGGCGCTGCTTCTTTTGTGGCGGGGCCTGTTGCTGTTGCCTTGATTGCCATAGAGATCGGAGTTATAGAAGGCATTAACGTTGTCACCAATGCACAACTGCCTGCTCAGTTACAAAGCGCAGTGACTGCAGCCGCAACGGCGCCAAATATGACTCAACTCACCGATCCATCCAATACCGTTGGATTGGGCGAGTTTTATACGGCGTTCATCCAAACTACCACCCCGGAATATTTGCCAAGCCTGACACCGCCTAACGCGCAACCTACAGATCCTGAGTTTTATATTACCGACGAAACCACCAATATAGTTAGCACAGCAACCCAAATACAATTAAAAACGCCGATTAGCAATACCTATAATACTGTCCGGTCATTGCCTTCTGCAGCTGGCTATACAGGCGGCTGGTTGGCAGTTACTACAACCAGCAGTAATAATGTCTCTTCTCCTTATTATTCAACTTATATTGACTATTTAGACTGGAATGGCAACCAAATGCGGGCGTGGCGGCAAGGTAATACCTTTGTACACACTCAGTCTCAGTCCAACAATCCTGCCGCCGGAGTTGTCAACAGCAACATTCAGTATCAAGATCTGAACGGTGCGCTAAAAACGGCTATCCTGACTACTGCTAGTGTGCCGAGTCAACTGCTTTATACTAAGAACGGCAACGGTGGTCAACTGCTTTATACGCTGACCGGCCCGGGAAGCGATCAACCAGCTTGGTTTACCGGCCCCACCTCCATACAATGGAGTCTGGTCAATTCCCCTGTCGGCAAAAGTTTATCTGCCTATCCTCTCGATCAATGTCCTGATTCTCAGATCACCACCGAAGGTTATAATTCAGCCGTTTGTTCTTTAAGTAATTTGGATGGTATTCAGGATGCATTCGCCCATGTGAATATTGACAGCACCTCACCTAATGTGCAATCTTCACCGGTGCCGCAACCTAATACCTGGTACAACCATTTAAAATTATCCTTTATCTGTGGGGATGTGCTTTCCGGTGTAGCAGCCGGCAGTTGCCCCAACCCGGTGACTTTACCTGAAGGAACAGGTGTGACTCAACAAGTTAAGGTTAGCGACATAGCCGGTAACACAGCTACTTTCACCACCCAACCCGCTAACAATGATAATACCCCGCCGAGTATTCAATATGTGTTTGATGGTGGTAAAGCCAGTTTATTCCAGGGCTGGACAACAGGGCCAATTACTGTAAACTTTGTTTGTTACGACTACCTGTCCGGTATTGCTTCTTGCTCAGCACCGCAAAACATCAGCGGTGACGGTAAACATACCGTGACAGGCAGCGCTACCGATATTGCCGGTTTATCCACGTCGATAACAGTACAATTCAGCATTGACTCTGTGACCCCAACGATTACTGCCACGGTAAAGCCACAGCCCAATAGTAATGGCTGGAATAATTCCATACCTGTTACAGTGAGTTTCAACTGTAGTACAACGGGTGTGTCCGGTATACAATATTGTTCACCAGCACAATCTTTTACAACGCAGGGGGTCTATCCCAATCAATATGCTGCTGGTGTGGTCGCTAATTATGCTGGCGAGGGGCCTGTCATTTACGTGCCGGTCAATATAGATACCACACCGCCCAGTTGCAGTATCGGGTCTACACCTTCGGTGATTCCGGCGACCAATGACATGGTTACGGTTACCAATACCGTCAATAGCAGTGATAACCTGTCCGGTGTTGCCAAAGTTAACCTGTATAGCCTGACCAGCTCCTATGGCGGCAATGCGCTTGGCTGGACGGTCGGCAGCAACTCGCTAACGGGTAGCTTACAAGCCGTGACTGATCAAGCTGGCGACCCGAATTATTGGACTTTTATCTATCAAGTGACCGATAATGCCGGCAATTCCAGCTTCTGTAGCAATAAAGTGACTATCTCTTCAACTATAGTTGCACCAGTTGCGTATGTAAATCCAATAAATGGACTCTCACTCCCTAAAATAGGCGATACAGTTAATCTCACCGGTAGTTTTACCAGCATCTACGACAATCCACCTCATCAATATAGTTATACTTGGTCACTGACCCCCCCTGGTGGTCTCCAAACCGCAGGCCTACAAATACCAGCCATAGCCAATGCCAACACTTTGACCCCAAGCTTCGTGCCTAATTTTCAGGGAGAGTGGTTAGCACATTTAGTCGTGACTGATGTCACTACCGGAGCGAGTAGCACGCCCTACTCTATATTCCTTATAGTTGAACCGCTTCCAGCAGTAGCTAACGCCGGGCCAAACCAAACTGTAGTAGCCGGGTCTACCGTTACATTACAAGGCAGTGGCAGCATTAATCCTGCTTATTACACCAATCAATTGACTTATCAGTGGTTGGTGGGAGAATTCCCACTGACTTGTTATGACTCTAACCAAAATAATATATGTCCAGAGATATTGAGTAATCCAACCAGCCCAACAACCACCTTCATTGCACCTTCGATACCGGGCACCTATCAGTTTATTCTTGTGGTCACTAATGGGCCGTATAAAGGCCTAGATGGTCTATCAGACGACAGTTATGTTTATGTGAACGTCATTAGCCCGCAAACGGCAACGATAAACGCAGTGCAAGCTTTACAAAGCTATATTAGTGGCCTGTCAAGCTCAACCTTCACCAATGCGGCCATGCAAAATGCACTGGTTAACACCTTAAATACGGTTATCACGGATATCAATAACCAGAATTACAGTTTGGCATTGAGTATTTTGAATAATAATGCACTAGCGCATAGCCAAAGCTGCTCAGTACCCAATGCGGTTAATCCCAGCAATAAAGACTGGTTTAAAACCTGTGCAGCGGAACAACAAGTGTTAAGTCTAGTGCAACCTGCCGTTAACTATTTAACTCAGTTAATTGCTCCTTAAATGCAAACAGGGCCACCGTGCTAGATGATCAGCCCGGTTTTTGACTATTTTTTTATTTGAGATTTGATATGGAAACCCTTAAAACCAACTTACTTAAGCCTGTGTTTTTTTTGCTGCTAGGTTTGCCGTTAGCGGCTCAAGCCGACCAGCTTAACAGTATCGATGATCCTAACGGTGTCGGGGGAACGACTGTAAGCGCTGTATCCTCGGACGGCACAGTAGTCGGAAATTATCTTGACAACAGCGGTAATTCTTACGGTTATGCGTATCAAAGCGGTTATAGCGACATCATTAATCAAAATACGGATTATAGCTTTTACTCTTCCAGTTTTTTAGGAACTTACTCCCAGGGCACCAGTATTCTGGGTATCAGTGACAACCATACCGTATTGGGTACTTACACACAGAATAATAATTTACTGACTTTTACTGATGACCAAAACGGCTACCAGGATTTTACTGTGCCCGGTATCGCCCAAGCCAACACTACGGCCAATGGCATCACGGCTTCCGGTACGATATACGGCAGCTATCTGGATAATACCAGCACTCAACAGGGTTTTGTTGATGCTCAAGGTAGTTTTACCACCGTATCCGATCCGTCGGCAACATCTGGAACCAATGTCAATGGCGTGGCTAACGATGGTGCAATAGCAGGTACCTATTTTACCAGCACCGGTGAATTCGGGTTTATCGATAACAACAATACTTATACAACGCTGAGTGATCCCAACGCGGTATTAGGCACGCAAATTATAGGTATCAGCAGTAACGATACCGTTTTTGGTGAATATTTTGACGCAAATTTGAATAGCTATGCATTCACCTATACAAATGGCGTCTATACCGATATTTCCGACCCTGGAACGATCAATCCTTACGATACCGTGATTACCGGCGTAACCGCCGGTGGCGTGGTCTACGGCTATTTTTACACGGTCAACGGTATCCAAGGTTTTACTGAAAGCAATGGTACCTATTTAAGCTTTTCTTATCCAACGGCTAGCAGTACGGAAATTTTAGGTATCACAGCCACTGGCATAGTATATGGTAATTACTGGGATATTAATAATGCAGTACACGGTTTTGTCGATATCCCCACAGCATTCGTTCCTTTACCAGGGACATTTTACTTATTTAGCAGCGCTTTTCTAGCCCTTGCCGGGCTAAATCGGCGTAAATTCGTTTAATTAAAATGAGTAAACATTTCGTAACGCAGCGAATTTTAAAAAACCTGTTGATACCCGAAAGAGCTGACCAGATTTGCAAATTCGCTGAATGGTTATATATTTTCGAGGATGCCTAACAATCAGGGATGACTGTATTTCTAGATTCTTATCGCTCTAATACCGGATTACCGCCAAATTTGCGTAGTTTCAGGTCGTTATATTGCACATAGCCCAATACCAGAAAAAAGGACCCTGCGATCGCCGCTAAAAAGCTGGATATGGCTTGGGCAACATATTGATTTGAGCCCCCTAAGGCAGTAAGCACGCCTATTACAAAAAACATAAGGACTAACGCCACCACCGGTGCAATATAAACACCAACCGTACGCCACCAATGCCCCCAAACCAAAGTATGGCTGGCTTTTAAACTGGCATAAGCGTTTAAAGACTCCAGTGTAATCAGCAAAAAGAAAAAACTTAGCGATACCATTAAAATAATGCCCGGTAGCCACAACCTACGGCAGCGCGCGCTGGGGAACTACCAAGGATATCAAGGATGCCGGTTTGTTGTCGGACAGTGGCGTTGTGCTGGGTGTTTCGGAAGATGGAAAATACATAGTCCACAATGGGCCGGAGCATATTATTTCGATTGCGCCGCCACGCAGCGGCAAAGGGGTAGGGCAGATCATCCCTACCTTGCTAATCTGGCCCGGAAGCGTAGTTATAAACGACATAAAGCAAGAGAACTGGGATGTTACGGCGGGCTATAGCATTTGGATAAGGGTCAAGGGATGCACCAACCGGCGGGTGGCGCATCCTTCGAGTAATTTAATTCTTTCAACATTTAGCCATATTATCTTATCCCTGTAATATTTATTGCTGTCCATGAACTTAGCGGTATAGTTTTTGACAACCCACGGGTTGATACTTATGGCGGTTAATTAAAGTTGCTGGCTATTCACGATTTTAGAGCCGGCCAGCCTGGCGGAGGACGCCGTAAATACGTCCTTGTAGGCTTTGGCCCGGCATCCATGCCGCGCAAACCTCCGCCAGG
This sequence comes from Methylomonas sp., assembly GCA_050015235.1. Classification (GTDB taxonomy): domain Bacteria; phylum Pseudomonadota; class Gammaproteobacteria; order Methylococcales; family Methylomonadaceae; genus Methylomonas. The sequence goes on along the minus strand of JBEKBU010000003.1, from coordinate 14,267 downwards.
CTGGCCGGCTCCAAAATCTTGGCTTATGGCTTTAAACCATAACAAAAAGCTCTGTTTATACTCCGAGAAAAAATTGTTTGCTTTATTAATTGTAAGAAGATATCTTACATTTATATGCAAGAAACTGGTTAGGAGTACAACATGGCGCAAGCACGAACCCAAACAGTTAGCCTCGGCGAACATTGGAACGACCTCATTGAGTCCTTGCTCAAGAGCGGACGCTATGCAAGTGTGAGTGAAATTATACGTGATGCCTTGCGATTGCTTGAAGAAAGAGAATCGAACTCGAAGCTGCAAGCTTTACGCACTGCCTTGATAGAAGGCGAACAGAGTGGCGATGCCGGCGAATTAGACATGGAATCAATCAGACTGGCGGCGAAAAAAGAAGCCGGTTTAATTTGAACATGCGAAAAATCCATATACAGGCGCTGGCAAAACAGGACTTGAAAAACATCTGGCTTTATTCGTTCAAAAACTGGGGGGAAGAACAGGCCGATACGTATTTTGGTGAGTTAAATGCCGCATTCGCTTTAATCGAGGAAAATCCGGAATTGGGTTTTGCTTGCGATTACATTCGTGAAGGGTACAGGCAATTACACATTAATCGCCATTTAGTTTTTTATCGAGTTACAGCGACCCAGATTCAAATTATCAGGGTTTTGCATGACAGCATGAATACCCAGCAGCATTTATAAAATATAACAGTGTTTATTACCTACTCGCGTTTACTCAGCCGCAAGCTTGTCCAGCAGTAGCAGAATTTCGGCGGCGCTTCTGTAATGCAAATCCGGCGCGTCGGCCAGACTCCGGTCGCGGTTGCCGGCGGCGATGGCTTGCAAGGCAAGGATAAAGGGGCGTAGCCAGTCAGATATTTGAGGATGATTCAGACCTTCTTGCAGAAACGATTCAGCGGCTGCCAGTTTGCCAGCCAGCAGCAACTCGGTCCCGACCAGCGCGATACGGCCGTCTCCGTAGTGGTTTTCGCCGCCGTCACGGCGATAGGCCAGATAGCAGTCTTTGGCCTTGGCCATGGCTTCGTCGGCTGCGTTGGGATTTCTGGATTCAGTTTCGATAGTGGCTTGGTCATGATATTCCGTTATTTTGCACCTTAATCATGGCCCGGAATAATAATCGCTATCCAGGAAAATAGCCATAGTCAGCATGTTAATTATAAACTTGCCGGTAGACCACCACATTGGCTGTTGGCGCCGGAGCCCCTGACAGAGGTTTGCGCGGCATGGATGCCGGGCTAAAGCCTACATGGACGTATTCACGGCGTCCTCTGCCAGGGGCTCCGGCGTCAACAGCCGGGTTGCTGACGCAATCTAAAAAGCTGACGCTACCTTATAATTCGCTGAATAATGACATAATTAAAGATAGTCACTTAACCTTAAGGCTATGGTGGGTTACGCTGCGCGGGCGCATCTAACCCGCCCTACCCGTTTGCCCTTGACTCAATAATTCCGCCGCCCAGACAAACCTCGCCGTCATAAAACACCACCGACTGCCCCGGCGTAATCGCCCATTGCGGTTGGGCGAAACGGACTTTTACCCGGTTGTCCGGCAATGCCTCCACGCTACAGGCCTGATCGGGCTGGCGGTAACGGGTTTTGGCGCTGCATGCGAACGGCGGGCTCGAAGGTTGTGGGTTAAACCAATGCAATTGCCCCGCTTCCAGCGTATTGTGCAACAGCAGCGGATGGTTGTGGCCTTGGCCGGCCAGCAACACGTTATTCTTCAGGTCTTTATCCAGCACAAACCAGGGCGATTCCTCGGCGTTTTTAACGCCGCCTATGCCCAAGCCCTGCCGCTGCCCCAAGGTGTAATACATCAACCCGTGGTGCCGGCCCAGGTAGCGGCCTTCGGGATCGCGGATTTCGCCGGGTTGCGCCGGTAGATAACGCTCCAGAAAGTCTTTAAATTTGCGTTCGCCGATAAAACAGATGCCTGTGCTGTCTTTTTTGCGGCTATTGGCGAAACCCGCTTGCGCGGCCATGGCGCGAATTTGCGGTTTATGTAAATGGCCGATCGGAAACAGGGTTTTCGGCAAGGCTTCTGGCGCAATGGCGTAAAGGAAATAACTTTGCTCTTTATTCGGATCCAGGCCCTTTAACATCCGCCAGACGCCGTCAGCCCCGGAAACGCGGGCGTAATGGCCGGTAGCGATATATTCGGCTCCCAGGTCGGTAATGGCGTAATCCAGAAACGCCTTGAACTTGACGTGTTGATTGCAGAGTATATCCGGATTGGGGGTGCGGCCGGCCTTATATTCCGCTAAAAATACCTCGAATACCTCATCCCAGTATTCGGCGGCAAAATTAACGGTTTTTAATTCCATGCCCAGGGTATCGCACACTTGCCGGGCGTCGGCCAAATCCTGCAACGCCGTGCAATATTCGGTGCCGTCGTCTTCCTCCCAGTTTTTCATGAACAACCCGGTGACTTTATTGCCCTGCTGTAGTAAGCTTAATGCGGTTACCGACGAATCGACGCCGCCCGACATGCCGACGATAATATGCTTAGTCATGTAATATCAAGCAAAGATTCTATTAAAGACAAAGGGTAGCGCCGGCCGGAAAGATATTGGTCTATACTTTTCAAGACCAACGGACTGCGCAATTGTTGGCGGCGTGCGATAATATCGGCATGGCTAAGCCAATGCGTCTGTATAATTCCGGTATCCAACGGCTGATCGGCGTTGTGGGTATGCGCCGATCCGCTGAAGCAAAACCGCAGAAAGCTTGGAGAACGGGCGTTTTTTCGCCAAAGCTGAGCGGCTATAAAAGCTTCAGGTTCAAACCGCCAGGCGGTTTCTTCCTGAACTTCACGGACAACGGCTTCCAGCAACGACTCCCCGGCTTCCAAATGGCCGGCGGGCTGATTGAAAGCGGGTCCGCGCGAGGTTGTTTCTTCAACCAACAAAAAACGCTGGTTTTGTTCTATGATTGCGGCGACGGTAACGTGAGGTTTCCAGACCATGACTGAATAAAAATTTGGAAAAATTGTGTATTTTACTGGAATTGATTTTTCTCTGCGTAAAGATTGAAATATACTGTCTTTGCCGCTATGTTATTTACGATGAATCAATAATGATGAGCTATGTCAGATTTCGATCCTTTTAAAGACGCCGACGAAGGCGACGCCGCGGTTCAGGAAGCCAAGCCTGAATTGAAAAGGCCGCCGTTATACAAGGTAATTCTTTTGAATGACGATTTTACCCCTATGGATTTTGTCGTAGAGGTGCTCACCGATTTTTTTAATATGAGCCAGGAGCGAGCGACCCAAGTGATGTTGCAAGTGCATACCCAAGGGGTGGGAGTCTGCGGTACCTATACCAAAGACGTGGCCGAAACCAAAGTACATATCGTTAATAATTATTCCCGCGAGCATCATCATCCGTTGATGTGTGCGATGGAAGAGGCGTAAGAGGTATAACCATGTTAAGTAAAGAACTCGAAGTTACATTAAACGCCGCATTTACTGTTGCGCACGCCAAACGGCATGAATTTATCACGGTGGAGCATCTGCTGCTGGCTTTGCTGGACAATATCACCACCATCCCGATTTTGATCGCCTGTGGTTGTAACGTCAGCGCCCTGCGCGCGGAATTAACCCGTTTTATCGACGAAACCATATCCCTTATTCCGGACGGCGCTCACCGGGAAACCCAGCCTACCCTGGGTTTTCAGCGCGTGTTGCAACGGGCGGTATTTCATGCCCAGGCTTCCGATAAAAAAGAAGTCACCGGCGCGAATCTGTTTGTCGCCCTGTTTAGCGAACAAGAGTCGCATGCGGTTTATCTGCTCAACAAACAGGACATAAGCCGCCTGGATGTAGTTAATTATCTGGCGCATGGCGTCTCTAAAATCGAAAAACAGGAGCGCAAGGAGTCGCCCGAGGAGCTCGATGCCGACCGTAGCGGCGGCGACGCCATGTCGAGCCCGCTGGAGAAGTTCGCGACTAATCTTAATGAAGAAGCCCTGAAAGGCAATATCGACCCGTTAATAGGCCGCGAACAGGAAGTGGAGCGCACCATTCAAATCTTGTGCCGCAGACGCAAAAACAATCCTTTGCTGGTCGGCGAGGCCGGCGTGGGCAAAACCGCGATAGTCGAAGGTCTGGCGAAACGTATCGTCGAGGAGCAAGTCCCGGATGTACTGTTGAATAACGTTATTTATTCCCTGGACATGGGCGCTTTGGTGGCAGGCACCAAATACCGGGGCGATTTCGAAAAACGCCTGAAAGCCTTGATCAATCAGTTGAAACGGCAAACGAACACGATTTTATTCATCGATGAAATCCATACCATTATCGGAGCCGGCTCGGCGTCGGGCGGCGTCATGGACGCCTCCAATCTGATTAAGCCGGTGCTGGCTTCGGGAGAATTGCGCTGTATCGGCTCAACCACCTATCAGGAATACCGGGGGATTTTTGAAAAAGACCACGCCTTGGCGCGGCGCTTCCAGAAAATCGACGTAGTTGAACCGACGATAGAAGATACCGTGCAAATCTTAAAAGGCTTAAAAACCCGCTTCGAGGAGCATCACGGCCTGAAATACACTCAGGAAGCGCTACAGCTCGCCGTCGAATTATCGGTGCGCTACATTACCGACCGCCACTTGCCGGATAAAGCCATCGATGTCATCGATGAAGCGGGCGCCCGGCAACGGCTGTTCACTTCGCCCGACCGCAAACTAACCATCGATACGGCTGAAATCGAGGAAATCGTGGCTAAGATCGCCCGCGTGCCGGCGCAATCGTTGTCTTCTTCCGATAAAGACAAGCTGTCCAGTCTGGAGAAAAATTTAAAAATGCTGGTGTTCGGACAGGATGAAGCAATCAACGAACTGGCGTCGGCAATTAAATTGACGCGCGCCGGCTTGCGCGACGCCACGAAAACCATAGGCGCGTTTTTATTCGCCGGACCGACCGGCGTCGGTAAAACCGAAGTATCCCGGCAATTGGCAAAAGTTTTAGGCGTTGAGCTCATCCGTTTCGACATGTCCGAATACATGGAGCGCCATACCGTTTCGCGCCTGATCGGCGCTCCGCCGGGTTATGTGGGCTATGATAAAGGCGGATTGCTGACCGAAGCCGTCACCAAGCATCCGCATGCGGTATTGTTGCTGGACGAATTGGAAAAAGCCCATCCCGATGTCTTCAATTTATTGCTGCAAGTCATGGATCACGGCGTTCTTACCGATAACAACGGCCGCCAAGCCGATTTCCATAACATCATCCTGATTATGACCACCAATGCCGGCGCCGAGGAAGGCAGCCGCGCTTCGATGGGTTTTACCCAGCAGGATCACGCTACCGACAGCATGAAAGTCATCGAGCGTACTTTATCGCCGGAATTTAGAAACCGGCTGGACGCCATCGTGCAATTCAAACCGCTAGATATAAACGTGGTCACCAGCGTGGTGGATAAATTCATATTTGAACTGGAAGCGCTGCTGGCCGACAAAAATGTGACGTTAACCTTGGAATCCAGCGCCCGCACTTGGCTGGCCGAGCGCGGTTACGACGAAAAAATGGGCGCCCGGCCCATGGCGCGTTTGATTCAGGAAAAAATTAAAAAACCCTTGGCGGAAGATTTACTGTTCGGACGTTTGGCCAATGGCGGACATGTCAGGATTTACGTTGAGAACGGCGAACTGGCTTTTACGATTGAAAGCAAACAATTAGCCGAGACGGAATTAAATCAGGTGGTATAACGAAACAGCGCGCTTGAAAAACCGGAAACGGATTAGCGGTTACGAAAAGTGATGCGGCCTTTGGTTAAATCGTAAGGCGTCATCTCGACTCTGACTTTATCCCCGGTCAGGATTCGTATATAGTGTTTACGCATTTTGCCGGAGATATGGGCGGTCACTATGTGGCCGTTTTCCAATTCGACGCGGAACATAGTATTCGGCAGGGTGTCGATAACCTTACCGTCCATTTCAATCTGATCTTCTTTCGCCATAAATTAGAGCCTGAGTTTAAATATAATATTTTAGCATGAATATCACGAATACTTGTAATAATCGCGCCAAATAAAAAGATATAATTAATTAAATAAACCGCAACCGTTCTAGTAAGAGTAAACAGCCGAATTTCAAGCACATGATTTCTTCCCAGCAAAATGCCGGCCTGATTTTGCCGAACACCAAGCTTACTTTTCGCATATTACAGAATGATGAAATCGCCATGGGGCCCGGCAAGGCCGAACTTTTACAGGCCATTGCCGATACCGGCTCGATTTCGGCGGCCGGCAGAAGCATGCGGATGAGCTATAGAAGAGCTTGGTTATTGGTCGACGTGATGAATCGCAGTTTTAAACAGCCGCTGGTGGAAACCTCGAAAAGCGGAAAAAAAGGCCGCGGCGCGGGCTTGACGCCTTTCGGCAAGCAAGTGCTAAAAAATTACCAGACACGGTACGCGCCATTAATCATACAATCCAAGCTTATTTGCCTCTGTTTGCCGGCATGCTGGCTGAAAACGCGCCGCAACAACCGGCGGACGAGAATTCCGGAGGGTGAGCAGCCGTCCCGATTCAATCAATCGATCAACTCGTCCAGATTAAAATGCGCGCCTAAGACATGATGCAAACTTTCCTCGATAGCATCGGCGTTGAAACCGATCTGCTCGGCCACGGCATAGGGGAATTTGTCCAAAATATGTTCATGGCTAGCCCCGTGCGCGACGCATTGGCTGATATAGCCGCCCACGTACACCGCGCATGCTAATTTATCGGCCGGTATTTCCGATAAAGGCTCCGCCGAATTTTTAATCGCGTTTATCAGTTCGTCGGCAAGTTTCCAGCGCCGCAGCAATTCGCCGCAAGCGGCCTGGTTTGTAAAACCCAGCCGGTTCCTCTCCAAATCCGGGCGGAAACCGCCGGCTTTGACGTGCTGATCGATTTCGTTCGCGTCCCTGGGCGAGCCGATATGGATTAAGATATTGCCTAATCCGCTGAATAAACCGGCCGTATAGGCCACCTCCGCCGGCAAGCCGGCTTTATCCGCGAACCATTTCGCAATGGAAGCCGTCAGAAAACTTTGTTTCCAGAATGCCCTAATGTCAAAATGAGGAATGCGCGGGATGGCATGGACAATCCCGGATGCAATCACCAATAATTTCAATTGCGATAGGCCTATCATCATAGTGGCCTCTTCGATTGAACTGACTTTCCTGGATAAGCCGAAATGAGCGGAATTCACCAAACGTAATATTTTTAAGGCGATCACTTGTTCTTTTTCCACATTTTTAACGATGTCCAATACCTCGCTATACGGATCATTCAGCAGGTTGATAATATTTCTCACCACTTCTGGAATTTGCGGCAGATTATGAATCTGATTTAACAACTGCTCAAGTTTGTTAGTCATAGCTTACCCGGTATTGAGTTAATAAAAAAACTTCGCTACGCCCATGCAACTTTATACTTTAAAATTACCTATAGTAGTGCGGAGTTGATTCGCCAGCTCCAGTAACTCGGTACAAGCTTCGGCGGTCTTTTTTGCGCCTAGAGAGGTTTCTTCCGACACATGGCTGATATTACTGATGTTGCGATTGATCTCTTCGGCCACGGCGGTTTGTTCTTCCGCAGCGCTGGCGATCTGATTGTTCATATCGTTAATCGTATCGATGCGTTCGCTGATGGAAGTAATCGAACCGCCGGCCGAAGCCGCCTGCTCAACGCTGGAAGCCGCGCGTTTCCGGCCGTTATCCATGACGGAAACCGCCTGTTTGGCCCGGCCCTGCAATCTTTCTATGGTTTGCTGAATTTCCAACGTGGAGTTTTGCGTACGGCTGGCCAACGTTCTTACCTCATCAGCGACCACGGCGAAGCCGCGCCCTTGCTCACCGGCGCGGGCTGCTTCAATCGCCGCGTTCAAAGCCAGCAGATTGGTTTGCTCGGCTATGCCTTGAATGACGCCTAACACTTCGCCGATGCTATTACTGTCATTTTCCAATTCATGAATGACGCTGGCGGCGTTTTCCACTTCGGTAGCCAAACTATTAATGCCTTTGACTGCTTCATTGACTATATTTTTACCCGTCGCCGCTTCCCGGTCCGCCGTTTCCGCCGCTTCGGAAGCCTTAACGGCGTTGCGCGCCACTTCCTGCACGGTTGAAGTCATTTGCTTCATGGCGTTCGCAACCATGGTGGTTTCCTGCAATTGCCTATCAACGCCGGTTTGCGTGGATTGTGTAATACTGGCCAGTTTATTCGAGGCGCTGGCCAGTTTTTCGCTAGTATCTCTAATCTGCTCTACGGTTCTGGCGATTTTTTTGACAAAGTTATTAAAACTGGATGCGACCCAGGCAAATTCCGATTTACCGCTAGGTTGCAGGCGGGCGCGCAAATCGCCGTCGCCGCTGCCTATCGCCTGCAAATTAAGCGCAAGTTGGGTGAGCGGGGTGATGATGATTTTGTTCATCACAAAATAACCGGTTCCGCCGACAACGACTAAACAAATCAATAAAAAGCCGATGGCGAAAAAGGTTTTATGTTTAAAATCGGTAAACGCGGTGCTGAATGGCGTAATGATTTCAAACGCGCCATGCAAATCGCCGGCGCGCCAGTTTTCCATGGGATATCCGAGCAGATCCAGGCCTTTATCGTTCCCCCATATCGCTGCCGAGGTGCTTGGGTCGCCATGACAATTTTCGCATTGTTTGACTATCATTACCGGTCTGAAATATCGGATTTCCTGCTTCTCTTCATCGACAAGGCTGTATTCGGTTAACCTCGGATCGGCTTTAAATTTTTCCAGCACCTCGCGCTCGGTTGCGTCCGGCTGATTTCTAGCCACGTTACGCGGATTAAAGGAAGGCGCTTTAAAATGAAACCCCCCATCTTTGGCTTTACTTTCGATAACCGCCCAAGCATTAGCGATCGGCACGGTAGATAGCACCAACTCTTGTTTGTTCGAGCTGTTCTCAGCCAGCTGCCGCAAATGCTCGGGCGTATATAAGCCGTTATCCCATTTGGCTATAATGTTGTCGCGGACGGATTCGGAGAGTATCATCAGTTCACGGGAGGATTCGATTTTTTCGTCTATCAGTTTCTGCTTTTCAACATTCGTATAGACTAACAGTAGGATAATACCTAAAACCGTCAGCACCGACATGCTTATCGCCACTACTTTTACGCCAACTGAATGCCAATTCATCAGTATCATATAAATCTCCAGGAGTTTTTATAATTTCTAAGCACTATCCACAGAAAATTATTAGCCGCGCGCCAAGTCCGTTTTGACGGAAAGCCACAAGCAATCCATATACCCATAAGCCGGCCAACGATAAGCGGCCGTTAACCATTAATCACGGTTAAATTTGTCGTATAATTTCATGCTTGATTTCATCTGTTTAGTCCAGGCTCCGCCTAACGGAAGCTTATAGGACAGTTACCCAAGTATAGGTGACTATTTTTCGACTTCTATTTAAAAAACTTAATAACATGCACAAAATAAAGATATTATTTGTCTGTATGGGCAATATTTGCCGATCGCCGACAGCCGAGGGCGTATTTACGGATTTAGTAATTAAAAACCGGTTACTTGAACGTTTCCATATCGATTCCGCCGGCACCCACGCCTATCATGTCGGCGATGCGCCGGATTTACGCGCGCAAGCAGCGGCCCGGCAGCGCGGCGTTGAACTTGGGCGCCTGCGCGCTCGGAAAATTTCATCCGCCGATTTCGCCGAATTCGACCATATTCTGGTCATGGACGATGAAAACTACGCCAGTGTCGAGCAAGCCTGTCCTCCGGAATATAAACATAAAATCCGTTATTTTCTGGAGTATGCGCCCGAGCTCAAATGCCGGGAAGTACCCGATCCCTATTACGGCGGCGCTCATGGATTTGAGCAGGTTCTGGACATGGCGGAAGCCGCCGCGGCGGGTTTATTGGCCGATTTACGCAAAACCAAGGCATTATCATGAATATCATAAGCAACACCGTCAGTTACGCCGATGATCAAGTTGAACTGGAAGGTTTATTTGCATTCGACGAATCTATTTCCGGCCCGCGGCCGGTGGTGTTAATTCACCACAGCTGGGTCGGGCGCGATGACTTTGTCGCCGGGAAAGCCAGGAAATTAGCCGCATTGGGTTATCTGGCGTTTGCCGCGGACTGCTACGGAAAAGGCGTTTTAGGCTCCAACCCCGAACAATGCGCGGCGTTGATGCAGCCGTTCATGGAAAACCGGGCGCTACTGCAGAAACGGCTGCATGCGGCTTTGACCGCCGTCAAGATGTTGCCTTGGGCGGATCATCGGCGCATCGCCGCCATCGGCTTCTGTTTCGGCGGTTTATGCGCGTTGGATCTGGCGCGTAGCGGCGCGAATTTACGCGGCGCCGTAGCCTTCCACGGTCTATTGACGCCTGCGGATAATATTCCGGAACCGGATATCAAGGCTAAAATTCTGGTATTGCACGGCCATGACGATCCCATGGCGCCGCCCGCGCACGTTTTAGCCTTGCAAAACGAATTGACCCGCGCAAACGTCGACTGGCAAACTCATATTTATGGGCAAACCATGCATGCGTTCACTAATCCTCTGGCCAATAACCCCGATTTCGGCACTGTCTACCAATCCCGCTCGGACGAGCGCGCATGTCTGGCCATGCGGAATTTTTTGGTGGAAGTTTTTATTTAAAAAGTTTAGTAACTACCCCTCCTACAACCATTGATTCATCTGCTTTTTAAAATCAGCTTGTGTAGGGTGGACATGCAATGCCCACCCTACACGACTATTTGTCAACGGGGAAACTCATTGACGCGCTGTTTCAACAGCTCCAAATCCTGTTCATTACTAATACGCTGATAATGCAGGCGGATAAAAATCGCCGTTATCTCATCAATCAGCGACGCCAGTTCCGGATGATGCCGTTTGGCGCGTTGCGCATAATCGCTGGCGCCTTCGCCCGCGCGTATCAGAATGCCGGTTTTCGCCATTTTCCGGCAGAATTTTTTGAACAATCGAACCGCCGGAGGAGCGGATTTTTGCCGGGGCCGTAAAATCATCAAGCTTAACGCCAGCACGACCGCGCCGGCCGCGATCAGCAGCCCAATAGCCAGACTTATCGGATTATCCATGCCTAACAAAGAAAACACCAGGGTTTGGGAATTGTCGCCGTAATGAATAATCCAGCGCTGCCATTGGTAATCGATGTTATTCCGGATTTGTTCCAGCTTTCTTAGCGTCCGGCTCCACTCGCTGATCTCCACGTCCGGCTCGCCGGTCAATAGTGTCTCGATGCGGCCGTTTTGTTGAGTATCGGCAAGCAAAAGCGCCGAGGTGGGATCTACTCTGACCCAGCCTTTTTTTTCCAACCATACTTCGGTCCAGGCGTGCGCATTCGATTGCCGAATTTCCAAAAACTGGCCGATAGGATTGAGTTGCCCGCCGAGATAACCGGTAACGACCCGCGCCGGAATTTTGGCAGTCCGCATTAAATATACAAACGCCGTGGCGTAATGCGAACAGAAACCGCGTTTGGCGTCGAATAAAAAATTTTCGATGGGTTGGTCGCCGAGCAAGGGCGGCTGCAAAGTATAGCTAAAATGCTGCTCGCGGAAATAATTTAACAGTTTTTCAATATAAGCTTCCGGATCGGCGTCTTGACCTTGCAATTGTTGAACCAGAGCCTGGATGCGCGCGGACGGCTGCGCCGGTAGTTGCAAGCTTTCCCTATATTCCGTTTTGGTAATTGCGCCGGTATTATATTGCGTGGCCGAACTCAAACTGTATTCCGCCGCCTTAACCTGCTTATCGATGCTGGTTAGTTGATAATAACCGTTACGTTTCAATTTATTATCGTATTGCGCCGGTAAATCCAGCGCATACACCCAATTATAGGCTTGCGGCTCCAGCAGTTCCGTATAGCGGAAAACAGGGCCGGTCAGCGTAAGTTTATCCTGAAAGCGGGTAAAATCGTTATGCAACATCCGCCAAACTTTACCGTCCGTGTAACTGAGCACCGGTCCGCGCCAATACATTTGATTAAGAGGCGGCGCGTCGCCGCTGAATTTAACCCGGAACACCCGCTCCTGCGAAATCTGCAAATCATTGACGGAACCGGGCTCTAAGGTTTCGCTCAGGCCGGTCTGCATCCGATTCTGGCTGAGATGCAGCCAGCTCGGCGAGGGAAAACGCGGAAACAGCACAAAAATAACCGCTGTGAGCGGCAAGGCCTGTAATAAAAGCATGCCGGCGATATGCAACGCATCCGGTAGGCGGCGCTGTTCGCTGTTAATAGCGATCAGCACCGCAAGCAGGCAGCAAGTGATAATTATGCCATATATCAATATGGCTATGCTTTGACTGAATAAAAAGTGCGTAGCAGTGACTATGAATCCGGCAAAACAAACCACATACACATCCCGCCCGGTATTCAACTCCAGTAATTTCAGGCCGAACGCCAGCACCAAAACCGAAACGCCAAGCAGTATGCTCCATTGGCCTAAATCCTGGACCAGAATAGCGGTAATTCCCAATAGCGTTATCAACAGCATTACCGGATTCGGCGTCCGGCGCGCCGGTTTGCGGATGCCGTATAAACGCAAGCCCAGTATTAAAAAAAACAACGCCAATATAAGCGGAGGAATATTCGCATAATGCGGCAGCACTATGAAAGCGACGACGCCGAGTAAAAAAACCAATATTCTGGGGGTAATCTGCGCGGTTTGCATGTTTAAAATAAAGCCAGGGCTTCCAGACAAGCGGCGTAATGCTGCTTGCCGCCGGCAGGTTCGATAGTAACCGTAGGTAATTTAAGACCGTAATTCAAACCGGCTTCTTCGGCGTCGATAATCCAGCGGCACAGGCGGCTCAGCCGCTCCTCCGGATGGGCGCCGGGCGTATGCGCAAAATCCAGCCACAGTTCGCCGCCGCTGGCGGTTTCCGCATATTGCTTACTGTACAAGCCCTGCCCTTTCGCGTAAGTCCGCCAGTGAATTTGCCGTATGGAGTCGCCGGCTTGATATGGCCGCGCCCCATAATAGTCGTCGTTACCATGTATGTCATGCCGCCGCCGCTCATCGCCGCCGCTACCGGATATCGGCGGAAAAGGCCGCGCATCCGCCGCCGGTTTTGGGTATACCAGCACTTTAACGGCAAAAGTGACCGGCGACCAGGCGCGGAAAATACCCAACGGAAATACGCCCGCCAAATTAAGGGCGCCGATGGCTTGCCAGCCGCGTTGCCGGGCTGGGGCGTACAAGCATAATGTCCGGCTGGCGTACGGCCTCAAACTGAAAATTTCCGAGCTATCCAAACTGGCGGCCAAACCGGTGCGGGTTTGATTGAACGGATTATTAACGGTGATTGTAAATCCGGCCGCTTCGCCGGCGAATACCGGCGGCGGATAACCAGCCTGTATTTCCAGTCCGGCCAAATTCCGGTAGGTATGCAAAATAGTGGTAAAAAAAACGCTGAACAGTAAAAAACCCAAAAAATAAATCAGATTATTGTTATCGCTTAATCCCATCAGTAGTAATAGCGCTATGGTCGACAGCATCAGCAAACCACGCCGGGTTGGAAGTATAAAAATACGCGCCAAGCTTAACTTAACCACCCCTTCTTGCGGTTGTTTAATTCTACGTAATCGCGACAATTTTTTAATATCCGGTTTATCCATCTCTAATTATTATCGCGCGATTTAAATTATTACAATCAGATTAAAACTTCATTTAAACGGCCGGTAAAACAGTCTGAATAGTTTATTTATTAATTTCGTCACTCTGTGATCCCTTGAATAATTTACTAAAAGTTATATAATTCATTGGTTAAATATAATTTCAGGAATGAACCCAATACGCTATAGGATTACAAGCTTGATCACGACAGGGTTTATTACATTTTAGTACAAATTCTAACTAAGGAGAGATAGATAGATGCTTAAACGCTTCCTAACCGTACCTGCCCAAAGAACGCTATATACGATTTTATTAACCCTTACCGCCGGCAATGCCCATGCCATTAATATCATAGAAAGCTCCGACGGAACGCTGAATGGTTATGAACAGGCCGCCGTTTCCCAAGCGATAGCGCAAATTGACAGCTTATTCACAAATAGCGTAAGCTTGACCATCAATTTTAGCGGAACCATGCCGGCGGGCGACAGCGGCAATCTCGGGGAAAGCTCTACCTTTCCATATCAAGGCGTCTCATATTTCAACGTTGCGACCCACGTTGATAATAATTACGGCTCCAACCTATTATCCCAAACAGTCAATCCGACCGGACAAGGTTTAGAGAGTCTGGTTTAT
>JBEKBU010000002.1:0-47647 GCA_050015235.1 Methylomonas sp. | reverse complement strand
CCAACGTATCGGACGGCGGCGGCTCATCCAGAAAAATTACGGTCGTATTGTTAGGCGCCTTATCCGGAAAAGGATTAGCCGCGAGAATAGCCGACATTTCAGACGCCGTGCGTATGCAAACGCCGACTGCTTTACCGGCGTATGCCAAAAGCCGCTCCTCCAATAACGCACGGACTTCAGCCGGGCTATCCTGGCTGGCGAAAACAACGTTGCCGCTGGCGATATAGGTTTCCACGCCGCTGAATCCGGCTTCGCTACACATAGCTTTAAGGTCGGCCATGGGCAACTTGCCGGTTTTGCCGACATTTACCGCGCGCAGCAAGGCGATATAGGTAGTCATCAGCAAGTTAGGGGAAAATCGTTGACCGATTGGTTAGATATCCAACGCCAGACGCCATCTAGCGTTGACGCCTTGCGCTTGCTTGAGTACGGCATTATATTCCAGCAAGTCTTCCAATACGTCGTCGGCGGAGCTAATGGCGTCGGGATTCCGCTCGATTGCGGAGACGATCGATTCAATAAGCGCAATACCATCGTTTGGTTTAAACCACTCAACCTCTCCGTCTTCGGGAAGCTCGATATCTTCGTCCAGCAAGTCTTCAAAATCAGCCATGGATTGACCCATGAACGAGTCCAAAGTCGGCAATTCGTTCCTGAGACACAGCGCATCCAGTTCTTCCAAAGCGTGCGCAATGGCCTTGCCATTAACAAATGTGTCGAATCCAGGTTCCTCGACATCAAGTACGATGTAGTAAGCTACAGACATGAGTTCTCCTCGTAGAAGGTGGTTAACGTGAAAAAAAACGGTAGAATGGCGCAAAGATTTGGCGATAATATACGTCCTTATTTACAGGACTCCAAAGAATTTAATTAACATTCCGATATAATCTTCATAATCGCGAATTAGGAGATTTACCATATGCAAAAGCGACAACTTGGCGACAACCTTGAAGTTTCATGCATCGGGCTAGGCTGCATGGGCATGAGTTTTTCCTATGGCCCGGCGGCGGACAAGCCAGAAATGATCAATCTGCTGCGGACGGCCGTCGAACGCGGCGTCACCTTCTTCGACACCGCCGAAGTCTATGGCCCATTCATTAACGAAGAGCTAGTGGGCGAAGCGCTTGCCCCGTTTAAAAATCAAGTGGTCATCGCCACCAAGTTCGGCTTCAAGCTCGATCCGAACGGCGGGCCGCAATGGATAGGCCTGGATAGCCGTCCGCGGCGCATCAAGGAAGTCGCCGAGGCTTCGCTCAAGCGGCTGAGGGTTGAAGCCATCGATTTGTTCTATCAGAATCGAGTCGATCCGGACGTGCCGATTGAAGATGTGGCCGGAGCGGTTAAGGATTTGATACAGGAAGGTAAAGTCAAACACTTCGGTTTATCCGAGCCAGGAGTACAGACGATACGCCGCGCCCATGCCGTGCAACCGATCACGGCCATCCAAAGCGAATATTCGTTGTGGTGGAGACGCCCCGAACAGGAAGTGCTGCCGGTTATCGAAGAACTTGGGATCGGCTTCGTTCCCTATAGCCCGTTGGGGAAGGGTTTTCTCACCGGCAAAATCAACGAAAACACGACGTTCGACAGCACCGACTTTCGCAACAACCTGCCCCGCTTTACGCCGGAGGCGAGGAAAACAAACCAGGCCATGGTCGATCTGCTTGTCAAGATAGCGGAACTGAAAAAGGCGACCCCGGCTCAGATCGCGTTGGCCTGGCTGCTGGCCCAGAAGCCTTGGATCGCGCCCATCCCAGGCACCCGGAAACTGAATCGCCTAGACGAGAACATCGGAGCGGCTACGGTGGAGCTCACATCCGGCGATCTAGACGAAATAGATGCCGTTGCCGCTAAAATCACCGTGCAAGGGGATCGTTATCCTGAAAAGCTGGAGCAACTAACCGGACGGTAAAAAACGAATCTGAATCGCTAGAGCGTATGTTGGATTAACCGGCCAAACAACTTGGAACTTTTATAGTCTATTATTGGTTTGCGAGGCATGGATGCCGAACGAAAGCCTACAGGGAGGTATTCACGGCGTCCTCCGCCGGGCTTGCCGGTTTGACTAGCTGAAAGCTTTAATTAAAGACCAAAGTTAAGAGTCTGATTAAATATCAAAACAACATCACAACCCTTGCAAAGTCTTCAAAAAATCCGCCGCATCCAGATAACCGATCACCCGGCTGGCGGATTTTTCCTGTCCGTCGCCGTTAAAAAAAATAATAGCGGGCGGGCCTATCAAATTAAAGCGTTTCAGCAATGCTTTATCGTCTTCGCCATTTGCCGTCACGTCGGCGCGCAGCAGCGAAAAATCGGCCAGGCGCCGCCGCACTTCCGGATCGGTAAAGGTGTAAGACTCCATTTCCTTGCAGGACACGCACCAGTCCGCGTAAAAATCCAGCATTACCGGCTTATGTTGGGCCGCCGCCTGGGCTAAATGGGTTTCCAGCGCCGCCGGGCCACGCACGGCGGCGAAGTTCAAGCCGATTTCAGCCGCCGGGGTTCCGGCGGCGGCGCTCCAGGCTTGCAAGGGTTGCTGCAAGCGGTTGTTGCCGGCGCCGAGGCCGATTAACTCCAGCACGCCAAGCACCAGCATGATAAAACCGGCGCCTTTGACGAATCTGCGCCAGCCCGGCGCGTCGGCCGGCAGCGGATCGATGGCGCGCAGATACATGGCCGGCATGATCAGCAGCAGCGCGGTTAAAAACTGGGTGACGGCGTCCGCTACGATGCGCGACAGCATCCACACCGCCACCGCCAGCATGATGACGCCGAACGCCGCTTTGGTGTTATTCAGCCAATCCCCGGATTTCGGCAGCAGTTTTCCGGCCGAAGCGCCCAGTAACAGCAAAGGCGCGCCCATGCCCAAGCCCATGGCGAACAACGCCGAGCCGCCCAGCAGCACGTCGCCGGACTGGCCGATATAAATCAGCGCCGCCGCCAGCGGCGCGGCCACGCACGGGCCGACTATCAAGGCGGACAACGCCCCCATAACCGCCGCCCCGGCGTAGGAGCCGTCCCGGCGGCTATCGCTGCTACGCGTTAACCACGTTTGCAAGGATTGCGGCAGCTCAAGATTGTAAAATCCGAACATGGACAGCGCCAAACCCACGAACAGGGCGCTGAACAGGCCGATCACCCAAGGCTCCTGAAACGCCGCCTGCAAATTACTGCCGAACAGCGCCGCCAGAACGCCGAACAGCGTATACATCAGCGCCGAGGCCAGCACGTAGCTTAAAGACAGCAAAAACGCCTTGCGGGTGGAAATATTGCCGCCCTGGCCGACGATAATGCCCGATAAAATAGGGATCATCGGAAATACGCAAGGCGTAAAGGCCAGCAACAAGCCGAAGCCGAAAAAGCTCGCCAAGGTTATGCCCAGCCCTTCATGTTGCAAGGCGTCCACAATTTTATCCTGCTCCGAAACTGGAGCTGCATCCGATTTGGGAGCGGTTTCCGCCACGCTTGCCGACGCCGCGGACGCCGCCGTTACCTCCGGCAGATCCAGGCTGACGGTGGTCAGCATGGGCGGATAACATACGCCCCGGTCGGCGCACCCCTGAAATTTCGCGCTGAGGGTAATCGTCTCGGCGGCATTGCCGGCGCGGACAATAGTGACGTCGGCGCCGACTTCATGATGATAAATCTCGACTTGCCCGAATTCCGGGTCGCGATGGCTTTCTCCGGCCGGCAGCGGCACGGCGGACAAAGCGCTCCGGGTATCGCCTTCCAGCTTTAAACTCAGTTTGTTTTTGTATAGATAATAACCGTCGGCCGGCAGCCAGCTGACATGCAGGGTGCGCGCGTCTCTTACCTCGGCAAAAAATTGAAACGCCTGTTCCGCTGGCAGCAAGTCATCGGCAAACATGCCCGGCGCCAGGGATTTAACGCGCTTGCCGAGCGATTGCAGCGTACCGCCGCCATTGTCCGCCGTCTGCGCCGCTGCCGGCGCCTGAGCCGCTACTGGCAGATTAAGCTCCAGCAAGACTTTTTGCGGCGGATAGCAAACGCCGATATCCGCGCAGCCTTGGTATTTAACCAGCAGGCCCAATTGTTTTTGCTGTTGCGGATTGATTAGCGGGACGCTGATTTTTAACGCATCCCGGTAGACCGACATATCCCCGAATACCGAATCATGCTCGACGCGACCCGCCGGCAGATCGATCGGGCCTAGCTGGATAGATTCCGTCTTGCTCTGGAATTTGAATTTATCACGGTATAAATGATAACCGGGCGCTATCAGCATCTCCAATTCGACCCGGTCGGCGGCGTGCGCGGTGGCGCTAAGTTTAAAAGCCTGCTCCGGCGGCAGAATGTCCTTGATGTCGACGGCGGAAACCGAAAAGCTGAAAAGCGTGAGTAAAATTAATCCTATGCGCCGAAGTCTGTACATGCATCTATCCATTTTAAATAATCCGCCGCGCCGCGCTCTATGTCCACGGCGATAATTTCCGGAATCTGATAAGGGTGTATGGCGGTAATGGCTGTTTCGATTGCCGCGAACAAGTCAATTCGACTTTTAATCAGCAGCAAATGTTCCTGAGCGGTTTCAACTTGATCCTGCCAGGAATAGACGGAAACGACGCCGGGAAGAATGTTAACGCAGGCCGCCAGTTTCGCCTGAATCAAGGCGTTTGCAATCCGTTCGGCGCATGTTTGATCGGGGCAGGAGCATAAAATCAATTGATGCATGGCGCTCACGGCGTATATCGGATCCGTAACAGAACCGTTACGGATCCGATATCGAACGGTTTAAAGTTTAATGCTTGTCTTCGCCGGCGTCGCCCGCGCCCGCATCGCCGGCGGGTTCGGCCGCCGGCGCTTCTCCGCCCAGCGTATTATATTCAAAACCGGAATAAGCCGGGCACCAGCCGAAATAACTGGTGGCTACCAGAACGCCACCCACGATCAGCATTAAAACGCTGCCTAAAAACAACGAAATGAATAACAGCGCCAAACCGGAATACATGCGGACTTTCTTGTCTTTTAATCCCATATTGTGCTCAAACTTCATCAAACGTTTATAATCAAATTTCATTTTCAATCCTCACTCATCAAATTATGTTTTTTATTATCCAGATTGACATATTTTCCATAAAATAGCCCTCCCAATATACACAGCTTAGCAATTTCTGCCAATAAAAAAATGGATGCATCCCGAATCATAAGCGCTCTGAACGACGCCCAACGCTTGGCCGTGTCGGCGCCGCAACAAGCCATGCTGGTGCTGGCCGGCGCCGGCAGCGGCAAAACCCGCGTTTTGACGCACCGGATAGGTTGGCATATAGAAATCAACAAGATTCCGCCGCGCAATATCCTGGCGGTCACTTTTACCAATAAAGCCGCCAATGAAATGCGTCTGCGCGTCGAGGAATTGTTAAACATCTCCACGCGCAATTTGTGGATAGGCACGTTTCACGGTCTGGCCCACCGCCTGCTCAGGCAACATTGGAAACAAGCCGGTTTACCGGAAAACTTTCAGGTCATGGATAGCGACGATCAACTGCGCATCATCAAGCGGCTGATGAAAAACATGAATATCGACGACGGAAAATTCCCGCCCAAACAAGCGTTGTGGTTTATCAACGCCCAAAAGGAAGACGGCGTCCGCGCCCGGCACATGGCCGAACCGCAGGATTTTTTTTACCGGCAAATGTGGCTTATCTACCGCGGCTACGAAGAATTATGCGACCGCTCCGGCCTGGTCGATTTTGCCGAACTGCTGCTCAGAACACACGAAATGCTGCGCGATACGCCGGATTTGCTGGCGTTTTACCGCGAACGCTTTCAACAGGTGCACGTCGACGAGTTCCAGGACACCAATACCATCCAATACGCCTGGCTGCGGCTGCTGACCGAGGACAACAACAATCTGTTCGTGGTCGGCGACGACGACCAATCCATTTACGGCTGGCGCGGCGCGAAAATCGAAAATATTTTCAGCTTTCAAAAGCATTATCCCGGCCATCAAGTCATCCGGCTGGAGCAAAACTACCGCTCCACGGCCAATATCCTGCACGCCGCCAATGCCGTCATCTCTAACAACGACGACCGTATGGGCAAGGAATTATGGACAGCCGGCGGCGCCGGCGAACTTATCTCGCTTTATTCGGCGTTCAATGAACAAGACGAAGCCTATTTCGTCGTCGAAAAAATCCGCCAATGGCTGGCGGAAGGCGGCTTACGCAGCGAAATAGCCATACTTTACCGCTCCAACGTCCAGTCCCGGCAATTTGAAGAACGGCTGATGAGCGCCGGCATACCTTACCGGGTCTATGGCGGCCTGCGCTTTTTCGAGCGCATGGAGATCAAAAACGCCCTCTCCTATCTGCGGTTATCCGTCAATCAGCGGGACGACGCCTCGTTCGAACGCATTATCAACACTCCAACGCGCGGCATCGGCTTAAAAACGCTGGAGGATATGCGGCTCTACGCCAGGCAACGGGAAACAACGTTGTGGGGGGCCGCGCAAGCAATGCTGGAGCAAAACCTGTTGCCAGCCCGCGCCGCCAATCTGCTGGCCGGCTTTTTGCAGATGATTTTACAATTGGCGGCCGACACCGCCGGCAAAAACCTGGAAGAAACTGTCAGACACGTGGTTGCTGTTAGCGGTCTGATCGAATTTTATAAAAGCGAAAAACAGGAAAAAGGCGAGGCGCGTGTCGAAAACCTGGAAGAATTGGTCAACGCCGCCAAGGCTTTCGATTACGACAATAGTCAAACCGAATCGGAAGAAACAATGAGCGAACTCGATTTGTTTCTGGCCCACGCGGCGCTGGAGTCCGGCCAAACCCAAGCCGGCGCCGGCGACGATTGCGTGCAGCTGATGACGCTGCATTCTGCTAAGGGGCTGGAGTTCAAACGGGTATTCATGGTCGGCATGGAAGACGGCCTGTTCCCGTCTCAGCAATCCCTGGACGATCCGGGCCGCATCCAGGAGGAACGGCGTTTATGCTATGTCGGCGTCACCCGCGCCATGCAGGCTTTATATCTGACGTACGCCGAATCGCGCCGTCAGTACGGCAAAGACACTTACCCGATGCCATCCCGGTTTCTGAGCGAAATTCCCGCCGAATTGATACAGGAAATCCGT
The DNA here is from genome assembly GCA_050015235.1 of Methylomonas sp. Taxonomy (GTDB): domain Bacteria; phylum Pseudomonadota; class Gammaproteobacteria; order Methylococcales; family Methylomonadaceae; genus Methylomonas. The sequence goes on along the minus strand of JBEKBU010000002.1, from coordinate 40,554 downwards.
TTGCGCGCCAATGTCGTCCGCCCCTATTTGGCGCCGCTCACCGAGGATCACAAACCGGTTTACCGCATCGGCCAAGGCGTCCGGCATGATAAATTCGGCGAAGGCGTGGTGCTGCAAACCGAAGGGGCCGGCGAACAGGCTAAAATCCAGATCAACTTCCGGGACGCCGGCTTGAAATGGCTAATGTTGGCTTACGCCAAGCTGGAGAGGGTTAAGTGACGATAGGGCCGGTTCGATTTTGCTTATTTACAAATGGCTAATATTGTGATACGGTTCGCATAAAATATTGGAAATCTGTGTTCCTTAAGTTCAATTTAAATTAAATAATAGAAGGAGCCGTTATGTTAATCAAATCTTCTCTAAAAAGCACATGTCTGGCAATCTTTACGTTGACTAGCTTCAACTATGCCCATGCCGACATTACCTTAACAAGCTCCATTGCCTTGCCTAGCAATCCAGGAACCGGCCTTGCCGGAAGTTATTATGCATTAAACTCCGAGCCTTTAACTTTAGCGAATGCCGAGACCCTGATCGGTCAGGCGGCAGCGCCGACCGCAACCTTTACGGCAACCTCCGTCTGTTTCCCATCATGCAACAATACTATCGGCGACGGATCGACTTTAGCTGAATATCTTGGCGGTAACGCCACTAACATTTCAGCTAACACTATCACGAGTCTCGGTGATCATGCGGTTGTATTAGACGGTTATATCGCTATCTCCACAGCAGGTAGTTATCAATTCGGCTTAAGCTCCGACGACGGTTCGCAACTGCAAATCGGCGGCTCCACCATTATCAACGACGATGGCGACCATTCATTTGGCGGCGGCACGGCGACAGTCGACTTTACCAACGCGGGACTTTATTCTTTTAATCTTCTCGCATTTGAAGACGCCGGCGTAACTGGCGTGACGGTACTTGAAAACAGCAATGCGTTAACCGCCAGCGAGCTCTATGCGATAGTGGCGTCAACGCCGTCTTCCGTAGCTGAACCGGAAAACGTTACCATGTTTGCGTTAGGTCTTTTGGGTATTATTGCCGCTACCCGTAAAAAAACATGGATCGCACTGCATCCCGTACCGCACAAGGCGCTAAAATCCAACCACCCTTAGAGGGTTAATCGGGTTACGATGTACGCGGCATCCGTAACCCGCCTATACATTATTGCCGTATAAATCGAACGCCGCCAGACGCTCCGGCGCTAAAAGCCGAGTAGCTTACCCTGTCATAAAAATCGTTGAACATTACGGTCCAATGAACCAAGCAGAAAGTCATGTCCGATTGTTGTCCGAAACCCGCCGATAAAACCCTGCAGAAATGTCCGCAATGCGGGGATGTTTGCAAACCCGTCGGCATTCGCACCTTGTATCATCAGGTTAAGTTTCCTGACAATCAGGCTATCGGTAACGCCGCCTATTTCTTTTGCCCAGCGCCGCTCTGCCCGATAGGCTATTTTTCCGAAACGGGGAACACTATCCGCAAGCAGGATTTACGAATCTGGCCGGAAATTCAACGCGGCATGCTTTGCTATTGCTTCGATATCGACGCCGAACACTTTTTATCCGCCGCAAAGACAGGCGATGCAATCTCAATCAAGGAATTTGTCAGGCAACATACGCAATCCGGCGATTGCGCCTGCGAAATCAAAAATCCGTCGGGGCTATGCTGTTTAGCAAAATTTAAACATTTTGAATAAAAACTTTCTCCCCAGCTTTCGTAAAACATAAGGATGGGCGATTCCTGATCGTAATGATCGGGGATGACGCCGCTAACGGCCGCGGACGGAAGGATGATATGTAAGAGGGGGATAGCTCTGACAGGAACACCAAACGCGGTTCGGCTTTGGTTTTCCGCGTAAGCACAAAATCGTAGCCACCCTTGTCTATGGTTTTCCTCAATCAATTATATAAACAACCGCATTGTAACAAAAAAGTAATCCTCTACTGGTAGCATATTGCATTATGAGCATGATAGTAAACTTTTCCCCGGAATTAAGCGCCTGGATTCAGCATAACCTTGACCGGGGTTGCAATCTGCATGATCTGGTTAAAACCATGGTCGAGCAAAAATTCGACCCGAAAATTGCACACGCATTGGTGGATGCGTTTGCAACGGCGCGGAGCTTCGGCAATCCGCCGCCTAGCGGTTTTATAGAGCTGGATGCGGCAGCGGATACCTATATCTACGAAACGCCGCGCTTGGCAAGCGCTGGTGTAATCCGCACCTACGATAGGGAAATCAGAGTATTGCTGCGTATGCAACAACCAATCGTTGCACTATTGGAAAACGTACTAAGCCCCACTGAGTGCGAGCAAATCATAAATTTGGCCCGTGCGCGTTTACAGCCTTCAACGGTAGTCGATCCGGTCAGCGGCGAAAACAAAGTTGCGGAACACCGCGATAGCGAGGGCATGTTTTTCAATTTAAACGAAACGCCTTTCATTGCCGTTCTGGATAAGCGTATATCCGAAATCATGAATTGCCCGATTGAACATGGCGAAGGCTTGCAGGTTTTGCGCTACGGCGTCAACGCAAAAAACACGCCGCATTTCGATTTTTTAGCGCCAAGCAATCAGGCAAATCGGGATTCATTGGCCAGAAGCGGACAACGCATCAGCACTTTGGTCGTTTACCTTAATGAAGTAAGCAGTGGCGGAGAAACCGTTTTTCCCGAGCTGGGTGGTTTAGCCGTCTCACCCAAACCCGGCAACGCTGTATACTTCGAATACGCCAACAGCCTCCGCCAAGTCGACCTGAAATCGGTTCACGCCGGGGCGCCTGTCTATGCGGGCGAAAAATGGGCGCTCACCAAATGGATGCGGGAACGCCGTTTTATTCCGGCGCCGGTAACCGGCAGCCTCGATGGATATTTAGAACATATTAAGGCTTAATCCAGACGCGTTAAAGCCTCCCAATCGCCGCCAACTAAACGGAACGGCTGTTCCAATTTTACCTTCCCTTCGCCATTGACGATGTGCGCCATCAAAGGAAATGCTTTTTGCGCCTCGGGATTATACGTCCACGCCGCCGCTGCGATTTTGTAGGTATAGCTGACCGTCAGATGCGCATTATCCTTCTTCGTCCAGTTTACGACTTTATCCAGACTCAATTTTCCGACACAGAAATCATGCGTATGTTTGACTTGTTTACCGCCTACCAGCAGCACGGACTCTTTTTCCAGGTAAAACTTTTTCCCGGCATCCGTCAATGCGTAACGCTTCACCGGTACCGATAACTCGGCGTCATCCACTTTACGCATAGCCTCCGCGGGACTTGAAACCACCAGTCCAAGTTTTTCCAGCACCGGCATTTGTAAAGCGTCCCTGGTTTTCATGCCGAATTCGGCCTCGCTGACATCTATCGGCCAGTCAAATTTACCCAGACAAAAATGACCATGTTGCTGCAGATGTTTTTTCATCGCGGAAATCAGAGTTTTGCTATTCGGCTCGGCGTTATCAGCGCCGAAGCCGGCGCATGGAATGGAAATCAATACTAAAGCTATCAAAAATTTATTATTCACGTTATTTCAGCAAGCAAAAATTCAAAAAAATACAGTCTTTTTAATTCTGGGCTATTGCGCAGGTGGTTGGTAACCATCGGTAAGCGTATTGAGAAAAGCCTCCAAGTCCTGTAAATCTTCCTCGGTCATGGGCGTTTCGCTACCTGGCGCTCGGCCGTCCAGCGGTAACTGCGGATCGATATTCACACGGTATACAGCAGGTAAATCATTGAATTTTTGCACAACGCCATTGACTGTCGGATACCAGAGTTCAGGATTGGTATCGCGGGTATTATAAAATTGCAAAGCCTGGCTCAAAGAAGTGATTACCCCGTTATGAAAAAATACATTACGCGCCGCTACATTGCGCAAAGTCGGGGTTTTGAACATCCCGCAAAACTGGGAATTGCCATCCTGAAGCGGTGGATGATCGGCCCGATGGCAGATTCCCAAATCGAATGAGCTAGGCAAGCCTAAGCGTGAGGTATTGGCGGGAATCGCTATATTCCGGGGTACGCCAATAGCTTCGAAGGAAAAGTCGGTAAACTGAGCGACACTGCCGTTAAAGCCTGGTCCGCTGTAATGGCAAGCATTACAATTGCCTTGGTTCTGGAAAACCTGGAAGCCGCGCGCTTCCGAAGCGGTTAAGTCGCCGCCGATCTTATTTGCTGTATATAAGTCGAATTTACTGGAGTAAGGGTGGAAACTGACATCCTCCAACTGAAAAGCTTGCAATGCAGCCATGGCGTTATTAAATGCGGTTTGAGTGTCATTGAATACGTCAGCCCCATAGGCTTCAATGAATAAGCTGGCATAAGAAGCGTTCTGGATCTTCCGCACGACATCGGCCTGACTGGCGTTGGCCATTTCAAACGGGCTCAATAATGGGCCGGATGCCTGATCCGCCAGAGTATCGGCGCGGCCATCCCAGAAAAAGCCGCCGCCTGGGCCGTTCAAGCTGACCCCATCCGGATTAACGGCGTTATCGGAGTATGCCGGCACGTTTTCTTTGTAGGTGAGAGTGGGCACGGCTCTGAAACCGGGTAAATTCAAGTTAGGCCCTCCTAATTGCACAGCCTGGTTATTGGTCGCCGGCTGAGCGTAATGATTATTCGGGTCGTGACAGGTGCTGCAAGCCATTTTGCCCGACGCCGAAAGATTGGTATCGAAAAACAGCTTTTTTCCGACCTGGGCCGGCAGGCTTAAGGTCTGGGTTTGAGCGTGCAGCCCAAAGGGCATGCTCATCAGCAAGCCTGTCAGAACATAGATGGGCAGCTTAATCAGATAGATCACAGAAGAGCTAGTTTGCATGGCAAATTCTCAGAATGTATAAAAAATGGAGCCGATTTCTAAAAAAAAACTAGGCGGTTCGTCCACCGAACCGCCTAGCCGAACAGCTAAAGCCCTTTTTACCGGAAGTATTACACTACCATTTGTTAGGCCTTATTTAAGCGACCAAAGGTTGGTCTGGGTTAGATCCGGTCCAGTTTGCGGAGAAGTCGTCACGTCCGATGACTGCTTTTCGGTGTAAGTCGCCGGAATAACATATTGATGATTCATAGGACGAACCGAATCAAAGTGCGGATCGGCGCTGCTGGCGTACTCAGGCAACAGCAGGATATTGGCGGCAATAAAGGCTTGCGTATATTTAGAACGATTCATATACGAACCATTGTTATCCGGATTGGATAAACCGAACATATCTTGCAAGGTGCGGACAAACGAGAAGTGGCTGTAATAATCGCTGTCATAAATACCGGTAGGCGCAGTACCCGTGCCTTGCACGACGCTATTCGCCATATGGTTGTTCAGTACGCCGAATACACTTTCGCCGTGACCGCGGTTACCTAGGTAGTAGCCGGTAATGGAAGTATCGACCGAATAAGTGCCGTCCGAATTCTCGATCAAAGGTTTTGACACGGTCTGACTGCCCGGATTCCAGCCGCAGCAAGAGTTGAAACCGGAAGTAGCGTTACCTTCGTCGAACATGATGACGATGGCGGCGCGTTTCTCGGGGTTAGTCCAGATCGGTGAAGCTTGGATTTTGGAAATGACGGTTTTGATGTAATTATCGCCGCGTTTAATGATATTTCCGCCGGTAGCATTCGCCACATTGTTGGCGACGCTGCTGCAATCGCTGGCGGTTACCGTTTTGCCGGTCACGCTGTCGGCGCCGGAGACGCTGATGCCATGCATGTCGTCGCACTGGTCTGGAATCACAAAATTGACGTTACCGACATTGCCGTCAGCCAAATCCGTGCTGAATTGGTCAAGATTATAACTCGTCGGGATACTGTATTTGTTACTGCTTAACAGGACTGAATCCCATTGACCGCCGCCCAATGTTCTATTGCTGGAATTAAACTCTGCCGCGCTACGTACGTTCTGATACGCCATACCTGGATGGTGTTTGGTTCTGTACAGCTGAGAAGGCAAAGGCAGCATCAGGTTGGCGTCGCCGGCGGCGACTCCGGTAGGTAAAGAGCTGGCGGAATACAAATGGTCTGGTACTTTAATGCTGGTGTCGCCGACGCTATCGATACGGAAATCCTGCCCCGGATTCATGGATTCGCTGTAGGTGCGCCAGCTCAAGCCTTTGCTCGTCAAGGCATTGAACAGGTTGGCGCGGCCAACGATATTGTGATTGGTCGATTGCGCGCAAGGATTGGTGAAAGGCGAGCTAGCTAAACCTGGCGCACTACTCGTAGGAATGACGGCGTCCTGCACCGCGTTGGCGCCGGTTGCGCCGCAGTTCCATTGATTGTCATCGGTAATGCCCCAATCGTCAGCGCCGCCCAATGCGGTATAGTTAGGTTCGCTGGGATTGCCGGTCGCGAAATAACTGGTGAACTGGTTGCCGTTGCTCAGATAGCTATTGATATTAGGCGCCCAAGCTGAGCCTTTGATAGAAAGAGTCGCCTTATTTTCCAGCATGATGATGAAAATATGGTCGTAACGAGGAATCCCTTCGATATTCATCGCAGCTTCTTGCGCAGATGGAATTTGGATAGGGGTAGTGCTTGTACCTACACCCAAAGAAGCCTGGGTATCCTGGTTATCGACAAATTGGGCCGCTAATGTAAAACGGCTGGTCAAAATATTCGACTCGGTCAGCAATAATTCTTGGTTCGTTGTATTGGCGACGGTTTCGAGATTACTAATAACATCATTGGCGTCGCTGGAGCTAACACTTTGACCTAAAAGGCGTTGCGCCAAGGCTAGTTTGGCTGAAGCATAATTCAAGCCGTCGTTTTCCATGGAGCGCACGATTTCAGTGGTCAATGGCGTAACCGCAACATTGACCGGCAACAAAGGATTGACGGTCTCGGCGGTAATTTGGTCTTGGGCTACGCGGAACACCGTTCTGGAAGTGACCGCATGTCCGTTATTCGTTGAAGCGGTAGAAATTTCAGCAACCAAAGGTCCAGTTTGGTGGCTAGTCAACAGGAAGCTGCCGTCGTTTTTACTGAAAGTGCTGATTTCACCGCTATCGCAGGCGCCGTTATCATTTGCATCGAAACAAACTTTAGCGTTTTGATAAACAGAAGCAACGGTGCTGGACAAAGTCGACAAAGCCGGATTATTTGAATTAACCGGCGGCGTAAAATAGCTGCCCGCTACTACGCCATGTATGGTCAACGGCGCGGTATTTGCGAAAGCGGCTGGGAATGTTGAAATCATAGCGCCGGCGACTGCCAATGACAGCAGCGTTCTGTTAAGGGGCGACTGGTGAGTTTTTGGTAAATTATTATGCATTAGATCCTCCGAATATCTTTATTAAAATTTAAAAGAAAATTTAGATCAGCTTGCCGAATCAAGCTTTTGCGCGGCGGCGCGCCGCCAAGCCTAGTATCGCCAGACCGGAAGTCAGCATAGGCAGAGTAGCAGGCAGGGGCACCGCGGTAATTGTCCAGGCGCCGGTAGCGGCAGGGCTATCGAAAGCGCTTTGCGCATTGCCGTTGCTGTCCAGGTTATTGGTGTTTACCGCAAAAACTTGTTGGCCTTGGGTAGGATCATTGATGAAAAAGAAATAATTGGAAACCCCGGATGGATTGCTCGCTACATCGGTATCGCCGAATGCAAAATTATTCAAACTAGCATTTGTGGAAACGACAGGGGCGATAGTGTCATCCCAAGTGCCGGTGGTGGTGTTCCAGGCGGTGGCGTCCAAAGAACCGGTAGAGATATCATTCAGAAACTGCACGCCGTCTAAGAATGCTTGCACATTGGTGATATTTTGAATATAGAGTCCGGTCGGATCGAGGTTGCCCCACATTGAGCCGGTAATGACGTCGCCGCTACTGAAAATATAAGAAAAATCGAATTGTTCATTGGCCTGAGCCGCGCCTGACGTTAATACCGCTAATACAGCAGCTGTTTTTAGCAAACTTTTCATTGCGTGTACCTTATTTGAGTTAAGAGTTATTTTTAAAATAAAGGGCTAAAATTTTTCGATGGAAGAAGAATATATCCACAGGCAATGCCGAACTTGATCGATTAGTCTGGTGGTAAGCTAGATAAATGGAACTTTTCGAGCGCGCGGTTATATTTTTCAGGAGTTTTTTGACATTAGCGCTACGGAACCATTAAATTTCAATGACAGCTCAGGGTATGAAATATTACAAATCGATTTTAATTAACCCTTACAAGGACTTGGATCGGATGGTATAAGCGCGCCCGCGGCCAACCCCGCGCTAACCGAACTGGAAATAGACGACATTATATTTTTGTGAACATTGACGGATGGCTGGCAAAGCAAGAAAGCCCATTAGCCTCTGAAAGGCTTAACGGATTAGGATGCGCGGGGAAAGTTATCCAAATATACAAGTTATTCGTTGCGCGCATCTAACCCGCCCGCTTTATCGCATTGCCATTGATTCCACCCAATTACTCGGCATATCGTCTTTCAACGCCACGCCCGATAAACCGCGATGTAAAGCTTGTACGCTCAGATAAGCCAGCTTGGCGGCGGCGGCCCGATACGACAAACCCAGCGGCGGCCGGATGTTGGACAGGCAATTACGCTCGGCGTCGCTATTGCCGACGCGGGGCGCATAGGTCAGATACGCCCCCAAGCTGTCGGCGGCGCTCAATCCCGGCCGTTCGCCGACGATGATCACGGCCAGGCGGGCGTTGAGCAAAGCGCCGATTTCGTCGGCCAACGCCACGCGCGCGTTAGCCGCTAGACACACCGGCCCCAGCTTCAGCCCGCAACCGGTATAGGCCGCCATGACTTCTTTCAAAAGCGCTAAGCCATGGCTATCGACCGCCGTCGACGACAAACCGTTGGTGACGATCAACGCCACATCGGCGGCTTCGGCGTCATAGGCTTGCAAAATATCCCGGCTGGCCCAATCCAGACGGCGCCCCAAATCCGGACGTTGCAAATAGTGGCGGCGGTCAATAATGGGCGTCGCCAATACCAGCGCCCGCCCGCCCATGGCCGTGACGGCTTCGGCAAACGGCCCCACATGCCAGCATTGATGCACCGCGTCCCGCGCTTCGGCGTGCGCCAGTTGGAAATCAAGCTGCGCGGCGGTCGGCATCGCGCATCCGGCCCGGCCCTGGCCGATTCTGGCTTGCGTGTAACGTCTAAGTTCAAACCAGGGATCGGTCATCAGGGTAGTTCCTTAAATGCCGGGAAATCGCTCAACAAGGGCGTTTTCAGCCGGTTATCGGTCAGCCGGTTGCCGCCGTCGAAAATCCCCATGCGCTCCAGCCACGCCTCAAACTCCGGGGCCGGCCGTAAACCGAGCGCCTGGCGCAGATACAGCGCATCGTGAAACGAAGTGCTTTGGTAAGCCAGCATCACGTCGTCGGCGCCCGGTATGCCCATGATAAAATTGCAGCCGGCCACGCCGAGCAAGGTGAGCAGATTGTCCATGTCGTTCTGGTCGGCCTCGGCGTGGTTGGTGTAACAGATGTCGCAACCCATCGGCAGCCCCAGCAATTTGCCGCAGAAATGATCTTCCAGACCGGCGCGGATGATTTGTTTGCCGTTGTACAGATATTCAGGGCCGATAAAACCGACCACGGTATTGACCAGCAGCGGGGAAAACTCCCGCGCCACCGCGTAAGCGCGCGCTTCGCAGGTTTGCGCGTCGACGCCGTGATGCGCGTTGGCGGACAGGGCGCTGCCCTGCCCGGTTTCAAAATACATGACTTGCCCGCCGGCGGCGCGGCCCAAGGACTCGGCCATCGCCTTGGCTTCGCGCAGCATCGCCAGATCGACGCCGAAACTACGGTTGGCCGCCTCGGTGCCGGCGATGGACTGGAACACCAAGTCGACCGGCGCGCCGCGCCGCATCAGCGCCATGCTGGTCGTCACATGGCTGAGTACGCACGATTGCGTGGGTATGGCGTGGCGGCGGATAATATCGTCGAGCAGATTCAACAGCGTATAAACATTATCCAGATTGTCGGTGGCCGGGTTGATGCCGATCACCGCGTCGCCGCTCCCGTACAACAAACCGTCCAGTATGCTGGCGGCGACGCCGCGCGGATCGTCGGTGGGATGATTGGGTTGCAGCCGGGTGGAGAGCCGGCCCGGCAAACCCAGGGTATCGCGGAACCGGCTGATTACCCGGCAACGCCGGGCTACGGCTATCAAGTCCTGATTACGCATGATTTTGCTGACCGCGGCAACCATTTCCGGCGTCAAGCCGGCAGCCAGCGCCGATATATCGTTACGCTCGTCAAGCAGCCATTCGCGGAATTCGCCCACCGACAACCCGGCCACCGGCGCGAAAGCCTGGGGATCATGCCGTTCCAAAATCAGCCTGGAGACTTCGTCGCGTTCCGGCGCGATCAACGGTTCTTCTAAAAACTGCCGTAGCGGCGCCGCCGCCAATAGTTGCTGCGCCACCGCCCGTTCCGCTTCCGACTCCGCCGCCAGACCGGCCAATTCGTCGGCCGAGCGCAAAGGCGACGCCTTGGCCATTAGCATGCGCAGATCGGCGAAGCTGAAATTCTTGCCGTTTACGGTTGTCGAGTAACGCATATTAGGAGAGGCGCCCGGCCCTTATGTAAGTTAAATTATTGTATAAAATGCATGGGGGCAAGCTTAACTTAACGGCATGACCTCCGCAAGCGCAAAAGCTGATTTAGCGGCGCGCCGAGCCTGTCGAAGCATCTAAGAAAGAATTTGCGAGCCCCCTTTAGTAAATATGTGTCCGGCTTAGTACGGCCGCTTCATCTGAAACTCCATCCGGGCGATAGTATTTGAGAGAACCACATATCAAATTTGGACATGGTTTTTTAGGCGGGTTAAACTAACTCAGGCTACAGACTTGAAATACCTGAATATGCTCCATTCCCAATCTTGGTTAAGCTCAACATTCCTTACGCATAATAAAAATGGTTTGTACTCTATATGGACAAAATTAAAATATTAATCCTTGCCGCTAATCCGGGAGATAACGCACGACTGGCTTTAGGAGAGGAATTTCAACGGATCCAGGATTTATTAAAAAGTTCCGAGTTACGCGACCAATTTGAATTACGCCTTTGTCCATCAATTCGCGCCACGGCAATCCAGCAAGAAATTTTAGAATATAAGCCGGATATTATTCATTTTAGCGGGCATGGCGACGTTGATGGTTTAGCATTTGCGGATGTCAACGGAGAAAAAAGCGATTGGCAGGAAAAAGAAACGCTGGGCAATCTATTTAAACTGTGTTCGCCGCATTTAAAAGCGGTTTTTCTCAATGCTTGCCATAGCTCGGAGCAGGCCGAGGCGATTGTTGAACATGTTGACTATGTGTTGGGCATGAATGCCGCCATAAACGATAAAGCCGCGATTAGTTTTGCTAAAGGTTTTTATACGGCTATTTTTGCGAATATCCCCATTAATTTTGATCTTGCCTTTGCGGCGGGGCTTAATCAAATGGAGATTGACCATATAAGCAATGAAGAGCGTCAAAAACCCGCCATAAAAAAACGAAATAAAAGCTATGTTCCTGGTTACAAGTACGATGTATTGATCAGTTTTGCCGATAAAGACGCCGAATGGTCGAACGAGCTGACCGATTATCTGCGAAAACAATTAAAACAAAAACTTGCTACCGCCGATGGTTTTCAGCTTTATACGGATACCGACTTTAACCAATTGGAACATGCCGCCACCTTATTAGTGATTGCCTCGCCGGCTTATTGTCAGCAATATCATGCGGAGCAGGCGAAATTAGCTCAATTCGCTAAACAAAAAACCATTTTTTTTCTGGAATACGATATTTGCGAACGCCCTGAGTTTTTAAAAGGCTTATCCCCGCACAAGTTTTGGCTTTATGACGAAAAACAAGGCAAGTTGCCCTTAAGCGGCGAGGCTTATATAGCCAAAGCGGATGAACTGGTCACGGCTATCGCAAAGCGCTTAAAAGAATTGAAAGACCAGCAACAACATCAACAACGTTTGGAGCAAGAACGGCTGCAACAACAAGAAAACAGAAAAACCAAACCCGATATCATTCAACATGTTGATGCTTTCGTTTTTTTAAACAGCGCTCCGGAAGATTTGGATTTAACAGCCCAGATTTTGCCCATCTTGGATGAAAACGGCATTGACTACATACTGCCATTAAAACGTACTGTTGAGGTTTCAGCCAGCGAAATTCGTCAAGACATAGAAAACAATGTGTTAAATTGCGACGCCGTCATTATTTTATACTATCAGACCACGCCCATTTGGGTACGAGAACAACTTGGAACGTTACGGCGTTTGCAGCGTAAGCGCGATAATCCGTTAAAAATTATTGCAGTTTATAAGCATCCGCAAAAACCCGATCTGGATTTAGAGCTGAAAAACTTACATATTTATTGTTGTCCGCCCGATCAAATCTCCGGCTATCTGTCTCTTTTCGTGGAAGCTTTAGCGTGAGCAGCCAACCCTACATCGGCTTACGCCCTTTCGAACGCAACGAAACCGATATATTTTTCGGCCGAGAGCAACACTCGGACGAACTGATCAACCGTCTGGGCGTCAACCATTTTTTAGCCGTTATCGGTAACTCAGGCTGCGGCAAATCCTCTTTAGTCAAAACCGGATTAATCGCGGGTTTGGAAGCGGGCTATTTAGCCACAACCAGCACGCACTGGCGCATCGTGGAAATGCGCCCGGGCAATCACCCTTTTCAGGAGTTGGCGGAGAAACTTGTAATCGTGTTAAGCGATGTTTTAGGCCCGCAACTAAGCACGGAAACCTTGCAACAGAGTTTACGGAAAGGGTCATTAAGCCTGCATGAACTCCTTGCCCAATATCCATTGCCCAATAATGCGCAATTGCTGATAGTCTGCGACCAATTCGAAGAAATATTCCGTTATTCAAAGCAAGGCGCAAACTATGAAGCCGCTAACTTTGTCAGCCTGTTGCTCGCCAGCAGCAAGCCTTACCCTATTTCGCCCCGGCAAGTTTCGGATTCCATCTATGTAGTGATGACGATGCGCTCCGATTTTTTAGGCGATTGCACGCAGTTTGCAGGCTTGTCCGACGCCATCAATCGAGGTTTATATTTAACGCCGCGCCTGGACGCCCAGCAATTACGCGAGGCGATTGAAGAACCCGCGCTAGTTTTCGATGGCGTTGTCGCCCCTGAATTAATTAGCCAGTTATTGGAAGATGCTGAAAACAATTCCGATCAATTACCGTTATTGCAGCATGTGTTGATGCGCTTGTGGGATTTGGCTACCGACAAAACCAAGACATTGGATTTAGAGGATTATAAAAAAACAGGCGGCTTGCGGAGCGCCTTGTCGATGCATGCCGACGAAGCCTATAACGCCTTATCGGACGAGCAAAAAAACATTGCCCAAGCCATGTTTTGCCTGCTAACCGAGCATGACCCGGGCAAACGCGATACTCGCCGCCCGACGGCATTATCCGAAATAATGAAGTTAACGGATAAATCCAGCGCCGAAGTGGCGGCCGTGATTGACGTGTTTCGCCAGCCCGGACGCTGTTTTTTAATGCCGCCGATGGATATTGACTTGACCCCTGCCCACGTTATCGATATCTCGCATGAAAGTTTAATTCGTCAATGGCGGCGTTTAAAGGATTGGGCGAAAAAGGAAGCTGAAGCCGCCGCCGTATACAAACGTTTAGCCGATAACGCCACACGTTGGCGGCAAGGCAACGCCGCATTATTGCAGTCACCCGATTTGGAATTTGCCTCGTCGTGGCTAATAGAATTTAAACCCAGCGCGCACTGGGCGGAAAGATATGCCGACATAGTAACAACCGTCCCGCCGGAAACAGCGGACGAAGGCGGCTTCGACAGCGATAATCCCTCTTCGGAGGGAGAGGCGACTGGCGCTCTTAAGCCGGTATTGACTCCCGAAAATCCCGCCACAGATGCGAAAGAAACCTCAATTGCATCGCCAACATTCGATTTAGTAACCGACTATATAAAACAAAGCCAGACCGCTAAACAACAACAAATAGAGCACGAACAACAAGCACAGCAGCGGCAATTAAAACAGGCGCGGTTAATAACAACCGTATCTACGGTCGGTTTATTAATAGTTTTAGCTTTGGCGTTCGGAGTTTGGAGGGAAAGCGAGCATGCCACGGGCATAGAAAAACAGCGCACGACTGAGTTATTCCAAGCCCACCTCATCCATGCGTCTTTGTTGGCGAAAAATGAAGATTACGCGGAAGCAAAAAAGATTTTAGAGCAAACCTACTTGCTGGATAAGGATATTGCCGCCGGTTCTCAATATGCGCGTAATTTATTGGGCGGTTTTAGCGAGCTTAAGGGCGGACAAGCGGAACAGGTTTATAAAGACGCGGAAGGCGCAAGGAATCCATTGCATGGCGTAGCGGTTAGCCCCGATGGGCAACTATTAGCTGCAGCCGGCGAACACGGCACTTTAGTAATTTTTGACGTGCAAACCGGTAATCTCTTACAGCGTATAGAAGGGCACGCTACGGAAAAATCTGTTTACAGTGTCGTCTTTACACCAATGGGTAAACAATTAATCAGTGGCGGAATGGATAAAAAAATTCTTGTCTGGCAACGAAAAGACAATCATTTCACTTTACAAAATACCTTGCCTGCCCCAGATGAAGTTTCGGCTATAGCCATCAGTCCCGATGGCGGGATTCTGGCCAGCGGCGGAACCGATGGCGACATTACCTTATGGGAATTGGCCAGTGGCAAAGCCAAGGCCACATTGAGCCAACATACCCGAAATATTGCGGAAAATGGCCTTAACTTTAGCGCAAATGGCGACTCTTTAGTCAGTGCGTCTTATGATGGCACGGCGATTATTTGGCAAGTGGCTACAGGTAAGCCCTTGCGGATTTTCACAGGGCATACGGGCAAAGTTGAAGAGGCGGCTTTTACCGCGGACGGTAAAATGCTAGTAACCGCAAGCGCTGATAAAACCCTGCGTTTATGGGATATAGCAACAGCTCAAACGATTCGCGTATTAACCGGACATCAAAATCTGGTAAGTTCTACGCGTTTTTTGGCAAATAGCGCTTATATACTTTCAGGGAGTTTTGATCGAACGATCAGATTATGGGATAGTGAATCGGGCGTCACTTTACGTCTGTGGCAAGGCCATGAAGCGGGAACAATGAGTCTTGCAATCTACGCCAACCAGCTTTTTTCCGCCGGTAAGGATGGCGCCGTGCGGCGTTGGTCTTTAGCCTTGCCTTATCAACTAAGCATTGATTTACACGAAGAGCTAGCCGCAAATGCTATCTCGCCCGATCTCCGCTTTATTGCCGTTGGATTCGCCAATGGCGCTTTACGTTGCTATGACATGGCGACGGGACGCATTTTATGGCAACAACAAAATGCCCATAAAAGCGACATAAATCAGCTGGTTTTTAATACTGAAGGTAATTTATTAGCATCGGGAAGTTCCGATCACTCAGCTAAAATCTGGCGCGTGTTTTCTCCACAACAAAACGCTCGACTTGATCAAGAAATGGTCCTACAACTTGAAAAAACTTTAACAGGAAAGGACGCTATAAACACGATCGCCTTTTCGCCTAACCGCCAAACCATTGCTACTGGCGGCAATGACGGCACTATCGGTTTATTTGAGTTAGCCACGGAAAAACAGGAATCTATCGATGCGCATACTCAGTGTCAAGGCGCGGATTGCGAAAGAAAAGTAGTTGTTAGTTTTAATAATGATGGCTCACGATTATTGAGCAATGGTACTTCAGATCGCTTGACAAGGCTTTGGAACTTACCGGCCGGCGCCTCTCCTAGTCTATTCGCGGAACTTCCTAAAGCCAACGATGAACTCATGTGGTCAAGCTTTAGCCCCGATAATCAACTAATAAGCACGGTTGGACGCGGCGGAATAGTCAATGTTTATAGCACTCAAAATAATCGGCTTAAATACAATTTAGTTGGACATGAAAGCACCGTATGGAAATCTATTTTCGCGCCGGACAGTTTGCTGTTGGCCACCGTTAGCGCCGACGCCAATGTCAAGCTATGGAACTTGGATAAACGCAATGAATTATTAAATTTACGTCTCCCTACAATTCCGTATCCACCCGTTCCGATGTGGGACTTTGACTTCCGCTGTCTGAAAACATGCGCACTGGCAGTGCCTTTAACGTCGGGCAAGCTGTTGCTGTATCAATTTCCTTACGCGGACCAGCTGCAATTCGCTAACGATAAAGCAGAACAAAAACGTACGTCGCTAGCCTTGTGGCAAGATTACCTTGCTTTGGAGGGAACCTTATACCGGCAAAAAGCCCTACCATCCGCTTTACAAGCACAGCGGGAAGCCGATATCATAGGCAATCCTTTAATGCGGGCCTATCCCGACGACGTAGCGATTCAAGAAAGCGCAATACGCGGTTTCCACCAAAACGCGCAACTGCACACAAGCTTAAATCAAGGGCCCGAAGCGCTAACCGCCTTTGAAAACGCCATGGACTTGAGCGAAAAGTCGTTAAAGCAAAACCCGGATAATCAACAACTACAGAAAGATTCAATTTCAATTTTTATTGAATATGCTGACTTGCTAAAAGCAAATCAACAACCCGGAAAAGCCGCCGAGATTCAGCGCCGCTTGTTTGCTTTGCCTTTGGCAAATGTCGAGTCGCTTGTAATCCGCGCCGAATTCGCCTATCAAGCTGGCAATAACGAAGCCTTGGAACGTGATTTAATCCAGGCTTCTGAAAAGGTGGACAAACAAAATGTTGGCCAGCTTAATCAAGTCGGTTATGACCTTGCAAACCTGACCCAGCACTACCCGGAAGCCTATCAATTACTTAAACAAGCATTGGCTTTAAAACCGGAAGACGCCGGAATTTTGGACAATATGGGTTGGGCCGCTTACAAAATGGGCAACAACCAGGAAGCCCTGGACTATTTACAAAAATCCCATGCAAAAGCTTCCGATATGACCGAAGTAAATGCCGCCGGAAACATAGCGCATTTGGGCGAAGTGTTATGGGCCACGGGTAAACAAAAACAAGCCACGGAGCTATTCAACAAAGCCTCACATGATTATCCCGATAATGAACTTGTTAAAAAAGCGTCTAAACAGTTTGCGCCTGGGTTATCGAAGAAATAAAGCCGCGTAGCGGCGATATGTTTAAGGAGAAAAAGAAATGTCCATTATAAAAAGCACGGAAATAATTAACGGAGAAGAAATCACTATCTTTATAGAAAGCAACCCGCAAGCTCAGGATAACAGCCGGGCAATGCGCGGCAATGCCGTCGCCGATGCGCTAATACACGCTGAAGGCGTATTCGGCAGCGGGGTTAAATTGGTTAAGAATTGCGCCATGCAAGTTGTTGCTGGGATACAAAATCTGGAGGATCACCTTAAACCCGAAGAACTGGAAGTTCAACTGGCCATTAAACTGGGTTCAGAAGCGGGAGCGGTACTGGTTAAATTAAGCGGTGAAGCGCAAATGCAAGTAACGATGAAATGGAAACTTAAAAACGAGGGCAAGACCGGCTAACATATTTGTTCGGTCTAACCATAAACCTGAAGGTGTTTATGGTTATGCACAAAGCCCTAAAAAATTCCTAAGTTGAATATTACCGCAAGATCGACATAATCGCATGGGCAAACGGACGAACCATTTCACGCTGGCGTTGCGGTGACTCCGGTTTAGCCCCCCCGTCTCAAATTTCCAAATCTAATCGCCTAAACGTCAATGCATTTCAATCGATGCAATAATAGAGCCGCCGGTTTGATTAGCATGGCCGTCCAGCATTTTCTCCAATTCCTGAGTCAGCATTTCCGTATTATGATTTTCCAAGCGGTATTCCAGCTCCGTCACCTGTTCCCTGAGTTCAGTGATCTCGTCTTGCTGCTCGGCTAGGGTTCTCAGCAACGCTTCTATCGATACTAATGGCATGTGGGGACTCCGCTTAATCAATGGCTATCTTATCGGCCGCGCGGACAAAAATTTTGCCGCGCTTGATCCATTTATAGTGGTTTACGAGCAAATTTTCAATGCTTATCATTAAAAAAGCCGCTTTAAAATATAATAGTCGAAAATCGACAGTTTGGTAACAACCTTCCATGATGGATTTCCAACCCGCCTGCTGGCTAAACAACGGCCATTTACAAACCATCTATCCGGCCTTGTTCCGGCGGCCGCCGGCGCTGGCCGTGCGCCGGGAGCGCCTGTCTACCCCGGATAACGACGTGCTGGATATCGATTACTACGGTCATGTCTGGCTCCCTTTGGTGATTTTATTGCACGGTTTGACCGGCAGCGCGCGCTCGCAATATATCGCCGGCCTGCAAGCCGCATTATTACGGAGCGGTTTCAGCAGCGCCGCGTTAAATTTTCGCGGCTGCGGCGGCGTTTGCAACAATACCGCCCGCTGTTATCATTCCGGCGACACGGCCGATCTGGATTTCCTCTACCGCACGCTACGCAGCCGCTATCCGCTACGGCCATTGGCGGCCGCCGGGTTTTCGTTGGGCGGCAACGTGTTGTTGAAATGGCTGGGCGAACAAGGAGACAACGTGAAATTATTCGCCGCCGTCGCGGTTTCCGCTCCATTGCAACTCGACGCATGCGCGACTTATCTGGATCAGGGCTTTTCCAGGATCTATAGGAATCTGTTAATCAAGGATTTACGCCGTTATTTAGCCGCTAAGGAAGCGCATTTGCGCCGCCATCAGCTGCATGCCGAAGCCGAAAAAATCAAGGCGTTGGGCGATCTGTCCGCCATCCGCTCGTTTTGGGAGTACGATGGGCAAGTGGTGGCGAAACTGTACGGATTTAAAGACGCGGCGGATTATTACCGGCAAAGCAGCTCCCGGCAATATTTAAAATCCATTCGTATACCCAGCTTAATCATCCAGGCCGAGGACGATCCGTTTCTACCCGCCTCCATCCTGCCGGATGTGTCCGAGCTGTCCGCGAGCGTGGCGTTGGAAGTCACCGGCGGCGGCGGGCATGTCGGATTTATCGGCGGGGAAAATCCGCTAAAACCGGTTTATTGGCTGGAACAACGCATCCCAGCTTTTTTATTCGGGCAATTAGCGGCGTGTTCTGAATAATAGGCGCATTTGTTCCGAAATTTAAAATATTTCCTGATTAGCTAAATTCTTCAACTAAGTCAGCCGACAATTCAGCGTGCAACAATCCAGGGTGGGCATGTAATGCTCACGCTGGATTCAAAGTCTAAACGCGTGGGAATTACCCGCCCACCCTACACACCAATCGAACAATTGGAACTGTTATATCATTTCCGCCCCGCCGCCACTATCGCTTCGGCGTTGGCTTTCCGGGCCGCTTCGGCCACTTCGACCGTCACTACCGTCTTGCCGACCGGCGCCAGCGCGATGGCGGCCAATTTTATATGTTGCACGGCAAACGGAATCCCGATAATGGTTAGGCAGTTCATGACGGCCGACATAATATGGCCTATCGCCAACCAGATTCCGGCCAATAAAAACCAGATGACATTTCCGATGGAGCCCAGGAAACCGGTACCCAAATCGTCTTCTCCATACAGCTCCTTGCGGCTGATCGCTTCCTTGCCGAACGGAAAAAATGAAAACGTACCGATAACAAAACACGATCTCGCCCAAGGGATGCCGACTATGGTCAAAAAAGCCATCACGCCGGCCAACCACCACGCCAGGCCCATGAACAGGCCGCCGAACAGAAACCAAATAATGTTGCCTATTAATCGCATAAATCCATAGCATTAAGACGTTGTTTAGGATTTCCGGCTCTGCATACGTTTTTTTCGTTGCACCAGGGTGATTACAGGGCCCGAGCCGGCGTAGGCGACAGAAATCAAAAACAGCATGCGTTGCGGTTGCGCCAATATGAAAGCGACCGCCAGCATGGTGATAATCGCCACGATAAACGGCACTTTATTTTTTAAATCGATTTCCTTGAAGCTGGAATAGCGGAAGTTGCTGACCATCAACAAGCCGGTGGCGATAGGCAGAAGCAGCGCTAAATATTTAACGTTGGCGGCTTCGTAGCCGTTTTCTGTGCAAAACCATAACCCGCCCGCCAAAATAGCCGCCGCCGCCGGACTCGGTAATCCTTGAAAATAACGTTTATCGGCGACTTCCACCTGAGTATTGAAGCGCGCCAGCCTTAGCCCGGCGCCGGCCATATGCACGAAAGCGGCGAACAATCCGGCTTGCCCCATGCTGGATAACACCCATAAATACATGACGATGGCCGGCGCGGCGCCAAAAGACACCATATCGGACAAGCTATCGTATTCGACGCCGAATTCGCTTTGGGTATTGGTAAGCCGGGCTACCCGGCCGTCCAGGCCATCCAGCACCATGGCGATAAACATGGAAATCGCCGCCGTTTCGAAACGGCCGTTAATCGCGGAGGTCATCGCATAGAAACCGGCGAACATCGCGCCGGTGGTAAATAAATTCGGCAGCAAATAAATGCCGCGGTGACGGGGTGGCGTTTGGTTCATAGCGCTACATTAATTATTATGATATTCAACACGGCCCGCATTACGTCCGCCATCCCGGCGGTCATGTAAAAAAGCCCGCCGGAGACGGGCTTTTAATCCGGCGTTTAGTTTTTACTTTTGTCGACAATTTGGTTGGCTTTAATCCACGGCATCATCGCCCGCAATTTAGCGCCGACCAGTTCAATCGGATGTTCGGCGTTCAAACGGCGTTTGGCTGTCATTTCCGGATAATTGGTCTGACCTTCCAATATGAATTGTTTGGCGTATTCGCCTTTCTGGATATTATCCAGCGCCTGTTTCATGGCTCTGCGGCTTTCGGCGTTGATGACTTTAGGGCCTGTGACGTATTCGCCGTACTCGGCGTTGTTGGATATGGAGTAATTCATGTTGGCGATACCGCCTTCATACATTAAATCCACAATCAACTTTAATTCGTGCAGGCATTCGAAATAAGCCATTTCCGGCGGATAACCCGCTTCGGTCAACGTCTCGAAACCGGCTTTCACCAGTTCGACCGCGCCGCCGCACAACACGGTCTGTTCGCCGAATAAATCGGTTTCGGTTTCGTCGCGGAAAGTGGTTTCGATAATCCCGGAACGGCCGCCGCCGATAGCAGAGGCGTATGACAAACACAGCTCTTTCGCCATGCCGGATACGTTACGGTGCACGGCGATCAAATCCGGTATGCCGCCGCCTTTGACGAATTCGGAGCGCACCGTGTGGCCAGGCGCTTTTGGCGCGATCATGATCACGTCCAGATCGTGGCGCGGAACCACCTGATTGTACAAGATAGAAAAGCCGTGCGCGAAAGCTAAAGCCGCGCCTTGCTTGATATTGGGCTCGATTTCGGTTTTATAGAGCTGGGACTGAAACTCGTCCGGCGTTAAAATCATCACCACATCGGCGCCGGCGACGGCTTCCGGGACGTCTTTCACGGTCAGGCCGCTGGCGGTCGCCTTAGCGACCGAGTAAGAGCCGGGGCGCAAACCCACCACCACATCCACGCCGGATTCTTTCAGGTTGTTGGCGTGCGCATGGCCTTGCGAGCCGTAACCGATTATGGCTACTTTTTTACTTTTGATGATAGACAGATCGGCGTCTTTATCGTAATAAACTTGCATAGATTCTCTCGTTGCTGGGTAAGTGTTAAAATTTTAGAGGTGTAAACCTTTTTCGCCGCGCGAAATGCCGGTCGGCCCGGAACGCACGACTTCGATAATGCTGCCGTCTTCGAAACCCTGGATAAAAGCGTCCAGTTTACTGGATTGGCCGGTCATTTCGACAATATAGCTGGCGGGCGTGACGTCGATGATTTTGCCGCGGAAAATATCGACCATGCGTTTGACTTCCTCGCGGTTGTCATGCGTGGTTTTTATCTTGACCAGCATCAGTTCGCGTTCGATATGCGCCGATTCCGCCAAGTCGATCAGTTTCACCACGTCTATCAGTTTATTCAGCTGTTTGGTGATCTGCTCGATAATGTCGTCGTTGCCGCGCGTCACCAGCGTCATGCGCGACAAGCTGGGATCTTCGGTAGGCGCCACCGTCAACGATTCGATGTTATAGCCGCGCGCCGAAAACAGCCCGGAGACGCGGGACAATGCCCCGGATTCGTTTTCTATCAATATGGAAATAATATGCCGCATCAGGACAACTCCCTGTCTACCGGCGTACCGGGCGCGACGCGCAACTTCATATCGTGATGGGCTTTGCCTGCTTCGATCATGGGATAAACGTTTTCCGTCCTATCGGTAATAAAATCCAGGAATACGGTGCGGTCTTTCATGGCGAAAGCGGCTTCCAGGGCGCCGCGTACGTCTTCCGGTTTCTCTATCAGCATGCCGACATGGCCGTAAGCTTCCGCCAGTTTCACGAAATCGGGGATGGTGTCCATGTACGATTGCGAATAACGGCTTTGATAGGAAAATTCCTGCCATTGCCTGACCATGCCCATGTAACGGTTATTCAGATTGATAATTTTCACCGGCGCATGGTATTGCAAAGCCGTCGACAGCTCCTGGATACACATCTGGATGCTGGCCTCACCGGTAATACAGGCCACGTCCGCCTCCGGAAAAGCCAGTTTAACGCCGATCGCCGCCGGCAAACCGAAGCCCATGGTGCCCAGTCCGCCGGAATTGATCCAGCGCCGGGGTTTATCGAAATTATAAAACTGGGCGGCGTACATTTGATGCTGGCCGACGTCGGAAGTAATGTAAGCGTCGCCGCGCGTGACTTGATATAGCTGCTCGACCACGTATTGCGGTTTGATGACCGCGCTGGCGCGATCGTATTCCAAACATTTGACGTCGCGCCAGCTTTGGATCAGTTTCCACCAATCCTGCAAAGCGGTTTTTTCCGGCTTATGTTTGCCTTCTTTAATCAGCTCCATCATCAGCGTCAAAACCGGTTTCACGTCGCCGACGATGGGCACGTCCACTTTTACGGTTTTGGAAATAGAGGCCGGGTCGATATCGATATGAATAATTTTCGCATACGGGCAGAATTCGGTCAGCTTGCCGGTGACCCGGTCGTCGAAACGCGCGCCTACCGCCAGGATCACATCGCTTTCATGCATGGCCATATTGGCCTCATACGTGCCGTGCATGCCCAGCATGCCGAGGAATTGCCCATCGGTGGCCGGATAAGCGCCCAGCCCCATCAGGGTCATCGTAATCGGATAGCCGAGCATGCGGGTCAGTTCGATCAGTTCTTGGTGCGCTTCGCCCAGAATCACGCCGCCGCCGGCGTAAACAATCGGACGCTTGGCGGCCAGCAGCATTTCCACGGCTTTTTTAATCTGCCCCTTGTGTCCGATCAGCACCGGATTGTAGGAGCGCATGCTGATTTTTTTCGGATAATGGTAAGCCGTTTTGATGTTCGGGTCGGTAATATCCTTGGGTATGTCCACCAAAACCGGGCCGGGGCGGCCGGTAGCGGCCACGTAAAAGGCTTTTTTAATGGTTTCCGCCAATTGCGTAACATCTTTCACCAGAAAATTATGTTTAACGCAGGGGCGGGTGATGCCGACCGTATCGACTTCCTGAAAAGCGTCGCTGCCTATCACTGGCGAAGGCACTTGCCCGGAGATAATCACCATCGGTATCGAATCCAGATAAGCGGTGGCTATGCCGGTCACCGCATTGGTGGCGCCGGGGCCGGAAGTCACCAGCACCACGCCGGGTTTGCCGGTCGCGCGCGCATAACCGTCGGCGGCGTGAGTCGCGCCTTGTTCATGGCGCACCAGAATATGCTTGACCGCATCCTGGTGGAAAATGGCGTCGTAGATATGCAATACCGCGCCGCCCGGGTAGCCGAATATAAACTCGACGCCTTCGTCTTTAAGACACTGGACAAGAATTTGTCCGCCACTGAGTTCCAATTTATCGCCCTCGAAAAAAGACTGTCTGAATAATGAGCTTTATTTTAAGTTAAAGTTTCGGCGTTGAACGCATCCCGCGAATTTAACCCGTCAGTTAAATTAATTAACGCAAAAATTTTAGTATTTTTATCGCGGCTAACCTGCCGCCGGCCTGATAGTTTACAACAGTTTTTAACATGAAGTCTATTAAGCGGCAATCTGGTCGGTAAACGCATTTATATTACTAAATAAATAGTGCTTTGGCGCTATTGCCAGAAGGTTAAGATGGCCTCCTCCCTCTCCCTTTGTATAGACCGGAGCGCCTAGCAGAGGTTTGACCGGCATGGAGGCCGGGCTAAAGCTACAGCCAATCTGTGTAGGGCGGGTTGACCCGCCAAGCCGTTATTTGATCAAGCGGCCATGGCGGGTTACAACCCGCCCTACCGAATTGGCGCTGGATTTACAACTTCGGCATTAACCGTGTTTGGCCCATCAATGGCTTAATTGCCGCATCGCCACATGCTCTTCCGGCGCCGGGTAGCCCGCGCTGCTGAATTCAGCGGCTATTAATTGGTTAGTATCGAAATACACTTGCCAATAATCATTGTTATGGCAAAAAGGACGCACGGCAAGCACGGTGCCATGCAGGTTGAATTCTAGAATTTCCACTTCCGGGGCCGGCGAGGCCAGCACATTAGGAATGTTGCCCAAGCTGTTTTTCAGGCGGATAATGGCGTCCTTAGGATCAACGCCATGAGCGAGCTGCGCCGTGCGCTCGACGCGGCGGTATGAATTTGCGGTGAAATTTTGGATATTGTCCGACAATATTTTATTGTTACCGATCAGGGTCAAAATATTATCCGGTGTGTTGATGGCGCTGGCGAACAAGCCGATTTCCTTAACTGTTCCAATTATACCGCCAGCGCTAATAAAATCGCCCACTTTGAACGGCCGCAGCACAATGAGAAACAGTCCCGCCGCAAAATTGGACAGCAAGCCCGCCCAGGCCGCTCCAATAGCGATGCCGATTGCGGCGATCAACGCCGCGAAGGATGTAGTCTCGACACCGAAATAACCTAACAACACCACCAGCAGAATAACGTTTAAGCCAACAGAAACCGAGGAGTTTATATAGCTAATTAAAGTCTTGTCAAAATGTTGCCGGGCAAAAGCGGCGTCCATCATTTTCAACGCCAGTTTAATCAGCCAGCGGCCAATGACAAACAACAATATCGCGCCTAGCAATTTAAAGCCGATGCTGGTGATTTGCGGAATCAAAGCTATTCCTTCTTTTGATAAATCTTGGACAAATTCTTCCGGTTTCATAGTGGTTACTTTTTTATTCAGTAGTTAACGGAGATTTTTTTCAAAAATAACATATATACTATGCGTGCGCAACAAGCAAATGACACGGATAAGCAAAGCTATCTTTCGTATATACCGAGGCGTTTGGCGTAGGCATATTCCCGGCGCCGCCGAAAATATTTCCAACGCCGAAAAGCAGGACATAATCGACGGCGGCTTGAATAAAATGCCCCCGCCCTAGCGCTCGTTGAAATTCCGGGCAATTTCATGCGGAGCTCCATATATAGCGCCGCGCGGGTTGGGGACTATCCATAAGTTTGCAGCATACGCTCCAATTCATGCGCGGCTTTTCCGACCACGCTCTCCCAATCGTCCACGGCTTCCTGTTTGAACAGCCGCATTATTTTCGGATACCAAGGCGAGTCTTTGCGGTCATGCAACCAACGCCAGTCGGTTCCGACAGCCGGCAAAAGCACCCAGCAAGGTTTATTTAATGCGCCCGCCAAATGCGCTATGGCCGTATCGACGCTGATTACCAGATCAAGTAGAGTTATGATAGCCGCGGTATCGGAAAAATCGTTAATATCCGTTCCGAGCACTATCAGCGATTGCCCAGCGGGCGGCGAAAGCGCCTCCTCTTCTCCGTTTTCTTTCTGTAAGCTAATAAATACGGCGCCGGGGATGCTCCACAAGGGGGCCAAATGCTTAAGGCTTGGAATTGAACGATTAGCATCGTTTTTGTGGCCGCTGGCGCCTTTCCAAACCAAGCCTATCCGGAATCCTGTTGCGGGGATACGCGTCTTCCAATGTTCGACCTGAGTTGCGGACGCATAAAGATAAGGTAAATCGGCGGGAATATTATTGAGGCGGGTTTCGCAAAATAAAGGCAGACTTAATAAAAGAGTCCAGAAATCATGAGCGGGAATTTTATCTACTTCGTCTTCCGCGGTAACCAAGTCAACATTATCCAAGCTCATAAACAACTTCCGAAGCGGCTCCTTGCAAACCAGGGTTATCCGTTTTGCGCCCAGTTTTTTGAGTTCGGAGGTATAACGGCAGAACTGAATTTCATCGCCGTGACCTTGTTCTTTCCATAACAAAATCGATTTTCCGGTCAAAGCTTGCCCTTGCCATTGCGGGAACGGCAAATGTATCGGCGCACGGGTATTTTTTATGCTTGCCGCGCCATAGCGTTTATAGCGGGCTTCATGCAGTTTCCAGCCCTCTTCAAACTTTCCGCGGGTTAACAGCAATTCACTCATGCCTAATTCCGCCTCGGCGTAATCGGGTTTTATTAATAGCGCCTGACGATAATAATGTTCCGCTTCATCGTAACGGCGCTGCTCCTTAAGTATAAGGCCAAGGTTATGGTAGGACTTTTCGGCGCAGGAATTTAAAGAGAGTGCTTTCAAATAGCATTCTTTTGCTTCATCGAAACGTTTTAGCTCTTTCAGCGCATTACCAAGGTTATTGTGCGCTTCGGCAAGATCGGGGTTTAAGGAAACAACTTCACGGAAGAAAAATTCGGCTTTTTTCATTAGCCTCAATTGAACGGCGCAAATTCCGGCAACGTTATACGCCTGAATGTTTTTTATCTGCGTCCCTTCTATCAAAGTAATTACATCCTGATAGCGGCCGTTTTTGAATAACTCGTTCACTCGTTCCAGCAAACGAACTTGAAATAATTTTCTATTATCTTTCATAACCAGAATCTACTGGAAATTAATGGATGATTTATTGTTTAACGGAGCTCCATAAAATGCAATATCGCACTCCTATTAAGCGCGGACACTCCAGCTAAACAGCCTAATTTCCAAAGCCCGGCTAAAAAAACGTAGCGGAGCTTTACCGGCGGCAATTGGTCTATGTATTTTGCCGTTTTAATAAGCAGGACCGGCGAACGGAAGATGACGTCAAGCAACCTACGAGATTCAGGAACGCTTTTTTGCATACCGTATTTCGTGGGTTTGTTTTTTATACATGCTTATAGATTAGCATAGCCGAAATAAACAGTTTAGCCAGGCCAATTTTAAACTGATTTACTACCGTTTGGATTAAGGTTTTATTACCGAGTTCTGGAATCCTGCAACTAGCGCCAACCTCCGCCAAGCGATTTATATAGATCCACCATGGCGATAATTTGCTTCTGTTTCGTTTCAATCAGGTCTTTTTTGGCTTCCAAGGCGTCCCTTTGAGTCAATAACACATCCAGGTAGTCGGTACGTGCGGATTTGAATAGCTGGTTAGCTACATCGATCGATTGGACGAGCGCGTCCACTTGTTTTCTTTTAAGCGTATAGTTTTTATCCAGATTATCTATGTTTGCAATTTGATTAGCTACTTCGGCGTAAGCGTTGATAATGCTTTGCTCGTATTCAAATGCCGCCTGTATCTGTTTGGCGTTCGAGTTTTTAAATTGCGCAATGATGGCGTTCTTATTTACCAGCGGCGCCACTAAATCGCCAGCGACATTTGCCGCTAATGACTCTGGCGTCGTTAGCAGATATTTAAAATCGAATGCGTCAAATCCTATTCCGGCTCTTATGCCAAAGGATGGGTAGAAATTAGCTCTAGCCACCTTTATATTTAATGCAGCCGCCGTCAGCTCGAGCTCCGCTTTCCGGATGTCAGGCCTGTTTTGCAGCAACTGCGACGGAATGCCCGTGTCGATAAATTTTGGCTTGATTTCCATAAAACCGGTCGAAGTGCGCTGGATAGGCTGCGGCGTTCTGCCTAACAGGAAATTGATGCGATTTTCAATGACGGTAATCTGCTGCTTAAACTCAAACCTTCTGCTTTGGTTTTTCGCTACTTCAGCTTCGTAACGTTTGACGGCAAGGGTACTGGTTCTGGCAAACTGCTGTAATTGCTTTACCATCTCCAAACCATGTTGCTGAATGGCGATATTTTGCTCCAAATTCTCGAGTTGGTTGTCCAAGGTAATCAGTTCATAGTACGAGTGCGCAACTTCGGCGACCAGATTAGTCACTAAAAAGTTTTTACCTTCACTAGTCGCCATGAACTCCAGCACGGCCACCTGCGACGCGTTTCTCAGCTTTTTCCAAATGTCTATTTCCCAGGTCGAAAACAGCCCAAACCGGTAATCGGCCAAGAACGTAGGGAATGCCTGGCCTGGCGCTATTTGCAGATTTTGTTCGACCGAGCCGTCTCGCGTATACTGGCCGGTTTTTTCGCCATCCGCTCCCGCGCCGAACTTAACAAACGGCAAATACTCCCCTCTACGCGCTTGAATCTCGTTTTCCGCAACGTTTATGCGTTGCAGCATCATATTAATTTCCTTGTTATTAGCGACCGCTATGTCAATCAAACCGACTAAATTCGCATCTTCAAAAAAATCCTTCCATTTAATAGTGGCCGCATTTGTCTCTTCCGAAAGGCCCGGTTTAAAATTATCGGGAAGACGGGTATCTTCTTTCTTGGTTGTCAATTCCGGAATGCCGCAGGCCTGCAACAATAGCCCCGCCATGAATAACGCTATTAGATGCAAAACTTTATTCTTTGTCATCGTCATCCACACCGTAGTGGTAAGTTTCGGTTAAAGGATCAAGGTCTTCGTTTTTAATTAACGACTTACCTTCTATCATTTTAGCGAAAATGTAATAAAGCCCTGGAATAAGAATAACGCCGAACACGGTGCCGAACAGCATGCCGCCCAGAGAGGAAGTGCCTATGGTTCTGTTACCGACCGCCCCCGCCCCTGTCGCCATCGCTAAAGGTATCAAGCCGGCTATAAACGCAAAGGAGGTCATCAAGATTGGGCGAAACCGCGCTTTCGCGCCCTCAATCGCCGCATCTTTAACAGACATGCCTTGGGCTTGCTTCTGCACCGCGAACTCCACAATCAATACCGCGTTTTTGCCGAGCAAACCAATTAACATCACCAGCCCCAATTGGGAATAGACATCGTTGGCCAGACCCAATGCTTTCAGCAGGAAGAAAGCGCCGAAAATACCGGGGGGCAGCGAAAATAAAACAATTAACGGCAAGAGAAAGCTTTCGTATTGCGCCGCCAGCACCAGATAGACAAACACGATAACGACCACGAAAATCTCTGCCGCTTCAGTACCCCGCCGGGCTTCGTCAAACGACAAGCCTTCCCAGGCGACGTCAAACCCTTTCGGTAAAACTTCAGCGGCGACTTCCTGGATGGCCTTGATGGCGGCGCCGGTGGTATACCCGGCTGCCGGCTCGGCGCGAATAGCGGCGGAATTGTAGAGGTTATAACGTGTGATCTCGTTCGGACCTTGGGTTTTCTTCATGGTCATAAAGGAAGAATAAGGCACCATCTCTCCCTTGTCGTTTTTCACGAAATACTTCAACACATCCTCGGGAAAGCGCCGGAATTCGGGCAAGGCCTGAGCGTAGACCTTAAAAAAGTTATTGAAACGAATAAAGCCCTGCTCGTAGGTGCTGCCGATCATAATGTCCAGGTTATTCATGGCCTTGTCGATGGTAACCCCTTTTTGCATGGCCTGTTTATTGTCGATAACCAGTTCGTATTGCGGGTAATTGGCCGCATAAAAGGTAAATAATCCGGTCAGCTCTTGGCGTTTGCGCATCGCATCCATGAACGTATGGTTAATTTTGTCGAACTCGAAATAATCCGTATCTATGGTCTTGTCCAATAAGCGGAACGCCAAGCCCGAAGCCGCGCCGTAACCCGGTACCGCCGGGGGTTGGAAATACTCGATGATTGCGCCGATGTCATGGGTTTTTTCCTCCAGTATGTTGATGATATCCTGAACGGAATGTTTACGCTGAGACCAATCACTCAGGTTGATGATACAGGTGCCGGCATTCGAACCGCGTCCTTCGGTGAGTACTTCATAGCCGGCTAACGAAGAAACCGATTGCACGCCGTCAATTTTTTCGGCTATCTCTTCCAGTTGCCGCGCCACTTTGTTGGTCACTTCGATGGTTGAACCGGGCGGCGTCTGGATAATCGCATAAATCATGCCTTGGTCTTCGCCCGGAATAAAACCTGACGGCAAGGTTAAACTTACGGAATAAATACCGAAGGAAAATCCGCCTAAAATCAAAATCGTTAGAAGCCGCCTCATGACGACGGCATCGAGGAATTTAATATATCGGCCCGTTACCTTTTCAAAAACGGCGTTGAATGCGTCAATGAAAAGACTGACCGGTGTTTTCCGTTTCGGTTGTCCATGGGTGTTTTTAAGGATCATCGCGCACAGCACCGGGGAAAGCGATAACGCCACGATCGCCGAAATGACGATCGACGACGCCATGGCGATACCGAACTGCCGGTAAAATACGCCGACCGGCCCCGACATAAACGCAATTGGGATGAACACCGACACCATGACCAGCGTGATCGCCACAATGGCGCCGCCAATTTCCCCCAACACTTTTCTGGAAGCCACATAAGGGGTGCAATGTTCGGCCTCCATTTTCGCATGCACCGCTTCGACCACCACAATCGCGTCATCGACCACAATACCGATGGCCAACACCAAGGCAAACAGGGTAATCAGGTTAATCGAAAGCCCGAATGCCGACATAACGGCGAACGCCCCGATCAGCGAAACCGGAACCGCGAGAAGCGGGATCAGGGTGGAGCGCCAGTCGCCCAGGAAAATAAAGACCACCAAGGAGACCAGCACGAACGCTTCCGCCAGGGTGTGCAGGACTTTTTCAATGGAGGCGTCGACGAATCTCGATACATCGTAGTTGATTTCGTACTCCATGCCCTCGGGGAACGACTTTTTCAACTCTTCCAATTTTAACTTCACGGCCTCTATAACCTTTTGGGCATTAGTGCCGTAGTTTTGCTTAAGCACGATGGACGCCGAAGGGTACCCGTCCTTATCGGAGTAAATATTATAAAACTCGCTGTTTAGATCGACCCTGGCAACGTCTTTAATGTGCAGAATCTCGCCTGTCGGGGTAGCCCGGATAATAATGTCGCCATATTCTTCCGGTTTGTTGAAACGTCCTTTATAGACCAGCACATATTCTTTGGACTGGGCGGCAATGCCCGTGCTTTGGCCCAGCCGGCCGGGACGTCCGATAATGCTTTGAGTGCCGATGGCGTCCATCACCTCGTCTACCGAGACGTTATAGGCCCGCATCCGGTCCGGATTCAGCCAAATCCGCATCGCATATTGGCGGGCGCCCAATATTGTTGCTTGGGCGATGCCAGTGATGCGCTGAATTTCCGGGATAACATTGACGTAGGCGTAATTAAATAAAAGCTTCTGATCAGCGTTTTTCTCTTTGCTGTACAAGTTAACGTACATGAGCATGCTGGGCTGAACGAAGTTCACGATCACGCCTTCCAACTGCACCAGTTTGGGCAGTCTGCTCATCATCTGATCCACGCGCGTCTTCACGTTAATCATCGCGATATTGGGATCGACGCCCAGATTGAAATACACTTGAATAGTCGATTCGCCGGCGCTGGTCGCATCCGAAGTGATGTATCTCATGCCAGGCACGCCATTGATGGCGCGTTCTATCATAATCAGGGACGATTTCACCAGTACATCGGCGCTGGAGCCTGGAAACGATAACGCAACCGTGACCCGCGGCGGCGCAATATCCGGAAACTGGGCAATGGGTAAGGTTCGAATCTCCAACACCCCCATAAAAAGAAACGCGAGCGATAACACAATCGCCATCACCGGTCTTTTGATAAATACATTAAACATGACTGATCACTTATAAAAATGGTTACTCGGTATACAATTTCAACTCTGAGCGAACCTTTTCGGGTGGCCTTAAATCAATTTTCACATCTTCTCCGGCATGCACTTTGCGTAAGCCGTCGATCAAAATCTTGTCATCGTCCTGCAAGCCTTCTTTTATGATAAACAGTTGGGGTATATCGGCTTCGATTTTAATTAGTCTTTGCTCCAGTTTGTTCTCATGGTTGATGACGTAAACATAGGTTTTATCCATGATTTCGAATACCGCTTTTTGGGGGATGATCAATGCATTTTTGTAGGGCTTCTCCATTAAAATCGTTCCAGTCTCCCCATGCCTGAGAATTCTGTCCGGATTAGGGAACGTAGCGCGGAATTCGATATTTCCGGCGGTATTATCGAAGTCGGCTTCTATTGTCTCTATGACGCCGGTTTGATTAAAAATCTCGCCGTTCGCCATTTTTAGCTTCACTTTCACATGGGCGTCGTCATTTTTGTGCATTTTCATATAATCTAGATATTCGGCTTCCGGCACGTTAAAATAGACCCATAATTTGCTGATGTCGGACAATGTTGTTAACTCCGTGCCTTCGTCGAGAAGGCTTCCGTTTCTAGCCATCAGATGGTCGACAATCCCATCGAAAGGCGCATTGATATCGGTAAAGCTCAGGTGGGTTTCCGCCAATTTCACTTCCGCGTTAGCCTTGTCCAGTTTTGCTTTCGCCAAGGCCAATTCATTGGGCGATACGATATTTTGGTCAGACAACCCTTTAGTATTAAGATACTCGATATTCATGTTATTCGCTTCGGCTTGCGCTTTTTGAAGCTCCGCCTGATATATGTTGGGCATGATTTTGAACAAGGGGCGCCCCTTAGTCACCAATTGCCCTTCATCCACGAAAATATCCTGTAAGTAGCCTCTTTCCAGAGCGCGGACTTCAATATGTCTAATGGCGTGAATCTGGCAGACGTATTCTTTTTTGACCGAAGCGTCTTCGCGGAGCGGTGTGGTCGCCTCATATTTGGGCGCTTCTTCATGCTTGTCGGTTTCCGGTTGATGGCAACCACTTAATAGAGCGGCGAATAAAACTAGAGCTACAAATCCTTTAATGATCATTTTTTTATGGTGCTTAGAATGCGATGAAACAATAATATTTTTACAAAATAGTATAAGGGGTAAACCTGATTTAGTCTCCCAAATAAGGGTATCGGCTCACGCTTATCCATATAGGTTAGCGGCAAATTGTGAAAAAAAATGTAATTGCTTAAAAAACCGCACCTATTTATTTGTTCCTCGTTCCGTAAATATAGTCCGTATCGACTATCCAGCGCCCGGCACGAGGCGATTTCTTTCGTATATACCGTATCCTAAACTCGCCGATTTCGCAAAATAACAATGCGCTGAGGCGACGTTGTTCAGCCGCCAAAAACGGGCCGTTTACGAAATATCGTAACGGTGATGATATTTCGTGTCCTCCTAACCGCCAAGCAAGCGCACTCACCTACTTTCATTAACTCAATAGAACGCATATTCCTTTATAAAACAAACGATTATCGTTCAGCAGTATGTTTTGGCGCTGTTGGCATGGTTATTGATCGAGATAAGTTATAAAGGACTATTTAAGTTAACTTTGAAAAAATTGAAGATTGATGTTGTAAAGCGAGAACCGAACCCGATGCCGCCTTGTGGATAGAACTCAAATTAATGTGATACGGATAACAGTTTTTAAGTTAATTACCTGACAGACATCGAACTGAAATCTAATTACATTAAAGAGCGCTTCGAAATTTCGATTTTAAAATTTTTTCTTTCTTTTTTTCGCATCGGACGCCATTGCAAAATAAATACGCTTATATACCAAAATATGACGCCTGAATAAATATGCGTGCTATAAATTAAGGAGATAAAGACCATGACGATAAAATTTAAACTGGTAATCGACGCCCTGATCGATTTTATGGCGGAATTGGAACGCAGCCATAGACCCGCTACGAAACCCATCATCCCACTGGCTGAATTGCGCGAATGCATAGACGGCATCGATCGGCGGATTTTGGATTTGCTAAATCAGCGCGCCGAGTGTGCGCGGGAAGTAGCGCATACCAAGCAAGCCGCCGGTGAAATCGGCAATTTTTACCGCCCGGACCGGGAAGCGCAAGTTTTACGGCGCATTAAATCCATCAATACCGGCCCATTACCGCCCGAGGCCGCCGTTCTTTTATTCAGAGAAATCATGTCGGCCTGTCTGGCGCTGGAACAGCCTATGGAAGTTGCTTATCTGGGGCCGCCGGGAACGTTTTCCCAGCAGGCGGTGTTCAAACATTTCGGGCATGCGGTTAAGGGTGTGCCGGTGGCGACGATCGCTGAAATTTTTCAGGCCGTGGACAGCGGCAATTGCCAGTTCGGCGTGGCGCCGGTGGAAAACTCCGCCGAAGGCGCGATTTCGCATACCCTGGGCCGGCTGATAGACTCGCCATTACAGATCTGTGGCGAAGTAGAATTGCGAGTGCAACAGAATTTGCATGGTAATTTGCAATCGCAGGCGGACATTAGCGAAATTTTTTCTCATCAGCAATCGATGGCGCAGTGCCGGCAGTGGCTGAATAATCATTTGCCTGATGTGCTTTGCACGGCGGCCGGCAATGACGCCGAAGCGGCGCCGGCTGACGGCGAAGCGGCCATTGCAAGCATGGCGGACGCCGAATTTGCCGATTTGCGGGCGTTACGGAAAAATATGGAAGGCGAATCCGACAATACCACGCGCTTTATTATTATCGGTAATTGCCGGCCGGAAGCGACCGGCGCGGATAAAACCTCAATGTTGATTTCTACCGGCAATCAGTCCGGCGCTTTGCATAAAGTGATGGCGCCGTTGGCCGAGCACGGCATCAGAGTGAAGCATATCGAGTCCCGGCCCTTCCGTCAGGCCTTATGGCAATCCGTGTCTTTTATCGATATCGAAGGCCACAGGAACGATGCGCTGGTTAGTAAAGCGCTAGACTCGCTGCAAAACAATGTCGAATTTTTGAAAATCCTCGGTTCATATCCTATGGCCGCTCTTTGATTAAGAGGATAAACCAAAACCGAATACTGTTTCTTTTTAACGCCTTCCGCGGGTGCGGTTATATCGCCAACATTACTGCATTTGGCCACCCTAACCTAGCTTCATTACCCACGTTAGTATTATGGGGTTATATGATATATTTCCCTGCCATGAAACCTCTCTTTATCCGCAAAAATTTCCCCGGCCAGAATTGTCGTTTAGCCCGGCGTCCGGCTGGCCAACCGCATTATAAAAAGTACTCCGACCCGTATTAGAAGCTGGAGCCCATGCACATAATCGAAATCTGGCGAGCCGACCTGCGGGCCTATCAACATCAACTACCGGCCTATCAAGCCTTGTTAAATCATCAGGAGCTGGAACGCGCCGGCAGGTTTAAAAACGCGCTACTTCGCGATAGATTCATACTGGGGCGCGGCATACTGCGGACTTTGCTGGCCGGGCGTTTGCGGACCGATCCCGCCTCGCTGGCGTTTTCCAGCGGCCCTTACGGCAAACCGGCGTTATGCGGACTACCCTTATACTTCAACGTTTCCCATTCCGCCGACCGATTGCTGATCGCCCTAGCCGATCTGGAACATATCGGCGTCGATATCGAAGCGGTAAAACCGAGAACCGCCCTGCCCGCTCTGGCCGGCCGCATTATGTCCGGCAACGAATACGCGGCCTGGGCGGCTTTGCCGGCGGACTTGCAACTACGGTTATTTTATCGGCTTTGGACCCAAAAGGAGGCGTTTGTCAAAGCCGTCGGCCGAGGTCTGGGCATCGGGCTAAATCAGTGCGAAGTCGAATGGGAAAATGGCGCGCAATTTTCAACGATACCCGGCGAATATGGGCGCGGAGAGGATTGGAAAATCATTGACATTCAGGCCGGCGCTGGATTTTGCGCCGCTTTGGTTGCGCCCAACGCCGCCATTTCAGTTCTGGAGAGCGACTTTAACGGCGCCGCCATCCGTTTGTGAGCGCACTAATTTGGCGCAAAATATTTTATTAAATGCACTATAATTGTGCAGTAAACCAATAAAATTAACGGCCGCTATGCGCGAACATGACCACCTACCGTCTGTCAAAAAATCTTCGACGGGGTTTGAAGACATAAAATCCCGGCCGTCAGGGCAATATTCATTCTGAAATTCAATCGGAGCGGATTTATTTACAATCGCAGCGGTTATGCGCTGAAAAGTCCATATCCCCCATTCCATTGGTATATAAATTGCTTAATCCGAAAGTAGCATCCCACGCCATGATCACTGTGTATAAAAAAATACTTGAGCATCTTCACGAAGCCATCCTGTTATTCGATAAGGATTTGCAATTGCGCTACATCAATCCGGCCGGTGAAATTCTGCTGGCCGATAGCGCAAAGCATTTGCTTGGCAATAGCCTTTACAAGTTGCTTAAATCTTCAAACAATCTGTTTTTCGACGACCTGTTACAGCGTCTGCATTTCGGCGAACCGTTGGTGGATAGAGAGTTGATTCTGGAGCGCCTGAATCAATCCATTACCGTTAATCTATGCGCGACGCCGCTGCACGATCAGGGCAAACTCCATGAAATTTTAATCGAACTGCAGCAAGTCGACAGGCATTTGCGGATAACCAAGGAAGAACAATTACTCGCCCAACAAAACACCAGCCGCCTGTTGGTGCGCGGCCTGGCCCACGAAATCAAAAATCCGCTCGGCGGACTGCGCGGCGCGGCGCAACTTCTGGATCTGGAGCTGCACGATCCGGAGCTAAGGGAATATACTCAGATTATCATCGCCGAATCCGACCGGCTGCAGGATTTGATGGACAAAATGCTCGGCCCGAATAAACCGGCGCAAAAAAGCTTTTTGAATATCCATGAAGTGCTGGAGCGGGTGCGGCAGCTGGTCGCCGTGGAAGCCAGCAAAGCCATCCTGTTGCAAACCGATTACGACCCTAGCATCCCGGAATTGTACGCGGACAAAAATCAGTTAATCCAAGCACTGTTGAATATAGTCCGCAACGCCGTGCAAGCCATACAAAATGAAGGTGAAATTTTCATTAAGACCCGTATTTGCCGGCATATGACGATAGGCCGCACTCACCATAAGCTGACGATAAAAATCGATATCGTCGACAACGGCCCGGGCATCAAACCCGATCTGATGGACCAAATTTTTTACCCGATGATCACCAGCCGCGCTGAAGGAACCGGATTGGGATTATCCATTGCCCAATCATTGATTAATCAGCATAACGGTCTGATCGAATGCGAAAGCGAACCGGGACACACTGTGTTTTCCATTTACCTGCCCCTGGAGAAAATCCATGCAACAGCTTGACAAGGTCTGGATCGTCGACGATGACAAATCGATACGTTGGGTGCTGGAAAAAGCTTTGCAAAAAGCCGGGATCGAAACCCAAAGCTTCGCCCTGGCTTCCGACGTGCTTAAAATGCTGCAAACCGCTTTACCGCAGGTATTAATTACCGATATCCGCATGCCGGGCATAGACGGACTGGAATTATTGAAAAACATCCAGCGGCAATATGCCGATCTGCCGGTGATCGTCATGACCGCGCATTCGGATTTGGAAAGCGCCGTCTCCGCTTTTCACGGCGGCGCATTCGAATATTTACCCAAACCTTTCGATGTCAACGAAGTGGTCGAAACCGTACAAAGGGCTTGCATACACAGCAAACAACAACAAACCGTCGCGGTTCACATCCCGGAAGCCGTAGAGGAAACCACCGAAATTATCGGCGAAGCGCCGGCGATGCAAGAGGTTTTCCGCGCCATCGGCCGCTTGGCGCGTTCGCATATCACCGTTCTGATTAACGGCGAATCGGGCACCGGCAAGGAATTGGTCGCAAAAGCCCTGCACCGGCACAGCCCGCGCGGCGCCCAACCCTTTATCGCCCTGAATATGGCCGCCATACCCAAGGATCTGATGGAATCGGAACTGTTCGGCCATGAAAAAGGCGCGTTTACCGGCGCGCAATCGCGCCGTATCGGCCGCTTCGAGCAAGCTAATAACGGCACCTTGTTTCTGGACGAAATTGGCGACATGCCGGCCGAACTGCAAACCCGGTTGTTGCGGGTTTTAGCCGATAACGAGTTTTATCCGGTCGGCGCCCACGCCTCCGTCAAAGTCAACGTCCGCATTATCGCCGCCACCCACCAGAATCTGGAAACCCTGGTTGCGCAAGGCCGGTTTCGGGAAGATCTGTTTCATCGGCTCAATGTTATCCGCATACACATTCCGCCGCTCCGGGAGCGGCGTCAGGATATCGGCTTGCTAATGCGGCATTTTCTGTATCAAAGCGCCAAGGAGCTCAACACCGAAATCAAAACCCTGAAACCGGACGCCGAGCAATTTTTAAGCAGTTTAAAATGGCCGGGCAACGTCAGGCAGCTGGAAAATATTTGCCGCTGGTTAACCGTCATGGCTTCCGGCCGGGAAATTCATATTGAAGACTTGCCGCCGGAATTAACGGCGCCTAGCCAGGAAGGCGCCGTCTCGACGGAGAACAGTCATTGGGAACAAGCGTTCAATAATTGGGTCAAACAACAGCTTAGCGCCGGAAAAATCGACATTGCCAAACAAGCGATTCCGGTTATCGAAACGCTATTGATCGAAGCCGCGCTGGCGCATACTCATGGGCGGAAACATGAGGCGGCCATATTGCTCGGCTACGGACGCAACACCTTGACCCGTAAACTTAAGGATTTGAATATAAAGGAATAAGCATTTGTTTGCGGATAGAATTTTTCCGTTTAAACGGCGCCGGTGTATACTCCCGCCGTCTAAAAAATCTTTCTCAAGAACCAAAGGCTGAATTCTCATGATGGATAAAACGGTTAGTAAACATTTAATAAATCTGGAAAAACAATTTGCCGCATCGGACCCGGTATTACAAAAAACGGCTAAGGTTTTTCAAGACCTGGATCAGCTGGAGTTTGAGTTAGGCCTGATAGACAACGATGAAACCACGGCGCGCAAAACTTCATGGTGGCCGTTGATCAGCACCTTGGGCGGCTATTCGCCGGCGAAATCGGAATTTATTAATCATTATCTGGGCGTTAATCTGTATTCGTCCCGGCACAAATTCACGGTGCTGCAATATACGCCGCAAACCACGACCGCCACTTTGCCGGGTACGGCGCTGGACGCCGACCATCGCCTGCCTTTTTATCAGATCAGCCGCGACATGGAGCAGGCCGCCAGCGGCGAAGGCAACCGGCTCAACACTTATCTGGAACTGTTGACGGTCAATAGCGCCCTGCTGAAAAACAAACTGATTATCGATACTCCGGTTCTGAATCCGGCTACCGAAAACGCCGTTACGGCCCTGCTGCGTAAGCATGTCATAGAAATATCGGATTTGGTGCTGGTTTTTACCGATTTATTCGAAGCTGACACCGATTTAATCGGCGATTTGCTGACCGATATCAACGCCTTGCAGGACTCCAATAAGTTTATTTTTGTGATCGACCACTCGGAAATCAGCCTTGAACCACATAAAAGCCTTGAAATCGCTTCGGCCTGGCAAAGACGGCTTACCGAATTCGGCATCCATACCGGCCAATTTATAGTGCTGTCACAAAACAGCAATACCAGCGTAATCGATCAGCGCATAAGCAATCTGAATAATGACCGTTCCTACCGGATCCTGGCGAATCTGGAAAAAAATATCCGCAATATCGACGACCTGATATTCGAAGAAGTCGAATCCGCCATTTCCATATGGAAAGAACGCTGTAACGCCTCGACTTTGATTATTCTCGGTTTTCTCATTATGCTGGTACTGTTTGCCGAAGTGGCCGCCGGCATATTGGATTTGCTGTTCGACCCCATCATCGGGCCTATCGTTATCTTATCCGTCACTTTATTTGTCACGCCTATCCATATCGCCATCAGCCGCTTTCAGGCCACACTGATCGTCAATCAACTGCACAAACGCCAGAAACAACTCAACATCGCCGAAAATCTGGCCGGCTTATTTGAAAAAAGCCTCAGCTTCTGGCGGGTCGTACTCCCTATCACCAGTCCGGTCGGCAAAACCAAAAAGACTCGCAAACGCATGCAGACGATGACCGAGCAAACCAAGGATTTGGTGCAAGCGCTAAACGACCAGTTCAGCCATGCCCAGCAAAAAGATTATCATAACCAATTCGATAAAAACTTGCTTAACGATGAGCTTTAATTGCAGGGCAAAACGCATTAAAAATTAACTACTTACCCTAACTTTAATTGGCGCCGGACATTGGGTTTCTAAGCGTTCGCGGTCAAAAAGGCGCCGACGCCGGACTGCGTCGCACCGGACGACGACTGGCTGATATCGGTCTCCAGCTGCTGTAAAAAGTTTTGCAGGCTTAACGAAGAGCCGCCGGTTGATCCGGCGCTCGAGGCCACGGACGTTGCGGCCCCGGAAGCGCTAGCCGAAGCACCGAATGCGGTCACCAGATTATTAAAATCGGTCTGTAACGTATTACCGGCGCCGCCGGTCTGACTGCTTAAAGAACTCATCAGACTTTGCAGTTTCGTGCTGAAATCGTTGTAACCGCTTTGTACAGTCCCGGTTCCGGCGGCGGCGCTTGTTGCGCCGCCGCCGGAAGAAGTTCCCGATTGCGAGCCGGA
This sequence comes from Methylomonas sp., assembly GCA_050015235.1. Classification (GTDB taxonomy): domain Bacteria; phylum Pseudomonadota; class Gammaproteobacteria; order Methylococcales; family Methylomonadaceae; genus Methylomonas. Next base: position 134 of record JBEKBU010000002.1, on the reverse strand, counting down.
TTGATTCAAGGCCTGAAATAAGTCATGCACAAAAGTATGCAATGCCTGTTGCGGACTCATCGTAGCGCCGGCGCTCGATAAAGAAGTCGCCGCCGCGGTCTGATTGCCGTTACTATTGCTATTGCCGGCGCCGG
>JBEKBU010000001.1:0-65110 GCA_050015235.1 Methylomonas sp. | reverse complement strand
AATGTGTCGGCCGCAATGGTTTCGGCGACATCCCGACGCAACACCGATGCGGTATTTCTGACCATGGATTTAAGCTGCTCGGCGGCTTTGTTGGAGCCTGTTTCCTGAACAAAGCGCAGCACCGTAGACAATACTATCATCATGGATATAACGATGGCGGCTTTCATATCCTCGGTAAAATAGGAAATCGCCGCCAGCACAGTCAGCAACAGGCTGAATGGGTTGCTGTAGCAATACCAAAGATGTACCCACCACGGACGGGGCTTTTCATGATCCACCTCATTGAATCCGAACCGTTCGCGTCTGGCGTTGACTTCCAATTCATCCAGCCCGTCGGGATGGCTGAAAAATTGCTTCAGCGCGGCTTCCGGAGGCATTAACGCGGCCTCGGTGAGCAATTGCGATAGTCCTTGCGGCACTCCGCCGCCAACCGGCACGTCATGAAAGCGCTCCATAATCGCCAGCCTGCGAAAGTGGCGGGTAAAGTGTTTTTTTACCAGCCGGCCGCTTAACATTTTTTTGAGAATTTCAAGTCGCATAATCTTCATATTGAAGTCAATTAATCCGGAAGGGCTATGAAAATTTTTTGCTAGCCATAGTCTATATTAATTGAATAATTTTGAAGAAATTTGTTATCGCCTTCAAGAAAGGTAAATACCTTAACCCCTTAATCGCCAAGCATGGCGGCGATGGTATCGAGGTTTTCCCGGCTTTCTTCGACGCCTTTCCGTATTTGGGCTTCGTCACCTATCAAACAGATTGCTTTTAGGTTTTGGCCTTCGGTTAGGTACAAGGTCAGACCTTGATTGATTCGCGTAACCCCGGCGCGGCGCTTAACTTTTTGCATATAGGCGGCGAGATCGCCGGCATCGTTGCATTAAGACGAATTTATAGGCTGAACCCGCCAAAATGAGCAACCCTTATAAGCAGGGGCGTTTTTGTAAGCTCAACACCGTCTCAAACATCGAAACTTGAATTTCCCGCGCCGCATTCCAAGTAGGATAACGGCTTGCGGTTGCGTCGATCACAAAACCGGGTTCGGGGTTTTGGCGTCGTTTATAATGGCTTTTAGCGGTGTGCGGTTCGGAAATTTATTGATGTATTTATCTAACAGTTTCATTATTTGAAACTGTCCTTTTTTATTTTCCGCTAGTGCATTTGGCTATAATAGTTCTATCGGTATGGGCTCCAGAAACCGCTCGCGCCGGACTCGCGTAAGACGAAGAGCCATTATCGTTGATGCTGGAGCCGTTGATATTTATAACTTCGTATCCCGCTGGGCAGAAGTCTCCCGCTTTCGCCATGCAGTCGCCATAGCCGCTCAACAGTCCGTCGCACTCAATGTCATATCCAACTTTTCCATCAGGCAATATCAGTTCTTTAGACGAAGCGCAGCCGGCCAACAATAACACGGCGAAATAAATGACTTTCATGCAAAACTCCTTTATTAAATATGGGTATGACGTTATTTTAATGCTGTAGGCAAGATTTCTAAATGAAATAAAGCAAAATATCTTGGATGTTTTTATATGTCAGCGCAGCTTCCTGATGCGCCGCCCGCGCGCAAGAGGGGGTGACGTTCCGGTTCAGATGGGGTTGCCCAACCGGGTCGCCAATTCCAGCCCGCCGGCGCCTCCGCCCACGATAACAACACGATGTAATTCGTCGTTAGCTATACTTTGCATGGCCTTTACCTCGATTAAGTTTCGATCCGGGTCCCATACTAGGGATTTGAAAATAAAAAATTCTCTACTATCCGCAACCATTGAAACTGAATTTGAAGAATGTTAACCGTGGACCTTCCATATCTCGCTCACTACCGGTTGTTCAAGGTTTAAATTTATGATATTTGCACGTAGATTTAATTTGCGTTCTCTACTTGGCGCCTGCGGCTTGCTGGTTTTCAGCGGCCCGCTAAGCGCCGATGACGCAGCGCCAGCGCCTGCCGGGCTGATTTCCGAATACACAGGCAAGGACGCCGCCGCCTGGGCCGGCCTGCAAGGCTCCGGTTGGACCATCGGCGGCTGGGGAACGGCAGGCGTCAACTACAACACCGACGACCCGCACGATAGCAGCAACGGCCCGATAAACATGACCGACCGTAACGGCGAGCTGAATCTGTATCAATTGAACTTATTTATCGAAAAAGCCATTAGCAAAGGCCAGAACTGGGGCGCCGGCGGCCGCGTGGACTACATGTTCGGTACGGATACCCGTTATACCCAGGCGGCTGGAACCTGGGATACGCACATCATGAACCCAAACAGTTATTACAATATGGCCGTGCCGCAGGCGTACGCCGAAGTGTTTGCGCCGGTCGGCAACGGCCTGAGCGGAAAATTCGGCCATTTTTACACCATAATCGGCTATGAATCGGTGCCGTCGGCCTTGAACTTCTTTTCTTCCCACACTTACAGCTTCAAGTCTTCGCCTTTCACCACCACCGGGGCTTTGTTTAATTACACGATTAACGATCAATGGAATGTCAACCTCGGCGCGGTTAAGGGCATGGATAATTTCGACCTGGATATAAGCGCGTGGGCGCAAATGAGCGGCATTAACTGGGCGAATGCCGATACCGGCGCTTCGCTGTCGTTTTCGATCATGCAGGGCAACGGTTATCAAAATATGCCTAACAACGATCTGGAATATTACTCGGTTATTTTTCAACAACAATTGGGTAATTTCCATTATGTGCTGCAACATGACAGGGGAACTTTGGGTCATGCCGTCAATAATAACCAGACCACGGCCACCTGGTATTCCGTCGCGCAATACCTGACTTATCAGCTCGACGATGTTTGGGGTTTGGGGTTACGCGGCGAATGGTTCCGCGATCAAAACGGCTTTCGGTACACAAATGGCGAAGCCAGTTATTACGATGTGACGGCGGGCGTCAACTGGAAGCCCAAAGCCTGGCTGGTGGTGCGCCCCGAGGCGCGCTACGACTGGGCGCAGGCGCAACAAGCGCCGTACGACGCAAACCACCAGTTTAATCAAGTCGTGGTAGGCGTAGACGCCGTTGCGCAATTTTAAAACACTCACTGTTCGGAATTATTTTAGTATGCATGGGCGTTACCCTGGATTTTATAGCCGCCGCGCTACAAGTGAACCAAGACATCCGGTAATAGTCCTAATAAAATCAAATGATTTTATACCGGCGCTTTTTATCGGCAGCGCCAATACCGGCCGGTATGGCCTAAACTGAACATAAAGCGGTAACGGCCTTGCCGCCTAGAACACAGGAGTTATTAGCGCCGGAATACATTACGTATTTTTGATTAATCCTTTAACTTGATGAAGCTAAACCCATGAAACTAAGAAATATTTGTTTTTTTGTATCGATATTTACCTCATCTATGGCCCTTTCCGCGGACAAGGATTACTCGATATGCGCGGTAGCCGGATTTTACGAAGGCGATAATAATCGATTTTTAACGGATCTGGCCGAACGAATCGCGGCCAAAAACAATCTGTTCGGCGACGAGCAATGTACGCTCGCCCTGCGGGAAGGCAAGGCCGTTGGCGAACGTTTTTCCAAGCCGGGGGCGGATCGGCGGGTAACCGATTACGAAATCATCCGTCAAGCCACGCACTTCAGTAACCTGATTTACGATTCGATTTTGTTCAGGGTTAAATTCTAGGGGCCCACTGGCGTTGCCGATAGGCGCGTGATTAAATTTAACAAAACCGTGTTAGTCTATTTAGCCGCTTGATTTAAGCCGGCAAGCGGGGCGTTGGACGGCTTAAAAAATAACTACAATACAAGAGGATAACCTGCATGCAGTTCAATAAAGTTTTTATCGCCGTATTGCCGGCCCTGTGTTTTAGCGGCGCGGCGCTGGCGCAAGCAATGCCCAGCCACACCGGTCACGGCGGCGGCAGCGGCGATGACGCCTGTATCCGCGCCAAGATCAGCCATTACACGCCGGAGCATTTAGCCAGCGTTAAGCCGGGGTCGGCATTTTCGTTTACCGTCTCCGGCAGTAACGGGCCTAAACATATCCATGTCAGCATCCGGCAAGAGCCGTTGAAGGTCGCCGTTGAAGATAAGGATACCTTTTATCTGGTTAAGGGCGTACTCCCGGAAAACTTTAAAAATGAAACAGTGCGCATTTCGGTGCAGGTAAAAGCCAAATTCAGTAAATGCGATACCGATGGCGGCTTATTGCTGAAAGTTACCGAGTAAGCCGGCCGGAATAAACAGCTTCTTAATTTACCATTGCGATTCGCCCGTTTCCGGATCGTACATTTCATGGGTAATTTTATAACGGTTGTCGATCAGGTCGTCTATGCTCGGCGTATTGCTCATGGCGCGCTGAATCGCCAGTTTCATGGCTTCGTAGTTGGTGCGGTACAAATCCTTGCGATCCGGGTTGGGGTTGGCGGCGCAGGACGGGTCCAGCCACAGCATGACGATGATGCAAAGTTCGTTGGCTTGCAGACGCGGGATTACGCCATCCGCCACGCTATCGATAACCGCGTCGGCGACCGCCGACTGCACCGGGCCGCCCAGCAAGTTGACGTAAGCGGACGATTTGATCGTTACCTTGGGGACCATGATGGTGGCCGGCCGCACTTGCTGATTACAGGCGCGAATCGCAAACATGCGGGTATGGCCGGCGGTTTGCCCCATCAGATTGGCGAAAGCATGCCCGGCGGGGCCTTTGACATCGCCTAACAAAATTTCCGGCATGGCGTCGGTACCCTGGCCGGCGCTGGAAAATACGGTGGCTTCGCCGGTTCTGAACCAATATGAATCTGACATTGTTGCTCCTCGTTTATATTAAGTTAACGACAACAAGTATAGCAAGTAGCTTGGATGTAGCGTAGCGGAATCGAGGATAGGAATAGTTACTAAGTTGACGGATAAAAATAGCAAGCGGCTAGCATCAAACTAAGTTGGCAAAGTAATAGGTTTAGGCTATATTCGGCGTTTTAGTTAATTGAGGAGCGATTATGAAGTTGAAGCGATTATTCATGCCGGCTAGCATAAGTAGCCTGCTTTTGATGGCTGCAGCGGCGTTGCCCGCGCAAGCCCAGTTAATTTACGAAAATATAGACGGCGTCGGCTTTGTTTTCGATACCGTCACCGACGCCACTTGGACGCAAAACGCCAATCTATCCAATCAAACTTACAGTTTCCAGGACGCCGCTACATGGGCCGCGAATTTAAGCTTTCCAGGCATCAATTCGTCATGGCTACTTCCGGATGCTCAACAGCTGACGTCGCTGTACACGCAACTCGACCCTTACGGCGCGCCGGGTGTCCAAGATAATAAATATGGCGCTACGGTAGCATTTGGCGGCGGGATAAATGATGTCGTCAATAATGTCCAAACAACCTATTGGACGAACAACAGCCAAACCGATTTTAATTTTTTCTACGGCTATGCGGGTACGGCCGCCAATAGCAATTTATTAGCGGCCTGGGCCGTGACGACAGTGCCGGCGCCTTCCGCGTTGTGGCTGTTCGGCGCGGCGATTGCAGGTATGATGGGATTAGCCCCGCGTAAGCGAAATAACGGTTGATAGCCGCATTGAGTCAGGTATGCATGCTAATTAAATCCAGCATGGTTGTTAATGATTTGAATAGAAATTGTCAATTATCGGCTATAAATTATATAATTCGGTTATGCGCCTGATTAACTTATTTCTACTCGCCATGCTAATCCTTGCTCTGCCGTTGCAAGGGTTCGCTAGCATTGCCGGTTTAAAAATCCCTTGTCCGGCAGAGGCTTCGGGCATGTTGTCCAAGGATACGGGTAATAAGCATAACTGCTGCAACGATGCCGATACCGTTGCGAAAACCGGCAAGCTCTGTAAAACGCAACAAAATTGCCAACCGAACGCACTGGTTCTGATCGATGTTGCGCAACCGCGCATTATAGATACTATCAGCGCCAAAATTCCGCCGTTTACGAATCTATTATCTCTGTCTTTTGATCAAGCCGCTACTTGGCGGCCCCCCAACCTAGGCTAATTCCGCGGTATCATCCCGTATTGCGCCGAACAAAATACGCCGTACGGAAAAAATGATTGTTTAGATGATGGTATAGCTTTGCCGGCTTTTTGTTCCGGCGGATGCCGCCAAGTTATCGAAAGGAATTTAACCATGCTTATTGCCTTTCCCTGTAGGCGATTTCCGGCTCGCGCCGCGATGTTTCCGATACTATGCGCGTTGTCCGCATTCAATGTGTCGGCCGAAAGCTTGTCTTTTGACGCGGCTTTGGAATTAGCGGCGCGCGAAGCGCCTATCGTCGCGGCTAATGAAGCCCAGATAGACGCCGCCCGGCAGGCCGCCATTCCCGCGGGCGAACTGCCGGACCCGCAGTTAGCGTTGGGCCTTGATAATCTCCCGATCCAAGGAGCGGAAAGCTTTAGTCCGGGGCGCGACTTTATGACCATGCAACGCGTCGGCGTCAGCCAGACCTTTACTAACCCCTACAAGCTCGACGCACGGGTTGCGGCGGCGGAAGGCCGTGTGGCGCTGGCGGAAGCTCTGACTCGGTTAACCCGTTTGCAGGTGTTGCAGGAAACCGCCGTGGCCTGGATAAGTCGAGCGGTCATCGAACGCCAAATTGAGCGCCTATCCGGGTTAGAAGATGAAAACCGCCTATTCAATCGTATTGTGCAGGCGCGTTTTGCTGGCGGCGGCGGCATGGCGCCCGAACTATTGGCGCCACGCCAGGAAACCGCACGGCTTGCAGAACGCCGCGACGAACTGGATAGCCGTCGTAGCCAAGCAATTGCCCAGTTAAAACGCTGGATCGGCGCCGCCGCCTCGCAACCGTTAACGGGTTCGGCGCCCGAATGGCCGATTAGCCGCGAAGCCTTATCGCACGGGTTACATCGTCATCCGCAATTGGATTTATTCGAACCCAAAACGCGGGTTCTCAATGCCGAAGTGGACGAAGCCAAAGCCGACAAAATCCCCGATTGGGCGCTGCAATTTGCTTATCAACGGCGCGGTTCGGCTTATAGCGATATGGTGTCGTTGCAAGTCAGCGTCGATTTGCCGATATTTCCCGACTCAAGACAACAACCCAAACTGGCGGCCAAATTATCCGAACGCACGGCTTTACTAGCCGAACGTAGCGCCGCTTTACAGGAACACGCCGCAATGCTGGAGTCCGACCTTGCTGAGTATCAGCGGCTGTCAAAAGCGGTCCGGCGTATGCGCGAGAACCTGCTTCCGCTTGCCGAGGAAAAAGTCAGCCTGACTCTTGCCGCTTGGCGCGGCAATCAAACCGATTTGCCGGCGCTGATTGCCGCCCGTCAAGAACGCATGGAAACAGAACTGAAAGCCATTGCCCTGGAAGGCGAACGTCAACAACTGGCGGCGCGTCTGCACTATACCTATGGCGAGCAAACCCTCGATCAGGCGGAGCCTAAGCCATGAGCGCCGCCAACAGAATGCCGCTCTTGTTAATTAGCGCCAGTCTATTGTTATTGTTAGGCTTTAGTCTAGGTTGGCGGTTTGCCGAACATACACGGCAACCGGTTGAGGAACATGCCGTCGCGCATGCCGAAAACCCCGCCGACGCCGATAAGCGTAAAATCCTCTACTGGTATGACCCGATGATGCCTCAGCAGCATTTCGATAAACCAGGTAAATCGCCTTATATGGATATGGAGCTGGTAGCGAAATATGCCGATTCGTCACAAGAAGATCAAAATGCAAGGCGCCCAGGCTTAAGTATCGATGCATCGGTAGCCGAGAATATCGCCATCCGTCTGGCGACTGTTACTCGAACGCCAAAAAGCCGGGAAATCGAGGTCAGTGGTTTAATTGCCTTTAACGAGCGCGATGCCGCCATTGTTCAAACCCGTATCGCCGGTTTTGTCGAACATGTTTGGCCTTTAGCCGAGGGCGACGTGGTAAAAACCGGTCAACCGATCGCTGATATCATGGCCCCGGCATGGGCGTCCGCGCAGCAGGAGTTATTGGCGTTGCGCGGCCTAGCGGATTCGACCTTGCTGGAAGCCGCTCGGGAACGCTTACGCCTGCTCGGTATGCCCGACGGCCTGATTCGAAAATTGGAAAAATCCGGCGTGGTTCAGACGCATTATACGGTCAGCGCGCCTATAGCCGGCGTTATCCGGGCGCTGGAAGTGCGTAACGGCATGACGCTGCAGGCCGGCCAAACCCTGGCGCGCATCAATGGTTTATCTAATCCGTGGCTGGATCTGGCCGTGCCTGAATCGCAAGCCGATTTAGCCATAATCGGCAATCGCGCCGAAATACGGCTGGCTGGATTATCGGAGCGGACGTTTGAAGGCAAGATCGCCGCCATTTTGCCGTCGCTGAACGAAACAAGCCGCAGCTTGCGGGTAAGAATCGAACTTAAAAATCTCCGCCAGCAACTGCGTCCGGGTCAATCGGCCCAGGTCAGGTTGAGTAGCGGCGGCCAAGACACGGCATTGACCGTACCGACCGAAACCTTGATCCGCACCGGCAAACGCACCTTGGTCATGTTGGTTGATGAACAAAACCGCTATTCGCCCACGGAAGTGATTGCGGGTAATGAAATCGGTAATCGGACGCAAATCGTTTCCGGGCTTGAAGAAGGTCAGCGGGTGGTGGCCAGCGGTCAGTTTTTAATCGACTCCGAAGCCAGTCTTAACGGGATAGAAGCACGTTCTTTACCCGCCGCGCATCGGCACGGGATGGAGGGCGCGCCATGATCGCCGCACTGATACGCTGGTCGGTCGCTAACCGCTTTCTGGTGCTGCTGGGAACGCTGTTTGTAGCCGCCTGGGGCTGGTGGTCGGTTAAAACCACCGCCATTGACGCCTTACCGGATTTATCCGATGTGCAGGTGATCATCCGCACCAGCTATCCGGGTCAGGCTCCGCAAGTGGTCGAAAACCAAGTGACCTATCCACTGGCGACTACCATGCTCTCAGTGCCCGGCGCTAAAACGGTGCGCGGTTTTTCCTTCTTTGGCGATAGCTTTGTGTATGTGCTGTTTGAAGATGGTACAGACCAATATTGGGCGCGTTCAAGGGTGCTGGAATATCTCAATCAAGTTCAAAGCCGCTTACCGGCGACTGCTCGCCCCAACCTGGGGCCTGACGCCACGGGTGTCGGCTGGATTTTTCAGTATGCGTTGGTTGATCGTACCGGCCAGCATGATCTCACGCAACTTCGCTCATTGCAGGATTGGTTCCTGAAATACGAACTGAAGACCTTGCCCAATGTCGCCGAAGTCGCCACCGTGGGCGGTATGGTCAAGCAATATCAGGTAGTGCTTGACCCGATTAAAATGGCCAATTTAGGCATAAGTCAGCAACAGGTTAGCGAAGCGATCATTCAAGCCAACGGTGAAACGGGCGGCGCGGTGCTGGAACTGGGTGAAGCGGAAATGATGGTGCGTTCCAGCGCCTACTTAAAATCGATAGAGGACTTTAAGTCGATAATCGTTAAACTGGCGGACCGGGCGCCGGTATTACTGAGCGATGTGGCGCATATCCAGATCGGCCCTCAAATGCGGCGCGGCATCGTGGAATTGGATGGCGAAGGCGAAACGGTCGGCGGCGTCATTATTCTGCGTTCCGGTAAAAATGCCCGCGAAACCATCGCCGCCGTGAAGCAGAAGCTCGATGTCTTGAAAACCAGTCTGCCCAAGGGTGTGGAAATTGTAACCACTTACGATCGCAGCCAACTCATCGACCGCGCCGTGGAAAATCTCAGCCATAAGTTGATCGAGGAGTTTATCGTTATCGCCTCGGTCTGTGTTCTGTTCCTCTGGCGTCTCCGATCCGCGCTGGTGGCGATCATCGCCTTGCCGCTAGGCGTGTTAATCGCATTCGGCATCATGCATTATCAAGGGATCAACGCCAACATTATGTCGCTGGGAGGTATTGCGATAGCGGTTGGCGCCATGGTCGACGCCGCCGTGGTGATGATAGAAAACGCGCATAAAAAAGTGGAGAGTTGGCAACATGCGCATCCCGGTCAAGCGCTCGAAGGCGACGCGCATTGGCTGGTCATTATAGACGCCGCCGTTGAAGTGGGGCCGGCGCTGTTCTTTTCATTGCTGATCATCACTTTGTCGTTCATCCCGGTGTTTACTTTGGAAGCACAGGAAGGACGCCTGTTCAGTCCGTTAGCTTTTACTAAAACCTATGCGATGGCGGCGTCGGCGGGGTTGTCCGTTACGTTGATTCCAGTTTTGATGGGCTATTGGATACGCGGCAAATTGCCCGGAGAATCCGACAATCCGTTGAACCGCTGGTTAATCAAAGCTTACCGCCCGCTGCTAAATAAAGTGCTGCAAAAACCCAAAACGACATTGCTGGCGGCGGCGCTGGTATTTATGACCGCATTCTGGCCGGCCGCGCATTTGGGCGGAGAGTTCTTGCCGCCGATGGACGAAGGCGATTTACTGTATATGCCCAGCGCCTTGCCGGGTCTTTCGGCGCAAAAAGCCGCGGAGGTGTTACAGCTAACCGATCGCATGATTAAAACCGTGCCGGAAGTCGCTCATGTTTTCGGTAAGGCCGGCCGCGCTGAAACGGCCACTGATTCCGCGCCGCTGGAAATGTTCGAGACAACCATTCAATTCAAGCCCAAAGACGAATGGCGGCCGGGCATTACGGCCGGCAAACTGGTTGAAGAACTCGATAAAGCCGTAAAAGTCCCGGGATTGACCAATATCTGGATTCCGCCTATACGCAATCGTATCGATATGTTAGCTACCGGCGTCAAAAGCCCGATAGGCGTGAAGATTACCGGCAGCAAGCTGGCCGACATCGATCAAGTGGCGCAAAGCGTCGAACGGGTCGCCAAACAAGTATCCGGCGTATCGTCGGCGCTGGCGGAGCGATTGGGCGGCGGTCGTTATATAGATATCGATATCGATCGGGCGGCCGCGGCTCGTTATGGTTTGACCATCGCCGAATTGCAAGCCGTGGTGTCCGGATTAATTGGCGGGGACAATATCGGCGAAACCGTGGAAGGTCTTGCCCGCTATCCAATCAATCTGCGCTATCCGCGCGAATGGCGCGACACGCTGGAACGCTTGCAACAATTGCCCATTATTACGGCGCTGGGGAGCTTGGTTACTTTGGGCATGGTGGCGGACATACATATCGACGATGGCCCGCCTATGTTAAAAAGCGAGAATGCGCGCCCCAGCGGCTGGGTATTTATAGACGTGAGAGACCGCGATTTGGCGTCAGTGGTTGCCGATCTAAGGGAAGCCGTGTCTCGTCAAGTAGAATTGAAACCGGGCATTACGCTCAGCTATTCTGGACAATTCGAGTTCATGGAAAGGGCCAACGCCCGATTGGCGCTCGTGACGCCGGCGACGCTGTTGATTATTTTCGTGCTGCTATATTTGACGTTTTCCTCGTTCGCCGAAGCCATGCTGATCATGATTACCTTACCTTTCGCCTTAACCGGCGGCGTTTGGTTTCTGTACCTGATGGGATTTAATTTGTCGGCGGCGACCGGTGTGGGCTTTATTGCCTTGGCGGGAATTTCCGCTGAGTTTGGGGTGATTATGCTGTTATATCTAAAGCAGTCCTGGTTGGATCGTTTGGCCAACGATAGGCGTAGCGAAGCGGACCTGTTAGCGGCCGTACGGGAGGGGGCCGTGCTGAGAGTTAGACCGAAAGCCATGACTGTCGCCGTTATCATTGCCGGTTTGCTGCCGATTCTATGGGGGAGCGGGACCGGCAGCGAAGTAATGAGCCGGATTGCGGCGCCCATGGTTGGGGGAATGATGACCGCGCCTTTATTGTCAATGCTGGTTATCCCGGCCGCTTATCGTTTGATGCAAGGGCGGACGATAAGAAAATAGCCATGGGCGCATAGGGAACCTCGAAAAACCTGCCTTTGATGCTTCGACAGGCTCGGCACGGACGGATAAACTATTGATTACCATAGACCACCGTTCGCTCAGAGCTTGTCGAAGCGTGGTTTTTCGAGGCTCCACTTAGTCTTCACCTGTTCGGGATACGCAAAGCGCCAAGCGACTAAGTATTTGTACGTATATATTTCATCGAATTTTAGGTTAATACTACTATCATAAAAATGATTCGAACATCAGAGGAGGCGCCGGTATGAAAGCAAATAAAAAAAACATCAAAAAATCGGAGAAACCGGCCGAGGAGCCGGTAATCTCCGAACAAGAAAGGGCTATCTATACGGTGACAATCGCGGAAGCCGCCTATTTCAAAGCCGAAGCGCGCGGTTTTATTCCAGGCCATGAGCGGGAGGATAGTCTGGGAGCGAAAATGGAATACCGGGTGCGCGCCATTGGCGAAGCCAGAATGGACGTCCGAGAACACCCTCCGGTTCATTTGGCGAATCCGGCGCCGTGCGTTCCGATGCTGACGGTTGATCAGACCAAGGTTGGTTGAAAAATAGATTCAGGTAAAACGCTAATATTCATTTTTTAAAGTAACGAGGAAAAGAAACATGATTGAAAAGAAAAATAACCGTATCGTAAAAATGCTGCCTCTGCTTATTGCATTAGGCGTATTTTCGCCTATGCTACACGCGGACGTGACGCCCGCGCCCGAATATCCGGGTCAGATGAACGCTGTCGCCAAAACGCCCGAGGAACACGCTACCGCGGCGGAGCATCACAAGAAACACGCCGAATACCATCGCGGTATGGCGGCGCATCACAAATCGATGGCGCATGAGCATAAGCTATTGAAACATCACAAGTTGGCGAAGCATCATGAAAAATTAGCCCGACATCATTTAGCTCTCGCAAAAGAGCACGCGGCAATCGCTAAAGCTCATGAAGAGCGCCACGCCTCGGTTGCCAATTGAACCTTCCGGACAGGCTATTCACCCCGTCCAGCCAGATAGTTGATTACTTGCGAAAACGGGTTTCCATGCGGAATCTTTCGATGCCGAGGCCATGGTTATTGGCAATCATGCTTAACGCTAGCCTAGCGTTTGCGCAAGAAAATCAAATGATCAAACTTCCTCCGGTTCAGATGGAAACCGGGGGGGCTATTATGCAGATCCTGCAGGCGCGTAAATCCACGCGGGAATTCAGTACCGAGAAACTGTCCGCGCAAATGCTTTCCGATCTGCTGTGGGCGGCGTTTGGCGTCAATCGTCCGGAAACAGGCGGCCGCACGGCGCCTTCTACCCGGAATTGGCAAGATATCGACATCTATGTAGCGGCAGCCGACGGCCTTTACCTGTACGACGCAAAAAGCAATGCGCTGAAATTGATTCTGCGAAAAGACGTCCGCGCCCAGACGGGTACTCAGGATTTTGTCGGCCTAGCGCCGGTAAATTTGATTTATGTTTCGGATTTCATGCGCATGGCCGCCGATACCAGCCCGGAAGATAAAAAACTCACGGCGTCGATAGACACCGGTTTTATCGGCCAGAATGTCTATTTATTCTGCGCCTCCAAAGGGCTAGCGACCGTGGTGCGAGGCTCCATCGATGTCGGCGCCTTGGCTAAGACCATGAGTCTTAAATCGAGCCAATGGATCGTCGCGGCGCAGAGCGTAGGTTATGCGAAGAAATAGTCCGGTCTCGGGCTTACGGCGAATCCATATCTGTAATTTATGTTAAACTATTTTTATGGCGAGACCTTTAAGAAAGGACTGATGTTGTAATATTAGAGCTGACCCCGTATTCCTTTTGAAACAATCCTTTTATGACCTAAATTATTCCGATTTAGAAATAGTTATAAATCAAAATAATTTAAACAACTCCGCGGCGGCTGTTCTTTTTAATTGGCATTATAAGAAAAAGGAAAATGCTCAATGCCATGATAAAATCGCCAGATGCTCATTGGCCTTTTTTCAAAATAATTTCGACTTTTCTCTACCTGAAATCGATACGGTTCATGAGTCAAAAAAAGATCGGACGGTAAAATTTCTTTTTAAGCTTAAAGACAATCATAAAGTCGAAACCGTCCTTATTCCGTTTCATAATAAATATTCTATTTGCCTTTCATCGCAGGTTGGCTGTGCAATGAATTGTTCTTTTTGTTTTACCGGAGAACAAGGGCTGAAAAGAAATTTGACTACAAGTGAAATTGTTGGCCAGTTTCTACAGGCTTGGCGTTGGCTCGCGACAAATAGGCCTGGAGAAGAGAGGATTTTAAATATTGTTTTTATGGGGCAAGGCGAGCCTTTACATAATTTTGACGCCGTCAAAAAAGCGTGTGAAATTTTTTTATCAAAACACGGAACTTCAATTGGCGTTCAAAAAATTACTATTTCAACGGCTGGCTATATTCCAGGGCTTAAAAGATGGAGCCAGGAAATTCCTGGCGTGAACCTTGCGTTATCTCTTCATTCGCCCTTTGAAGAAAAGAGGAATGAACTTATTCCCATTAATAAAAAATATCCGCTAGATGAGGTGTTGACATATATTGACAAGATACCCTTAAATAAAAAGCAATTTGTCACTTATGAATATATTCTGATCAAAGATTTTAATGATTCTCCGGATGATGCTAAAAAATTGGGAATGCTACTGGCTGGTAAAAGTGCTTATATAAACTTAATTCCTTTTAACTCGTTCCCAGGATCACATTACAAGAGTCCGGATTTGGATAAAATTGAAAAGTTTAAAGAAGTTTTAGATACTTTTAAAATCCCGACTTTAATAAGAAGCGCTAAAGGCGATGATGTATTAGCAGCATGTGGACAACTCAATTCTAAAAATTAAATAACTATCAAGCGTCACTTAACAAACGCCTTACACCCGCTTTCGCCCTGATCGTACCCCAAGGTATCCAATTCCGAATTCGGATGCAGAAAACCCTCCAGCGGCGCGGCGCCGACCAGCTCCCGCGGCGCCGCCAATAACACCGGCTGCCGTAATTGCCCGTCCCAGCGCCGGAACGATAACGGGACGCCTTTGTAAGCCTGCAAGGCGAAAGCGTCGGACAACAGATAATCCTTGATGGGTTGCATCTCCCCGGACTTGGCGCGCACGCTGGCCTCGCCTATCGCCCTGACCGCCAGATAAGCGGCGTATTCCTGTTCCTCCATCCAACGCCCGTTCATATTTTTAAAACGGTTTTGCAGCTGGCTGGCGCCCCATAGCTCATGCGTACGGTGCCAGGCGGTGGCGATCAAGCCCTGTGTGCCGATGACCGGGCGCGGGCTCCAGGTGCGGTAGTCCAGATATTCGCCGAATAAACCTTCCTCGTCGGCGACGACCAATACGTCATAGTCCACGCCTTGGGTAAATTCCGGCACGTCGGCTTGCGCCGCGCGCCTAGTGTCGAAATCGAACGTCCAGTTTTTTTCGGCGGCGATTTTCATGCCGAAGCGTTTAGCCGCGCGTTTAATGGCCGCCGCGTATAATTGATCTTGCGGAGTAGGGCCGATAACCAAAAACCATTCCCGCCAGCGTTTTTTTAGCATGTACTGGGCGAGCGCGTCCGCCCGCATGGCGCGGCTGGGCAGGATATGTAAAACATTCGGCCGGCATTGCCCATTACGCAATTCGTCGTCGCTGCTGGCGACATCGAAAAGCAATTTCTGGCGGGATTTTTCCAGATCGGCCAATTTTAGTAATTGTTCGGCGTTTACATTCAGCAGTATCAGATTTTGATCGGCGCCGATCCGCTGCTGGTAAGCGGCGGCTATATCGGCGCCCTGGGGAACGATGATTTTACTTAATTGATATTGCTGATGCGTAAATTGGCCGGTGGTGTTGTTATCGTTGATAGCCAGTTCGGCGCCCAATACGCCTTTATCGGCTACGAACTCGTCCAAATTGGAGCCGGCGGCGGGAACAGGCTGTTCCTGGGTAAAATAAACTATTTTAATCAGTTGGTTAGGGGTTGTTTGCTTGGCGTTGCCGCCCCAGCCGGGCGAGCAAAACAACAGCAGTAAGGCGGTGAAAATTTGGGCGGTCTTCATAAATGGGCGTTAGAAAAAATAAAGCATGGATTCTACCGAAAAATCCAAAAATTGTTCTTGTTCTATACTTGAGAAATAAGTCCGTATTTTAGGCTTGTTTTTTGAGGTGGATGCATGAATACTAACTCTATTACTTAATCGGTTAAATAAATGACAGATATAGATTCTTCCGGCAATCTTTTCGAAGCCTTGGATAAAGCTATTCCGATTGACATTCTGATCGCGAATAAACGTTACGCCGTCCGCTACCAACGCCGGGATATTAAAGCAGTCATCAAAATCGGGAATCTAATTTTGCCGCGTTTGGTGCCGGTCATATTAGAGGATATCAGCAGCCGCGGCGCCGGCATCAGATGTCCGAAAAAATTGGGCCGGAGTAAAAATTTATATCTGTATCTGCTGTTTGCGGACGGCGTGCGGTTCGATTTGAACGTGACGGTGGCCTATTGCCATAAGAACTACAAGTACGGCCTAAAGTTCGATCGTTATAATAAACGGCTGGGCGATCATATTTTGAAAACCCAAACCGATTTGGAGTTTAAGTAACTAAAGTTTCAGAGTTGAAATAATAGCATAAGGCATTGATATATAAAGATAGATGTGTCCTAAAAGGGTATAATAATGGGTAGTTGAAGTCCAAATAACACCCCCAAAGGACGCTTTATGAATCGCGCCACAAAAATCACTGAACTACCAGCATTAACCGCTGACCTTTTGAATGCAAACGGCGTGTTACTCGATAACGTGTTTGCTAGCCTCTGGCGAGAAATCGGCATGAACACGATTCCAAGCCGAGCGGGTTTTGTAAAACGTTCAGGCGCCCCCATCGGCGTAGTGATTTTTAGTTTAATGTTCTGGCTATGGTTGCAGAAAGAATCTATGGGCATGTTTGCGCGAGAATGCTTGCAAGGCGCAATTATGGGTAAGGATGTGCTCTAAGACACGATGAACCGGGAAGACCTGGACTGGCGGAAATATCATGGACATATTGCTTACAAAACGGTGCGAACACTCAAAGCGCCCGGTAAAAAGCCTATGTAGTCGATGATTCGGTGCTGCAACGTTTCGGCAAGAAGATGTCGGGTATATCCAGTCATTTCGACCATACCTTTGGTCGGCATGTGATGGGGCGGCAAGTGCTGACATTAGGCTTAAGTTGCGAATTGCTAAACAAACTCAGGGGGCAGCGAATATTGCACAAGTTAGACAGGGGCTGTGTAGCAACAGAGCACGGACATTAGTTTTTCAGGCAAGCACTGGCAAGTTTTTCGCGCTTTGATAACCGGAGCTTTGGATGATTTGAAAGCTGTCTTTGGTGGCGCTGTCGCCATAGTGAAGGACGCTATTGATGCGCACATCCAGTGCTGGTTATTACAAGTCCTTCAACTTGACGCCAGGGCGCTAAGGCTTGAAGCATTAAAAATCAACGATGAGCCAATGCTAAGCCAGTAAAAACGAACTCCGAAACTTTAATTATAAATTATATTATTGCAAAGTTTGAATCGTGTCAAAAATAACATTAAAATCTATACGGATTTTAAAACTTCTGCTAATCTTAATCTCATTAAAGGGAGATGATATGATACAGTACCAACTAATCAAGGTGGCGGATCCGGCAAATGTAAATATTCCCAAAGATGATTTTTGGCTAGACGACCCTACGGTTAAGGAATTTTATCCGATGGCCGCAGCAGAGGACGTGCTGACGATCTTGGTTTTTAAAGTCAGAAAAGACCCCGGCAATCTTCTGGGTCATTTACGGCGTATTCACTGTTGTTGCATCAACGCCCAACCTGATCCGTTATATGCCGCTTTACTGGATATGCTGGTGGTTCTGCAAGGTAAAGGGCAAGCTTTAGCCATGCGTATGATAAACGCCAGCCGAAAACATTTGAACCAACGCCAGTTGGCGCAATTGATTCAGGCCACGGTATCGCCGGCCGCCGTGCCGGGTAACCTATATTCGGTGTTAACCAAAGGCTGCGACAACACGCAACCGCTGATTTCCGCCACAGCCGGCGCCGATAAACACTACGATTATCTGCAACTAGCCCTGGATTTTATCGAATTCAGCCAGTTGGAAGAGGCTATGGATGTATTGGAAACCGGGCTGGTTGAACAGCCCTCTCGGCAGGATTTACAAGACTTACTATTGGAGCTATGTCAATCCACCGGCAACATGGCGCGATTTAAAAATTTTTATCTCACCAAAATGCCGGCTGACGCCGTGTTAAGCGAAGCACTGTTATTGGATATTGCGGAATGGCGTATTGCATCATGAAAAACAAACCAGTTTCTTCTCCCATGCTTATCGCATTATTCGGCATGGACAGCAGAAGTAGCAAAAATATGGAAATGTATTTTAAAGGCCCTTGCGGGGGCATAGCCGCAGTAGTTGGCGAACAGAATGCGGAAATCGACATGATAGATGCGGACTACCGCCAAGCATTTGAAATTCTGCAAAACCGCAAAGCGCTCGAACCCAAACGCCCCATTATTTTGCTGTCCATCAAAAGTCTAAATGTTGAGGATACTTTTTTCATTCAAAAACCGGTAACCGTCGCTCAAATCACAACCACTCTGAATCAGATTCAGGCCTCGCATTCTATCAAGGCGCACGCCAAGCCTGAACCTCAACCGGAATTACCCGCCGTCACCGCGTCCGAGCCGGCCGTAACGGCAGCGACCCATGCCGGCAAACCTGTCGCGGCGCCGGCCAGGAAACCCGCCATGTTCATGGAAGTGTTTGGCAATAAAAAAAACGAGCACCGCATACCGGCCGCCGCGCAGGCGCCGGCGCAACCTGCCCATCGTACCGCGGAAGAACTAAATGAAGGCGGTTTCATCACGTTTTTGGGCAGTCCGGGCAATATCGACTTCAACGATCCTAAGCAATGGCAAACCGCCGTTTTTGACCGCAACCAATATTTGGTCGGTTATGTGTTGTCCGCCTGGCAAACGGCCCTAGTGCAAAATCAGGTCCTGCAATTGAATTCGATGTGGAAACCCATCCTGGTGTTTCCTGAAACCGGAAGCGTCTGGCTGGACAGCAACGAAAAACAACTACTCGCTTTTGCCGGGCTTAAGCTAGGCCAAGAACAAACCGGAAAAATAAACCTAACGTTCTTGCCGCCGGATGTTGCTAACCGCTCATATCCGGCCGAGCATTTTCATGACATCCAAGCCTTTCTGTGGAAACTGGCGCTTTGGGCCTCGAAAGGGCGCCGCCCGGAGGAGATAGATTTAAACCAACCGCTGACCTTAAAACAATGGCCCAACTTTACCCGGTTGGTCATTACGCCGGACGCTTTACGCATCGCAGCCTTATTGACCAAGGAAGCGCGCACGCCGCTGGAAGACATCAAGACCCTGAATTGTAAGCCCCAACACCTATTTGTGTTTTTAAGCGCCTGCCAAGCACTAAATTTACTGGCATTTCAAGCAGTTCCACCGGCTGCCGCCGCATCCGCCAAATCAACGCAACCTACCCAAGTGAAAAGTAGTATTTTGGGCAAAATTTTAAGCAAATTACGCGGCAAATAATGGCGCTGATACTTTTTGATTTCGAAATTTTTTAAAAGATTAATGTCGGTACTAAACTTACATTGCACATTTTCCATGCCTTGCTTATTGAGCATAGCCGGATTTGCGGCGGAAAGAAACCCGTTTCCGGAAAATGCGCCTTCCACCCCGTTTGCTTCGGGTTTTTTCCGGACTTATCCCTTACCAATATTAAAGCCCTGTAAAGACACATGTGCCAATACAAAATAATTTTTACCGGACCGGTAGGCGCGGGCAAAACTACCGCGATTCAGTCCATCAGCGATGTACCGCCGCTAATAACCGACGAAGCAGCGAGCGATATGACTAAAAACCGCAAAGCCACCACTACCGTGGCCATGGACTACGGCATCATGAATCTGGCTGGCGGCGAGAAAATCCACTTGTATGGAACGCCAGGGCAAGAACGCTTCAATTTTATGTGGGACATTTTATCCACGGGCGGAATCGGCCTCATATTATTGTTGGACAATACCCGCGAGCAACCGTTTCAAGACATGCGGTTCTTCTTAAGCGCATTTGATGAGTTTATTAGTAAAACCAGCGTCGCGATCGGCGTAACGCAAATGGACGTCAGTGACAGCCCCGGTATCGACGAATATCAAGCGCAACTCCAATCCATGGGACTCCGACCGCCGGTTTTCGCCGTCGACGCCAGGACTAAGAACGACGTCTCCTTACTTGTCCAGGCATTGTTATATTCCCTTGATCCTGGATTAGTGGCATAAACCATGCAAACATACTCATTGACCGAAAATATTTATCTTTATCCAACGCCGTCCGGCGCTTACTATGCCGTGTCGTCACTTGAAAAAGATAAAACCCACCGTTTTCTACTAAATCTGATGCAAAAGGAACAGACACCTTTGCTAACCCTGCCGTTACTCTTGGAATTAACGGAAGCGGACGAAGCCGAGATAGCCCTGGCGCAATTGCTACATTGCCAAAAGCTGGGCTGGATTCAGGGCGTTAAAACCCCAATTCAGGCCTCGCGCGGCAGTTTGCAGGAAATTTTGCCCGGTTATTTGTTAAAAATCGCGGAAAACGGCAAAGTCTTGCTGGCGGACGAGCAAGGATTCTATTTAGTCTGCGTCGGCTTTCCACACGAAGTAGCGGAAGAATTGTCCGCGCTCAGCGCGGATTTGGCGGGCGTCCACCAGCGGCGCTCCGGCTTATTGGTAAACAACCTAGGGATATCCAGCCACGCCTTTGCAATCGTGGATGTCTTCGGCCATAGCCAAATTGGTTGCTGGCCGCTGTTCATCGGGCCGCATCGTTTTGTCTTGGCTATTTCCGGCGTACCGCATTTTAACCAATCAGAATTCGTTAGTCTGGTCTGGGCGCTGACCACTCGTTATATGAGCGCCACCCCAGCGACCCACGATTGAATTTTTACCACCAACCAAGGAAAACCTTATGAAACTAGACATGTTGACATCCGTATTAACCGAACTAAACGGCACTTCGGCTGATATTGAAGCGTCCGGCGTAATTTCCACCGACGGTTTAATGATGGCCTCCGTGCTGCCGTCCGGCATGGATGAAGATCGGGTGGGCGCCATGAGCGCTGCGATGTTATCGTTAGGCGATCGGACCGCCCAGGAGCTTAACAGGGGCGACTTGGAACAAGTTTTGATCAAGGGCGACAAAGGTTATGTGCTAATGACTTACTCCGGGCATGAAGCCGTGCTTACGGTGCTAGCCAAATCAAACGCCAAACTCGGTCTC
Source organism: Methylomonas sp. (assembly GCA_050015235.1). Taxonomy (GTDB): domain Bacteria; phylum Pseudomonadota; class Gammaproteobacteria; order Methylococcales; family Methylomonadaceae; genus Methylomonas. The sequence goes on along the minus strand of JBEKBU010000001.1, from coordinate 43,951 downwards.
ATTTTCCTGGATGTCAAACGCGCGGCGAACGCCATAGCCGAAATGATATAGCTTTCCGGAGAAAATTATGATAACAGACATGCTGCCTGAACACATAGTGGGCGAATACCGGGAAACTCGCTTAACGTATTTTGACGAACACAGCCGCATAATTTTATATACCGATATAGAAACGCCTTATCCCGACGGCAAATTAATCGTATCCACCACCACGCCGGACGGGATAATTAGCCATTTAAACCTGGCGTTCGAGGAGATGTCGGGCTTTTCCAAGGAAGAACTGCTTGGCGCGCCGCATTATATTTTAAGGCACCCCGACATGCCGCCGGCGGCGTTCAAGGATCTATGGGAAACGGTCAAACGCGGCGAAAAATGGCAAGGCATAGTCAAAAACCTCCGGAAAGACGGCGGTTATTACTGGGTCAAGGCGACCGTGATCCCGAACGTCCGCGGCGGAAAAATAGTGGGCTACACGTCTGTGCGGCGCAAACCTTCGCGCCGACTAGTGGAAGAATGCATCAAAACCTACCCTACCCTGTTTTAACATTCCGGATCTCGCCATGACCTATCTGTTTACCGTTAGTCCAGATTTCGCACCCGACCGCCTATCCGGCTGGTATATTTTCAATACTTGGCTGCAAAAGCAGACCGGAAACGCTATTCACTTGGAACTGTATAACAGCTATCATGATCTACATGACGCTATCAAACAGGACAGCGTGGATTTAATTTACGCCAATCCGTACGACGCCGCCACGTTGGTACGGGAACACGGCTTCCTGCCATTGGCAAAGCCGTCCGGTCTTTCCGATGAAGTAATCATCGCCGTAAACGCCAACAGCCCAATAGACCATATTGAACGCCTTGAGGACGATATACGCATCGCCATGACGGAAGATCCGGATGTTCGATTGATAGGCAAGATACTTCTGGAACCCGCCGATGTAGACCAAAACCGGATCCGGACCATCCCATCCGATAGCTATATTTTGGCCGCCAAACATTTATTAAAGAACGAAGCGGACGTCGGCATTTTCCTAGCGAAAGCTTACGACAATTTTTCCTCGGTAGTAAAAAGCCAGCTAAAAATACTGGTACGCAGCCAAATTAGCATTATCCATCACTCGTTAATGATAGGCCCGCGTTTTCAAATCCAGCGGGACGCCATTCAGCATGCGCTGACGGAAATGGGAAATTGCGAAAAAGGCCAAGGCGTTTTGGAGGGGCTCGGCTTTAGCGCTTGGGAGTTACTGGACGAAGAAACCATGGAGTTCATGATAGACTTAATGGATACCCTACATACCTAAGCCGCCGATTCCGGAAAAAAACCGCTAGGGTTTTAGCGTTGCCTCAATATTTTTAATTTCGATACGCGCCATGCCTAAGTTAGATTTGGCGCGGTCCAGCACGACGCAAAGCAATAAATCGGGATCGCAAGCCAAAGGCCGAACAATGTAATAGAGATCCCGGGTTATATACAACGCCTCCTCCATCCGTGGCGTGTCTGTTCCATCGTTGGCGTTCGCCAAAACTTGCAAGGATTCCGCGAAAGCAGCGGATAGCTTGGCAATGTTCCTGTTGCCGATTTCTTTCGAGTTAAGCATCATGCCGCTATTGCGATCTACTAACGACACCGCCCTAAAACCGTTAATCCTTTGCAATGCCGAGATATACATTTTTTATCCCCTTTTAGGCCCTTATTTATCAGTAAAACGCTTTCTCTCTTCCCTGCCGCCTTCCAGCAAAGTGGAAATCATGTCAAGAAAAGGTAAAATTTCATCGCCTTCTTCCGGCAAGTCTATCCCAAGCGCCACAACCGGATCGGCGCGGTCCGGGGCTGCAATCGGTATTTCCACCAATTTCTCTTCCCAAACTAACGCCGACATGGCGGCAACCCCTAGCAGGCCATCGTCGATAGCACACCCTAACTTAATCAGCAATTGACTAAATTCCAATAGCGATAATCTACCGTTCGCCGATTTTTTAAGATACCACGGATGGGACAAGCCATTTTCCATGGCATACACGGCTAGGATTTTGTCCGGACGGTTTTGTAAAAAACGTTGCGCTGCATGCCACTCGCCTTCGTTATGCACATGATGCAAAACCACTTGCGCTTGGTGAATACTGTCGACCAAACGCCAAGGTCTTTTCCAGAAAGCCGCTTTTCCAAATAATCGTCTGACCAAGTGTTCGTCCTGACCGGAAAATTCCGAAAGGGAGATGGTAATTGGCGCGATAGCATTCATCGGCATATATCGTTTTTGGTAACCGGCTTTACATATATATGAGATTCGTTACGAAACAATGCAAGTTTAAAACCGAAGACATCGTTCAATAATACTATGTCACTTCCCGCGAATGAGCAGCTAGTGAAATTTCTTTTACGATAAATTTTAATTCGCGCCGTTGTAGTTCCAATTTGTTTAACTCTTCTTGCAAACGCGAGACATTTTGATTGAAGTCTTTTTTGGAATTGCTAGCGGACTGCATAACCATCAGACGGTTTTCGATTTGTTTTTTTTGATCGAAGATTTGATATTTAAGCGGAGATAAAACATTTTCGCCCCATACCGCAGCATCCCTATGCGCCTTGATCACAATGAACCGCGCTTGGAGCACGATTGTATCATAAAGCTTCTGTATGACAAGGCTTTTTTCGGTTAACATGGTTTTGGCGCTTGCCCGATAATTTTCACCAGTAATAAATAATTGTTCCAGTTCCGCCTGATAATCCTTAATTTGAAACAAACTAGGCTTAACTTCCTTAAAACCGTAATCGGTATCAAAGTCGGCATGCATTTTCAGAATAAATTGCTGTATGTCCTCGGTAAGCGCCACACTGCTTTCCAACGAAGCACGCAATTCCTCGAACAGTTTCTTGATATTGTCCTTCATGCCGAAAGTCGTCAAACTTGACTTGATTTGCACTTTATAAGTCTTAATGGTTTTATCAAATTCGCGGGGCGACAAGGAGGTTAATAAATTGTTTAGTCTAACCTGAAATGCCTCGCGGCACATTTTGAAATATTCGACTTTTTTAAAATAGGCTTCTTGCTGCTGCTTCGCCACTTGGGTTAATTTCACGATTGTGTCCTGATTATCGTAATTCAGTTTTTGAAATTCCTCCAACTGTTTCGAATTGTTCTCGTAACTCCGCTCGGTCAAGACATAGGATTCCTTGAGCAAAAATCCCAGTTCGCGCAAAACCGCATCCATGAGTATCTTTTGGCGCTGGTTAAGTATGGTATCGGAAAAATAATGCTCCAAGCTTTTAATCCAACTCCTGTCCAACAAGGAAATGTCATGTTTTAACTTAGCCAGCAGGGCCTGCTTGGCGGAAACCGGAAAAATAACATCTTCTGAAATTCCTAAGTCGTTGGCGGATGTTTTAACTTGTGCGCGGATGGATTCTTCATAGCCTTCCTCGCCGTTCAGATCGTCCCACATAGTGTCGATTTTATTCATAACCACGGCCAAGCCCTGTTTGCTGGCGTTCGTGGCGCGTAAGATATGGTCGTTCCAAATTCTCAAGTCGCTCTTGGTAACACCCGTGTCCGCCGCCAGCACAAACACAATCGCCTGCGCGTTGGGCAGCATGCTTAAGGTCAATTCCGGCTCGCTTCCTAATGCGTTCAGACCCGGCGTATCCAATATACCCAATCCCGCTTCCAATAGCGGATGCTTAAAACTAATCAGCGCATGCCGCCAGCGTGGAATTTCGACTGTTTCGGGATTAATCAAGCCTTGTTCCGCGGCTTGCGCTTCGTCAAACAAGCCCAATTTCAAGGCATGCGAGGTGGGAACGCGTTTGACGGCGACTAATTCCTGAAAAGCCGACTGCATTTGCGGGGGATTGTCTCGATCTAGACTGATTTGCCGCCAGCGACCGGCGTCTTGTTTCAAATCGGCAAACGGGGTTTCCTCGAAACGGCTCTCAATGTCCAGCAATCTAATATAGTTTCCGCCTTCCCGGTCGAAAAACAATTCGGCCGGACACATGGTGGTCCTGCCCGGTGACGAAGGGAGCAGACGCACCCCGGTTTCCGCGAAAAACAAGGCATTTATCAATTCCGTCTTACCACGGGAGAATTCCGCGACAAACGCCAAGGTCAACCGGTCGCTGGCAAGGTTATGCAGAATGTTCCGAATGGCGTTTTCACTGCTGGCGTCGTTGAAATCGTATTGTTTACGCCACGAGTGGTACATGTCGATGGCATCGACTAATTTTACGCGCCAAGCTGAATATTCATTGAGTTTTTCGGCAAATTGCACTTGTTCCATAGTTTATATTTTCGCTAACTTTAAACCAATGAGCGTAACGTTTCCCATGTCTCGCGGGCGTAACGCCACACCAATAATCTTTCTTATCTTAAGGTTATTTTACCCCCGGAACATCCCTATCTTGGCGCATCTCAAGAAAAAACATTCTTAAATAAAGTTGATTTAATTATAATACAATAAGTTACAGATATATCCGTTATAGCTGAAATGCATAAAATATTAGCCGCCCTTATACACAAAAATCCGCGGGTAATTTCTCACCGCTAACATTTATAGCGCGGCCTCGCCGTTATTTGAGGCGTTGTTGAATAATTCAAAAATTAAGCAAAACAACCCCTGATCGGCTATTGTTTAGATTTTAACACTCGGCTTCGGCGTTTTTACCCTACAGGCCACAAGCCCGTCAGCTTATCCCGGCGGCCCATTTAGCCCGCGCCATGCCTGTTACAAACAATACCTATTCCGCCGCAAGTTTATGATAACCGGCAAAGAACTTTACTAAACAAATCGGCATGGATAGAATAGTCAGCAAGCCTCCCGCTCCGGAAACCATATCTTAACTCGCAAGCGTTTCTTTATCATGCCGGTACTCAGCCAAATACACGTGTTTCCGGTCAAATCGCTAGCCGGTTTCTCGGCGCCCGAATGGCCGCTTGAGAAAAACGGTTTGCGTTATGACAGGCAATGGATGCTGGTCGATGCGGCCGGTCAATTTCTAAGCCAACGCCGCCTGCCCGCGATGGCCCTGATCAAAACCCGGATTGAAAATGAAAGCCTGCTGATTTCAGCCGCCGGCCAGGCCGACCTGCGCGTCGCCTTGCGGAGTAGCGGCGGCGAAGACGCGCCGGTGCAAATCTGGAAAGACCAATGCGCCGCCAAACGGGTAGACGCGGCGGCCGACGCCTGGTTTAGCCGCGTGCTGGGCTTTGCTTGCCGTTTGGTGTACATGCCGGACGAAACCGTGCGCGGCGTCGATCCGAACTACGCCGGGCCGGGCGATCGCACCGCTTTTTCCGACGGATTTCCTTTACTGCTCGTCTCCGAAGCTTCTTTGCGGGCTTTGAACGCCGCCATGTCTTTAAATATGGATATGATCCGCTTCAGACCGAATCTGGTGGTTGCGGATTGCGCAAGTTACGCGGAAGACGCCTGGCGGAGAATCCGCATTAACGGCATCGGCTTCAGATTGCCCAAGCCCTGTTCGCGTTGCTCAATACCTACCATCGATCCGGAAACGGCGGTTAGCGGCAAGGAGCCGTTAACTACCCTGGCCCGGCTGCGGCAATGGCAAAACAAGGTCTATTTCGGGCAGAACGTTTTGCATGACGGCTTAGGCCAGCTAAAAGTGGGCAGCGTGGTCGATATCGTGGAAACCGGCCCCATGCAGCCGCCTTTATAGCTGATGATTGCTTAATCTAACCGTCCAAGACGTCAAGAAGCGCAATTCTCTCCCCTCGGGTGAGGCGATGCCGTTAAGTTAAGCCTGAACCCCGCAGGATGATGACATGGACTCCTCCCCTGTATGCCTCCCGAAAAATACCGCTCATTGCTTAACTAAACGGCATTGTCTCAATATCCCGTCCAGAGTCTGTTTAAATGGCGCATAACTGTGATGCGTTATCAGATTTTTGAATAACGCATGATTAAAAATTCCTGGCAAGGGTATTTTGTTCTCCCCATCACAATACCCATTTTTTTTGCCGGAACAATAGCTCATTATTTTGAAAGGCAAATAGCGGAAAATTTTTATTCGACTAGAATCAAGTCATACCGGAGTTCTCCTTATGTATGGCATGGATAAAAAACCGAATGAATACTTTACTTACAGTGATAATCATAGTACTGGCCGCGTTGGTTTGCGGTTTATTAGGATTTTGGTTGGGGCGGCGATCCGCCGCGCCGGCGGCGCGGGCATTGGCGAATGTCAAGCCGGCGTTCGATGAAACCAAGCTTAAACGCTATCTCGAAAGCGTCGACGCGTTTACCCTGAGGGTGACGCCGGTTTGGGCGAAGCACATCGAGCAATGCCGTCAGGAAATGGAGCAGGCCATATCCGATTTGACGCACCGTTTTGCTTCCATTACTTCCGAACTGGACGTGGCGATTAATACTTCCGGCACGGTCAAGGCCGCCGATGGCGACAAGGATATTTTCTCTTCCAGTAATAAGCGCTTGCAAGCAGTCGTGGTTTCGCTGCAAGAAGCCTTAGAGGAAAACATGGTGGTTCAGGAACGGATCCGCTCCTTGGCCGGCTTGACTGAAGAACTGCGCGGCATGTCGAAGGAGGTGGCGCGGATTGCCGACCAGACCAATTTAATTGCTCTTAACGCGGCGATAGAAGCCGCCCGCGCCGGCGAAGCCGGGCGCGGATTCGCCGTTGTCGCCGATGAAGTCAGGAAATTGTCGAAAATGTCCGGCGAAACCGGCAAGATGATAGGTTTTAAAGTCGAGCAAATCGGCGAGGCGATTAATTCGACGTTGACGGCCATCGAAAAAAGCACGTCCGACGAAGCGAGAGTGATTGCTTCCTCAAATGATCATATTCATGTGGTTTTAAATAATTTGCAGGATGTGTTTGGCGGCCTGACGGCGCACAGTCAGCATCTCAGTTCTTCGACAATAACCGTCAAACGCGATATCGACGCGTCTTTGGTGCAGTTCCAGTTTCAAGACCGTATCGGCCAGATATTGATGCACGTCCAGGAGAATATCGACGCTTTTCCGCAATACGTAGCCCGCAGCCACGCCATGGGGTTGGAAAATTTACAGCCGTGGGACATCGATAGCATTACCCATTCATTACAAAGCACCTATACCATGGAAAGCGAATACCATGCGCACGGCAAGGCGCCCGCTTCTCATGCGCCGGTTTCGCAATCCAGCGCCGAAATCACTTTTTTCTAGGAGGCCGTTATGGCAAAAACCATTTTAATCGTAGACGACTCCGCCTCGGTGCGCCAAGTCGTCAGTATAGCTCTTAAAGGCGCCGGTTATGACGTCATGGAAGGGGTGGACGGCAAGGATGCGCTCAGCAAGCTGACCGGCCAGAAAGTGCATCTGATCATATCCGACGTGAATATGCCGAATATGGACGGCATCACTTTCGTCAAGGAAGTCAAACAACTGGCGGCCTATAAATTTACGCCGGTCATCATGTTGACGACCGAGTCGCAAGAAAGCAAGAAGCAGGCCGGGCAGGCGGCGGGCGCCAAAGCCTGGGTGGTAAAACCGTTTCAGCCGGATCAGATGCTGGCGGCGGTGGCGAAATTGATTTTGCCTTAATTAATGTTAATTAGGAGACTGTATAAATGAGCGTTTTAGCTTTGTTCACGAATAAAAACCATGCCGCCGCCGCGGAAACCTTGCAGGCGTTTATGAATAACGCCAATTACGCGACGATCTTTTTCAATCGCGATCTTACGGCTACTTACGCAAGTAAAGCGGCCAAACGGCTATTAATCGAACATCGGCAGTCGTTTGCGTCGGCCGCGCCGAATTTCGAACCCGATCAGCTGATCGGCAAAACAATCAACGCGCTGGGCTTTATTCCGAAATCAGGCCTAAACGAGTTGCAAAATAGCCGGGCGTGGTCGGAAACCTTGGCGCTGGGCCAGGAACAATTTCATTTCGTCCTGACGCCGTTCGCCGATAACCAAAACGATTTCAGCGGCGCCATGCTGGAGATTAACTGGGTTACCGAATTGAAAAAAACGGAACAGGAGGCGCTGCGCGCCATTTCGCTCGTTAAAGGCGTAACCACGCCGCTGGTGACTTGCGATTTGAACCGGCTGGTTACCTCGGTCAATCCGGCGGCCCAGGAATTGTTAATGCGCAATAAAACCGCGTTGCAACAAGTTTTTCCCGGCTTCGATCCCGACAAACTGCTGGGCGCCAATATCGATCAGTTTCACAAAAACCCCGAAATGCAAAAACGGGTTTTCGCCGAACTTAAATCCCATAATCCCCATATTGCCCGCATTCACGTGCTGGAAATGATTTTCGATTTGAAAGTCATGCCGTTGACCGATCATGACGGCAAGCCATTCGGTTACGCGGTGGAATGGATAGAGGCCACCGCCCAGGTGAACGCCATCAGGGAAATGGAGCGCGTGTCCGAAAACATAGTGGCCGGACGCTTGCAGGAACGTTTGGACGAAACCACTTTCCATGGCGATACCCTGCGTTTGGCGTCCGGCATTAACAATATGTTAAACGCCATCGTTAAGCCGCTGTCCGTGGCGGCCGACTATATAGACCGCATCTCGCAAGGCGTGGTTCCCGCCAGGATTACCGATAGCTACCAGGGCGATTTTAACGCCATCAAAAATAATCTGAATACCTGTATCGACGCCTTGAACGGTTTCGTCGATGAAATGCGGAATATGTCGGAGCAGCATAATCTGGGCGATATCGATGTCCGCATAGACGAAAACCATTTTACCGGATGCTACCAAAGCATGGCGCAAGGCGTCAACGAGATGGTGGCGGGGCATATCGCGGTCAAGAAGAAAGCGATGGGGGTGGTTAAAGCCTTCGGCGAGGGTAATTTCGACGCGCCGCTGGAGCAGTTGCCTGGTAAAAAAGCATTTATCAACGAAACCATCGAACAGATGCGCGGCAATTTAAAAGGCTTTATCGCCGATATGAACCATATGAGCCGCGAACACGAACTCGGCGATATCGACGTGTATATGGACGCCGGCAAGTTCCATGGCGATTTCGGCGTCATGGCCAAAGGCGTCAATGACATGGTGGCGGGTCACATCGCCGTCAAGAAAAAAGCGATGGCGGTGGTAAAATCCTTCGGCGAGGGTAATTTCGACGCGCCGCTGGAGCAGTTGCCTGGTAAAAAAGCGTTTATCAATGATGTCATCGAATTAGTCCGCTCCAATCTTAAAGCCGTTATGCACGACGCCGACGAACTGGTAAAAGCCGCCATCGCCGGCAAGCTGGATATCCGCGCCGACGCCGGCAAGCATCAGGGGGATTTCCGCACTTTAGTCACCGGCATCAACCAAACGCTGGACGGCATTGTTTTACCCGTCCGCGAAGCCATAGACGTTTTGCAACGGGTCGAGCAAGGCGATCTGACGCGCACCGTCACCGGCGCGTATAACGGCCAGCTCGGCGAGTTTAAGGATACCGTCAATAACACGGTGGCCAAATTGTCGCAAACCATTTCCGAAGTCTTCAGCGCGGCCGACCAATTGGCTAAGGCTTCGGAACAAATCAGCGCCACTTCGCAATCCCTGTCGCAAGCTTCCAACGAACAGGCGTCCAGCGTCGAGGAAACCAGCTCCAGTATCGAGCAAATGGCGGCCAGTATCAATCAAAACGCCGAAAACGCCAAAATTACCGACGGCATGGCCGGCAAAGCCGCTCGCGAGGCGGCCGACGGCGGCGTCGCGGTTAAGCAGACAGTAACGGCCATGAAGTCTATCGCCACCAAGATCGGCATTATCGACGATATCGCCTACCAGACCAATATGTTGGCCTTGAACGCGGCGATTGAAGCGGCGCGGGCCGGCGATCACGGTAAAGGCTTCGCGGTGGTGGCGGCGGAAGTGCGCAAGTTGGCGGAACGCAGCCAGATTGCCGCGCAGGAAATCGGCGAACTGGCCGAAAGCAGCGTCAAAACCGCCGAGAGCGCCGGCAAATTGCTGGATGAGATCGTGCCGAGCATAGGCAAGACTTCCGATCTGGTGCAGGAAATTGCCGCCGCTTCGCAGGAACAATCGTCCGGGGTTAGCCAAATCAACGTGGCGATGAGTCAAATGAGCCAAATTACCCAACAGAATGCCTCGGCCAGCGAGCAACTGGCGGCGACCGCCGAGGAAATGACCGGCCAAACCGAGCAATTGCAGGGGCTAATGAGCTTTTTCAAAATCGAGAATGAGGATGCGTTTATAGTGCGTAAACCGGGCAAATCGGCCTTGAAAATGGATAAAATCCCGCCGGTAACCAAGCTTAACCGTCATGCCGACTCCGGATTCGATTTAAGGCAATTCGAACGGTTTTAGGGGTAACGACACGGATGTCATAGGCGCGGCGACCATGCGATCACCGTATGGTAGCCGCTAAATCCGCTGAATATTGAATGAGAATAAGCAATGCAAACCTTAACGATAGAAAATGAACTGACGATATTCACGGCGGCTGCCCGAAAACCGGAGCTAATCGGCTTTCTGGACAACGGCGATGAGTTGGAAATCAACCTGTCCCGGATCGAGGAAATGGATACGGCCGGTCTGCAATTGCTCATTTTATGTAAACAGGAAGCGGCGCGGCTGGGTAAAAACCTGAATTTTGTCATGCACAGCAAAACCGTCCGCGACATTTTGGAATTGACCAATCTGGCCGATTCGTTCGGCGATCAGTTAATTCTAGCCGGCGAGGGGAGGTAAAGGTCATGGGCATAGCCGAAGAAATGCAAGATGCGCTTAAAACGTTTACCATCGAAAGCCTGGAGCTTTTACACGATATAGAGGAATGCCTGCTCAGCCTGGAAGAGGGCGGCGATACGGCGGAACGCATCAATACCCTGTTCCGGGCCGCACACACGATTAAAGGTTCGTCCGGATTATTCGGGCTGGATCATATCGTCAAATTTACCCATGTCGTCGAAAGCGTGCTGGACTTGTTGCGGGAAGGCAAAATCGGCGTCAGTTCCGAATTGGTGGCGATATTACTGCCCTGTTGCGATTATATTACCCTGCTGATTCAGGCGGTAGCCGCCGGCAATCTGGAGTCCGACCCGGCCACGGCGGCGGACGGCGAACAATTGTTGAACGGCTTGCGGCCGTTTCTTGAAGCGCCGGGCGCCTTACCGGTTGCGCCCCCGGCTGAACGGGCGGCAAAACTGGAAGCGTTCGGCGGCGGCGTTGTCGAGACCGGTAACTGGCATATTTCGTTGCGTTTCGGCTCCGATTCCCTGCGCAACGGCATGGATCCGCTGTCGTTCATCAGTTATCTGTCCACGCTGGGAGAAATCGTCCGGCTCACGACCATCTCCGACGGTATACCGGAAGCGGAGCATATGGACGCCGAAACCAGTTATCTCGGCTTTGAAATCGATATTAAAAGCACGGCCGGCAAGGAAGCGCTGGAAAATGTCTTTGAATTCGTGCGCGAAGACAGCATTATTAAAATTCTGCCGCACGGCGGCGCCCTTGACGAGTTCCTGGCGTTGATCCGTTCGCTGCCTGAAGACGACGGCCGTCTGGGCGAACTATTAATCGAAAGCGGCTGCATTACCCGCCGCGAATTGGAAGAGGGTCTGAACAGCCAGAAACGGACGCATGACGCGGCGCCTCCCGCCCAGCCCATAGGCGCGATTCTGGTCGAACAGCAAGCCGCGCCGCAGCCGCTGATTAACGCCGCGCTGGAAAAGCAGAAACAGATTAAGGATAACAAAGCGCGCGAAAATCAGAGTATCCGCGTTGACGCGGAAAGACTGGATAAATTGATCGATTTAGTCGGCGAACTGGTTATTTCCGGCGCCGGCGTCAATCTAAAAGCCGCGCACACCGGCGCCGCCCATTTGATGGAGGCGATCAGCGAATTGATGCGTCTGGTCGAGGAAGTGCGCGACAGTACCCTGCAATTGCGCATGGTGCCGATAGGTACGACCTTTAGCCGCTTTCAGCGCGTGGTGCGGGATGTCAGTCAGGAATTGGGTAAGGATATCCGGCTAAAAATTTCCGGCGCCGATACCGAAGTCGATAAATCCGTGGTCGAAAAAATCGGCGACCCGCTGATGCATCTGGTGCGTAACGCCATGGATCACGGCATCGAGCCTATCGAAGTGCGCAAGCAACGCGGTAAACCGGCGCAAGGCGAACTGCATTTAAACGCCTATCACGACTCCGGCAGTATTGTCATAGAAGTCAGCGACGACGGCGGCGGACTGGATAAAGACAGGATATTGGCCAAAGCCCTGGAAAAAAATCTGATCGCCGCCGACGTCAAGCTCAGCGATCAGGAAATATACGCCTTGGTTTTCGAGCCGGGTTTCTCGACGGCCGCCGCCATATCCAATCTGTCCGGACGCGGCGTCGGCATGGATGTGGTGAAACGCAACGTCATGGATTTGCGCGGCGATATCGAAGTCGACAGCAAGCCTGGTTTTGGCTCCACCATCCGCATCCGTCTGCCGCTTACCTTGGCGATTATCGACGGATTTCTGGTCGGCGTCGGTAAATCGGCGTTCGTCATCCCGCTCGACCGCGTCGTGGAATGCGTGGAATTGCCGCCGGATACCGGGCTCCGCGAATATATGGATTTGCGCGGCGAAGTGCTGCCGTTTATCCGTTTGCAAAGCCTGTTCGGCATCGATGGCGAACAGGCGCAGCGGCTGAATGTCGTGATAGTCGATGTGGCCGGCGCTAAAACCGGGCTGGTGGTGGATAAATTACTGGGCGAATTTCAAACCGTCATCAAACCGCTCGGCAAATTATTCAGCCACGTGCGCGGCGTGGGCGGCTCGACTATCCTCGGCAGCGGCGAAGTCGCGCTGATTATCGACGTGCCGGATCTGGTCGGGTTTTATAGCCAGCAAGCGGCGTCGGTCGATCAGCCCAAGCTCCGCCATGAACCGCAAAATCATGCGGCTTAAAACTATGTATCGGGAGAAATTGCTTGAGAAATAATCAACCCGTCACTCAAACCGAAGCTTTGTTCGCCGAACAGGAAGTTATTATCAGCAAAACCGATTTGCAAGGCAACATCACCGAAGTAAATGACGTATTTGTCCGCGTCAGCGGCTATTCCAAGGATGAGTTGATCGGCCAGCCGCATAATATGGTGCGCCATCCGGACATGCCGGCCGAAGCGTTCGCCGACTTTTGGCGCAGCCTTCAGGCCGGCCGGCCCTGGTCGGGGCTGGTCAAAAACCGCTGTAAGAACGGCGATTACTACTGGGTGTTGGCTAACGCCACGCCGATACTGGACGGCAAGCGCATAGCCGGTTATCTGTCGGTGCGAAGTAAACCGGAGCGCCAGCAGGCGGAGGCCGCCGAAAACGCTTACCGCCTGTTCAGGGAAGGCCGCGCCCGAGGTCTGGCGATAAGCCAGGGCCGGGTAGTTAAAAATAACATGTTTCGGAGTATAAAGACCATGTTAAACAATATGAAAATCGGCGCCCGGCTAATGACTATCGTCGGCTTGGGCGTGCTGGTGGCTGTGATTCTTACCGGCATCAGCATTTACGGGCAGCGGCAAATCATGGGTAACGTCAAGCTGATCAACGAGAACAGCATCAAACCGATGAAAAGTTTGAAAGTGATCGCCGACATGTACGCCGTCAATATTATCGACACCGCCAATAAGACCAACGCCGGCTTGCTGACCGCGCCGGAGGCGCTTAAGAATCTGCGGGACGCCGACAGGCAGATCGAAAAAGAGTGGAACGCTTATCAAGCCTCTTCCTTGACGCCCAAGGAAATCGAGTTGAGCAAAGAGGCTGTGGATCTGTTCAAGGCCGCCAACGACGACGTGCAAAGGCTGGAACTGAAACTACAGGGGCTCAACGGTATCCTGAAAGGCCAGTTAGGCGACTTCGACGGCCCGTTGTATAAAACCATCGATCCGATCAGCGGCAAAATTTCCGAGCTGATCGAACTGCAATTAAAAATCGCCGAAGGATTTTATGAAGATTCGGTGGTCAGCGAGCAGAACATGTTTGCGTTAAGCTTATTGACGCTGGCCGGCTTGGTCGGCGTGCTGGTCTGGCTGGGGGTCGTCATCGCCCGCTCCATTACCCGGCCTTTAACGCAAGCGATTGAAGTGTTCGATAATATTTCCAACGGCGATTTGAACACCCCGATCAGCGCCGAAGGCGACGATGAAGTCAGCCGGGTATTGCAAGGCCTGAAAGGCATGCAAACCAGGCTTAGCGGCAATATCGCCGAAATTCAGATGCTGGTGGAACGGGCGGTAAACGGCGATTTCAGCAGCCGGCTCAGCACGCAAAACAAGCGCGGCAGCGATCTGCATACCGTGGAATTGCTGAATAATCTGGTCGCCACGGTCGAATCGGGTTTGCAGGACATCAGCCGGGTCGCGCAAGCTTTGGCGCAAGGCGATTTAACCAGCACCATCAATAACGACTACTCCGGTTTGTTCGGCGAAACCCGCGAAGGCGTCAACAATACCGTGGCGGCCCTGTCCCGCATAGTCGGCGACGTTTCGAACGCAACGGGCGGATTATTGAACGCCGCCGAGCAAATCAGCTCGACTTCGCAATCTCTGTCGCAATCGGCCAGCCAGCAGGCCGCCAGCGTCGATGCAACCAGCGCCAGTATCGAACAGATGGCGGCCAGTATCGGCCAGAACGCCGAAAACGCCAAAGTTACGGACGGCATGGCCGGCAAGGCCAACAAGGAAGCCGTGGAGGGCGGCCTGGCCGTGCAGCATACCGTGGAGGCCATGAAAGCCATTGCCGGTAAAATCGGCATTATCGACGACATCGCTTATCAAACCAATATGCTGGCGCTGAACGCCGCCATCGAAGCGGCGCGGGCGGGCGATCACGGCAAGGGTTTCGCCGTCGTGGCGGCTGAAGTACGCAAACTGGCGGAACGCAGCCAGATCGCGGCGCAAGAAATCGGCGCACTGGCGTCCAACAGCGTACATACCGCCGAAAGCGCCGGAAAATTGCTGGATGAAATCGTACCCAGCATTTCGAGAACTTCCGATCTGGTGCAGGAAATCGCCGCCGCCTCGCAGGAGCAATCTTCCGGCGTCAGCCAGATTAATACCGCCATGAACCAGATGAGCCAGATCACCCAGCAAAACGCATCCGCCAGCGAACAACTGGCGGCCACCGCCGAGGAAATGACCGGTCAAGCCGAACAATTACAAAGTTTGATGCGCTTTTTTACGCTTGACGGCCGGCAGGCGGCGATCGATTTAGAACCGCGGGCGCGTCGGGCGTATCCAAGACCGGCGCCGCGTATTGTCAATAAACCTCCGCAACCTCGGCGTAGCGAGGCGGAGTTTGACCTCAACCAGTTTGAACGCTATTAAGGAGTTTTTACCATGGGCGAACTTATCCCAGCCGGCGAACGCCGGATCCAGGCGCCGGCCGTCATTAACGCGGCGGCTAGCGGCCAATATTTAACCTTTGTGTTAAACGGCGAGTTATTTGCGATCGGTATTCTAAATATAAAGGAAATCATCGATTTCGGCGATTTGACCAAGGTGCCGATGATGCCGCCGTTTGTCAGCGGCGTCATCAATTTGCGCGGTAGCGTGGTGCCGGTAATCGATTTGTCGGCGCGTTTCGGTAAAGGGGCCACCCAGATCCTGAAGCGCACCTGCATCGTTATCGTCGAAACCGTGAGCGTCGGCGGCGACGAGTCTGAAGTCCGCCAGGATATCGGCGTCATCGTCGACGCCGTCAACGAAGTGATCGACATACAAGGCGGCGAAATTGAGCCGCCCCCCGCCTTCGGCGCCCGCATCCGTCCGGATTTTATCAGCGGCATGGCGAAAACCGGCAACGGCTTTATTATTCTATTGAATGTCAACCAGGTATTATCGGTGTAAGAAATGGCCGATTTAGGCCAGCCGGCCGCCGTTCATCCCTTACAATCCCATGCTGCTTAACTTTATCGAATTATGCCGGTTTCCACGCCCTTGATTGTCGCCCCGTCACTCCAGAAACATGAATTTGACTGGATCAAAGACTATTTATACAAGCAAGCCGGCATCGTTTTAAACGACTCCAAGCGGCCGATGGTGATGGGGCGGCTGGAGAAACGCCTGCGCCATTTACAATTAAGCAGCTACGGCGAATATTTCGCTTTGCTGGGCCGGCCGGGCTACGAACAGGAAACCACGATAGCCATCGATTTGCTGACCACGAACGAAACGTATTTTTTTCGGGAAAGCAAGCATTTCGATTTTTTCGTCGAGAAAATTTTGCCGGCGCAAGCGCCCGCTCAGCCGTTCCGGGTCTGGAGCGCCGCCAGTTCGAGCGGAGAAGAAGCCTATACGTTGGCCATGCTGATAGACCATTATGGGCGCTTGCCGCAATGGGAAATTCTGGGTACGGATATTTCGTCGCGGATGCTGGAAAAAGCCCGCGCCGGCTTGTATCAGGCCGGCGCCGCCGACAAGATTCCGGCAAATTTTTTAAAAAAATATTGCCTGAAAGGCTCCGGCGGCTATGACGGCTTTTTGCTGGTCGATCCGGCCTTGCGTAAAAAAGTACAATTCGCCTACGCGAATCTAACGGCGGCTCTGCCCGATTTCGGCCGCTTCGACGTCATTTTTTTACGCAATGTCATGATTTATTTCGATGCGCCGACTAAACAGAAATTGTTGGAGCGGATTTTGCGCTGCTTGCGACCCGGCGGCCATTTTATTATTAGCCATTCCGAATCCTTAAACGGTTTTAAGACCGATCTGCAATTGATCATACCGTCGGTGTACCGAAAAAAAACGCCGTCTGACATCGGTAAATCATGACGCATCGTCATTATTCCATCGATATATTTCTGCAGCCCGGCGAATTGTATTTCGGCGATCGGGAAACGCGCATCCGCACGCTACTCGGTTCGTGCGTCTCGATTACCCTTTGGCATCCGCTACTGCTGATAGGCGGCATGTGCCATTACATGCTGCCGGAGAACAAGCGCGGCGGTGCGGGTAATGACTTGGACGGCCGCTATGCCGATGACGCCATGTTGATGTTTATGCGCGAGCTGGAAAAAACCGGCACCAACCCGGCCGATTATGAAGTGAAGATGTTCGGCGGCGGCGACCAGTTTCCGGAGCGCGCCGCGCCGGAACGGCTGAGTATTTCCGACAATAACATTGTGGCCGGGCTAGCCTTGCTGAAAGATTACGGTTTCACGATCAAATGCACGCATCTGGGCGGCGCCGGGCATCGGAATGTGATTTTCGATATCTGTAACGGTCATGTGTGGATGAAACATTGCGAAAAAAATTAGAAGGGCTCTTAAGTACGGGCTATTCAGGCTTACCCTTAGGCAGGGTGGCGGCGCCGGAACTTAAGGGAGATTTATGGTTTAGCAAGGTAGGGGGGGCGTTATGCTCGAAAGAAAAATCAGGGTATTGATTGTCGACGATTCCGCCGTGGTTCGCCAGGTATTGACGCAAGTCTTGAATCAAGCCGGCGATATTGAAGTCATCGGTTCGGTCAGCGACCCGATTTTCGCCATGGCGAGAATGAATCAGGACTGGCCGGACGTGGTGGTGCTGGATGTGGAAATGCCGCGTATGGACGGCATCACCTTTCTGAAAAAAATCATGTCGGTGCATCCGACGCCGGTGGTGATCTGCTCCACATTGACGGAAAAAGGCGCGGAAACCACGTTACAGGCTTTGTCCGCCGGCGCCGTGGGCATAGTCGCCAAACCTAAGGCCGGGCTGAAAAGTTTTCTGGAGGACGAGGGCGGCGATATTCTGCATGCCGTTAAAGCGGCGGCGCAGACCGATATGCGGCGCATGAAGGCGGTGTCGGTAGCGGTTGCGCAGGGCGCCAGGCATGTTAAAACCCAGCAAACCTCCGAACCGGCGGCGCCATCCTTGGCGCTGACCACCGACCGGTTGGTCGCCATCGGCACCTCCACCGGCGGCACCCAGGCGCTGGAAGTGGTGCTGACCGGCTTATCCAAAGTCTGTCCCGGCATCGTCATCGTTCAGCACATGCCGGAAAAATTTACCGGCGCCTTTTCGGCGCGCTTGAACAACTTGTGCGAAATCGAAGTCAAGGAAGCCGAGACCGGCGACCGGGTCATACCCGGCCGGGCGCTGATCGCTCCCGGCGGCAAGCATATGAGCCTCAGGCGCAACGGCGCGCAATACGTGGTGGATGTGCAAGACGGCCCCTTGGTCAACCGCCACCGGCCCTCGGTCGACGTATTGTTCCGCTCCGTGGCGAAATGGGCGGGCAAAAACGCGCTGGGCATCATCATGACCGGCATGGGCGACGACGGCGCCCGCGGCTTGAAAGAAATGCATCTGGCCGGCGCCCGCACCGCGGCGCAGGATGAAAACACCTGCGTGGTCTACGGCATGCCTAAGGAAGCCGTAAAACTGGGCGCCGCCCAGCAAGAGCTGCCTTTAACGTCTATCGCCCCCTTGATAGAACAGTACGGCCATCAAACTAGATGAAGCGTTGGCGCGGCTTTTTCCGTTTGTAACGCATCAAAAAGCGCCAACAAAGTCCGCGCCCTATGCTCATAAGTGTGATTTTCCAAAACATACCGGTAACCGGCTAGTCCGATTTTGCCGCGCATATCCTGATCGGCCAACAGCATGGTCACTTGTTGGCGCAACTCCTCCAGGTCGCGATAGACGCACAAATGTTCGCCGGGTATAAAGCAATGCTCCAGTTCGGGCGCGGCGTCGGTTAAAAAGCATGCTTGCGCCGCCAATACTTCAAAAAAGCGCATATTAAGGCCGCTGCTATCCCGGAATCTTTGCGCATTCAGGACTATTTTGGCGGAGTTTAACAATCGATTCAGTTCATCGCCTTCAATGTGTTTGCCTTTGTAAATCCGGGCCAGATCGGCATTCGCCAGCTTGCTTTTTTTCTTCCAGTAAGGTCCGTACAGCGCAACGTTTTTGGTGACCGTCAATAATCGGCTGATGACCTCTTCCCGCCAAGGGCTCCAGTTTCCGACAAATACGGCGTCATAGGTTTGCCTCCTATCCGTTAGCGGATAAAACCGGCTCGGCGCCGCGGCATGGTTTAAAAAGCCTGTTTTAAAGCCCACGGCTTCCAATAGCGCCTTGGCTTTTGTGTTGAACGACAGATAAATGTCGAAAGGCGCCGCATACTGGCGCAAAGCGTCGAGGTCTGTGTCCGGTTCTATCCACCATGCGACTTTAGGTACGGCGATTTGCGATAAAACCGGATTACCGAACGGTTGCCCATGGATGAAGAACACAAAATCCGGCTGAAACTTATCAAGCATTTCTTGATAGTGGCTGGTCAAATAGCGCAGCCGATTCAAAGGATGATTTGCAAATAAATCGCGGCCTTTTTTCACCAATCGCAGATTACGCGCCTGCTTATTAACCCGCCTGATGACGTGTTTATAAAACCAATGCTCGTGTCGACAGGCTAAAAACAGCCGGGTTTCGACGCCTAAGCGTAGAAACGCCTCGGCAAGATCATAGGCGATGGGCGGAAATTCGTCATAGGCTATCAGTATTTTTTTGGGTAAATTCATGCGGAGTATCGGTTGAATAACAAATGTAAAGATAGTAAAACATCATTCAAGGTACAATAAAAACGGTGTTTAATCAGGGGTCTCAAAAAAGCCTAACCGTTTATTATCGTCAGTTATCCTATTAAGCGCCAGCGGCATTGATAAAATGACAAGAATTGATAACTTCGTTAAATAGTCAGCATGCAAAATTCGACGCCGGCCTATCCATCGCCGCCCAAATATAAAAAAATCCTGATCGTCTGCCCCGCCCACGCCATGTCAGGCGGCCCCGAAGCGCTGCATCATCTGGCCGATCAATTGAACAGAGTTGGCCTGAACGCATTTATGTGTTATTTGCCGTTTAATCGGCCGGCAATCGCTCCCGAAGCTTATAAAAGATATGTGAGCCCGGCGTCCGGTTACGAAGACAGCCCCGGAAATTTGATTATATTTCCGGAAGTCAGCCCGCATTTAGCCATGAAGGTGAAATACGCTCAAGCCGCTCTGTGGTGGTTATCTCTGGACAATTTCCTGGAACGCCGGCACACGTGGCCGTTATATGACAAATTCCGTTATCTAAAAGGCGTTCTTAAGGGCCGTCGTCCCTGGAATGGCGTTAAATCCTTGAGCAAGCTGATACACTTCTCGCAATCCCAGCATGCATCAAGCTATCTAAAGTCTTGCGGCATCGAGCCCGTTCCATTATTTGAACCCATCAATGAAGACTTTTTGACCGACAGGGATTTGCTCGACTCAGGGCCAAGACAAAACGTCATATTGTATAATCCGACCAAAGGCAAAAAAATAACCGCCAAATTGATACGGGACCATCCGCAATTTCAATTTGAACCTCTCAGAGGATTTAATCGTGAACAATTGTCCGAGAAATTCTATTCCGCCAAGCTATATATCGATTTCGGACATCATCCCGGCCGCGAGCGGATGCCGCGGGAAGCGGCGATGCAAGGCTGTTGTCTGATCACGGGCAATCATGGCTCGGCGGGCAATCCGTACGATTTGCCTATCCCGGCCCGTTATAAACTCGACAGCGCCGGCCCCGATTTCGGCCCGCTTTTCAAGGCGTTAACCCAAGACATTTTTGACAACTTCGCCGAGCATTCCGCCGCCTTAAACGACTATCGATCACGCTTGAAACAAGAGCCCGCCATTTTTCGTCAACATATTAACGATTATTTTTTTCGTACAGAGGACGAGTGAGCAGGCCACTGTCCAAGCGAAACCTTAAAACCGGATAATTTAGCGTATGAAATCCAAAAGTGTTTTTGTAAACAAAGAAGCTCTTTTACAACAGGCGTTTTTAACGTATCAATCGGGACGCCTGGCGGAAGCGGCGGCGCTATTCAAAAACTTATTAAAAGCCTTCCCTAAGGATTTTCAATTATTGACTACTCTCGGTACGATCGAACTGCGGCTCGGCAATTACGATCAAGGCGCGGCGCTTTTGAAACGGTCTTTGAAAATTCAACCGAATCAACCGGACGCCATCTCCGATTACGGTACGGCTTTGATCTTATTAAAGCGACTGGATGAAGCGCTGGCGGTTTATGATAAAGCCATAGCCGCAAATCCCGGCTATATCAAAGCTCATTATTACCGCGGCAACGTCTTGATCGAACTTCAGCGTTTGGACGAAGCCGTCGAATCGTTTGACCGCATGGTCGCGTTAGATCCGGATTTCGCGGGCGCCTATAATAATCGCGGCGTCGTACTGAAAGATATGGGCCGGCAGGAAGAAGCGCTCGCCAGTTACGAGCAGGCGCTCGCCTTACAGCCGAATTATCCAGAAGCCCATAATAATCGCGGTTTGGCGCTGCACGAGCTTAAACGCTATGAAGCGGCGCTCGCCAGTTACGACCGGGCGCTTGCCTGCAAGCCGGATTACGCCAACGCCTATTATAATATCGGCAACACCTTGCAAGAAATGGGGCGGCCGGAAGACGCCATGTCAAATTACGAGCGCGCCATTGCATTAAAAGGCGATCATGCCAGCGCTATCTGGAATAAAGCGATTCTTAAACTTCAGGCCGGTGATTTTGTGGAAGGCTGGAGGCTTTACGAATGGCGGTGGCGAAAGTCGCCGTCGGCGGCGCAAACCCGCTATTTTTCAAAACCGCGCTGGTTAGGCGAACCGGTCGCCGGTAAAACGGTCTTAATTTATCCGGAACAAGGCTTGGGCGATTTTATCCAGTTTTGCCGGTATGCGCCGCTGTTGGAAACCCTGGGCGCCAAAGTTATTATCGAAGCGCCAGCCGAGCTTTTTTCCTTGATAGCGACGCTTAAAGGCGATTTTACTCTCTTAAAAGCCGGCGACAAGTCGCCCGCTTTCGACTTGCATTGCCCCGTCATGAATTTCCCGCGGGCCTTCGGAACAACACTGGCGGATATTCCCGCCGCAACGCCATATCTCTATGCCGACAGCGAAAAAGCGGGCGTTTGGAAGGCAAGACTGGGGGGGAAAAGCCAACCCAGAATCGGCTTGGTCTGGTCCGGCTCCAGCGCGCACAAAAACGATCACGATCGCAGCATGCCCTTCAAGTTCCTAGCGCCGCTGCTGTCCTTACCGTTTGAATTTCATGCCCTGCAAAAAGAAATTCGGCCGGATGAAGCCGATGAGTTACGGCATTTTCCACAACTGCGCATCCACGGCCGAGAATTGGAGGATTTCTCGGATACCGCCGCCCTGATGCATGAAATGGATCATATTATTTCGGTCGACACTTCCGTCGCCCACCTTGCCGGCGCAATGGGCAAGCCGGTTTGGATATTATTGGGGTTGATGCCGGATTACCGTTGGCTGTTGGATAGAGCCGACAGCCCTTGGTACCCTACGGCGAAACTTTTCAGGCAAAGCGAGACAGGCGGTTGGTCCTGCGTCATAGCCGATCTTGTCCAAGACCTGAAAACCGAGCGCTAAAAGGCCGTTCTCCGGCCGCCGGTCGATCGATTATTTAAAATAACCCCACGGGTACTCCGGCTTTTAAATGGGTTTAAATCCCGCCGGACGAATTTCAGGAAATCATTGAAGGATTGCGTGCATTCCGGTTGACGTTATCCGATATTCGTAAGCAGGGCGGCAATGAGTCGGACATTCCGAAACGGATCTCCGGACTATTGCGAGAAAAAAGCTGGATGGAAACGCGAATCAAAGGCGATTTGTTGATTACGAAAGTTTCAGGATCGAGCGGAAAAAAGGTCAAAGTGGTGGATGATAATGAAAGTGAGGAAGACGACGCCGATTTCCTTGAGAAAATCGATGAACTCAAGAAAAAAGGCTTCCACGTCGAACATTTCACCCGCGAAAACTTTCTCGACGGGCATAAGGTTGATTACGTGAAAAATCGTGTCGCCTTTGATCTGGAATGGAATAGCAAAGATCAAACATTCGACCGTGATCTCTATGCGTTCCGGGCATTTCACGAATGAAAAACAACACGCTTAAGCCTGCCGCTGATTTACTGGAAAGTTACGGCGACAAGCGCTTCCGTACTATTCTAGCGGATCCGCCGTGGCAATTTCAGAACCGCACGGGCAAAATGGCTCCGGAACACAAGCGGTTGAACCGTTACGGCGCCATGAAGCTTGATGAGATTTTAAGTTTACCGGTGCAAGAACTCGCGGATGGCGCCGCGCACCTTTATCTTTGGGCGCCGAACGCCTTGTTGCCCGAAGGGCTGAAAGTCATGGAGGCCTGGGGTTTTAACTATAAAAGTAATATTGTCTGGCATAAGATTCGGAAGGATGGCGGGCCGGATGGTCGCGGGGTCGGATTTTATTTTCGCAACGTCACTGAATTACTGTTATTCGGCGTTCGCGGCAAAAATGCGCGTACGCTAGCGCCAGGCCGCCGTCAGGTGAATTTTCTCGCTACCCAAAAGCGGGAACATTCACGCAAACCCGATGAAATGTACGACATTATAGAATCATGCAGTCCGGGCCCTTATCTGGAATTGTTCGCCCGCGGCAGGCGTGAGAATTGGTCGGTATGGGGTAATGAAGCGGATGAAAGCTATTATCCAAAATGGGATACCTACGCTAACCACTCCAGAGCGGAAGCGGCGGCGTCCTTCGTGCAAAACACGGACTGGTCTTACACCGACATATTTTTTGATCAATAAACAAGCAAAAGTCTCTCAAGGCTAATTGATTATGTTCGCGCATAGTCTGATGTTCACAAATACACCGTAATTTGCCGCCAACATTCGAGTTTCCGCTGAAAATTCAACGCCGCATGGGCCGGGCTGGTGGAGGGCAGGCGCAGTAATTGCAAGTTAACCCCGGCCAAGATGGGCGCGGCCTGTTTGCGGAAAGTCTGTTCGGCGGTGGCGCCGTTGAAATAGATATGGCTGATCAACGGATAACGCTGAAAAAAACCGGCGAAATCGTTGCTTATCATGGAGGCCTTATCGATAGCGGCGTCTAGGCTGCCGTCCCGCCGGCAGGATCTCAGCACATCCCAGACCGCCAGCCCTTTATCGGTGAGGATGCGGGTGCGTTCCGCATAACTAAGTTGCGGATAAGCGCCGAACAATTCGCCCATGATAGGCCAGAATAAATTACGCGGATGCGCGTAATATTCGGCCGCCGCCAGCGAGGCCTTACCCGGCATGCTGCCGAGTACCAGCACCCGGGCGTGATCGTCAACTAGTGGTGGGAAACTGTAGATGGCCGTCATAAAGTTGGAGCATATAGTTAACAATAAAATTTTAAAACCTGCCGATAGCTGACCACATTGGCGGTTGGCGCCGGAGCGCCTGGCGGAGGTTTGACCGGCATGGATGCCGGGCGAAAGCCTATAGGGATATATTCACGGCGTCCTCCGCCAGGCGCTCCGGCGCCAACCGCCGGGTAGCTGACTTTCTTTAAATAAGCTGAACAATTAACCGTTTCGTAACGCATAAAATTCCGTAATAAATTCCGCGAACTGCCCGGCGGCGATGGCGTCGCGGATGGATTGCATCAGCTCCTGGTAATAAAAAAGATTGTGTAGGGTGTTCAAGCGGCTGCCCAGCATCTCCTTGCATTTGTCCAGATGTTTCAAATAAGCGCGCGAAAAATTCCGGCAGGTATAGCAGCGGCAATCCGTATCCAGCGGCGCGTTGTCGTATTGATATTGGCTGTTGCGGATTTTAATGACGCCGCGGCGGGTAAACAAATGGCCATTACGGGCGTTGCGGGTCGGCATCACGCAATCGAACATGTCGATGCCGCGCCGTACCCCTTCTACAATATCTTCCGGCGTGCCGACGCCCATCAAATAACGGGGTTTATCCGCCGGCAAATGTTCATGGATGGCGTCCAGCGTCGCCAGCATTTCTTCCTTGGGCTCGCCAACCGACAAGCCGCCGACCGCATAACCGTCGAAACCGATGGCGGTCAGGCCGCGCACCGACTCCAGGCGCAATTCCGGGAACATGCCGCCCTGCACAATGCCGAACAAAGCGGCCGGATTGTCCGCATGCGCGAGTTTGCTGCGTTCCGCCCAGCGCAAGGACAGGCGCATGGAGTCGGCGGCTTGTTCGAAGCTGGCCGGATAAGGCGTGCATTCGTCGAAGATCATGACGATATCGGAGCCTAAATCGCGCTGCACTTGCATGGATTCTTCCGGCCCCATGAAAATTTTGCCGCCGTTCACCGGCGATTTGAACGTTACGCCCTGTTCGGATATTTTGCGCAGCGCGCCGAGACTGAAAACCTGAAAACCGCCGGAATCGGTGAGGATAGGTTTTCGCCAGCCCATGAAATCGTGCAAATCGCCGTGCGCTTTTACGGCGTCCATACCCGGCCTTAACATTAAATGAAAGGTATTGCCGAGTATGATTTGCGCGCCTAAATCCGTTAACTCGTCCGGACTAAGCGTCTTGACCGCGCCATAAGTGCCGACCGGCATAAAAACCGGCGTTTCCACGCGGCCGCGCGCAAACTCCAGTGCGCCGCGGCGGGCGTGGCCATCGTTGTTGAGTAATTCGAATTTCATGTCCAGGCATGCAAAAATCCGTCTATTATGCTTATTTTTCGCCGGATAAGCTAGAACCGGCGCTGTCCGATGTTTACAAACAGACGGAAAACTAGCGATAATGTTCAGCGATTTTGGCAACCTAGAGGATTTTCATTCATGTCGGGGTTTTTCACAAAACAGCATATCACCGCGCAACCGGGTTTTAACCGCTGGCTGGTTCCGCCCGCCGCTTTATCGGTGCATCTTTGCATAGGCCAAGCCTATGCGTTCAGCGTCTTCAACGAGCCGCTCAGCCGGGTGATCGGCGTCGGCGCCGCCGCGCCGGACGACTGGAAGCTCACCACGCTGGGCTGGATTTTTAGCTTTGCGATTGTCTTTCTCGGCCTGTCGGCGGCGTTCGCCGGTAAGTGGCTGGAGAAAGTCGGGCCGCGCCTGACCATGTTCGTGGCCGCCTGCTGTTTCGGCGGCGGCTTTTGGGTAGCGGCGCTAGGCGTATATCTGCATGAAATCACGCTGCTTTATCTCGGCTACGGCGTGATAGGCGGCGTCGGTCTGGGTTTGGGCTATGTATCGCCGGTTTCGACGCTGATCAAATGGTTTCCGGACCGGCGCGGCATGGCCACCGGCATGGCGATTATGGGATTCGGCGGCGGCGCCATGATAGGCGCGCCTTTGTCCGTGTTGCTGATGGACTTTTTCAAAACCTCGACTTCGGTCGGCGTCATGGAGGCTTTTCTGGTCATGGGCGCCCTGTATTTCTGCTCCATGCTGATAGGCGCGTTAACCATCCGCATTCCGGCCCAGGACTGGCGGCCGGCCGGCTGGAGCCCGCCGGAAACAGTCAACCACATGATTACCGATAAACACGTGCATATCGATCAGGCTTTGAAAACGCCGCAGTTCTATTGTTTATGGCTGGTGCTGTGCATGAACGTCAGCGCCGGCATCGGCGTGCTCGGACAAGCTTCGGTGATGATACAGGAAATGTTCAAGGGCGCGGTTACGCCGGCGGCGGCGGCGGGCTTTGTCGGCCTGTTGAGTCTGTTCAATATGGGCGGCCGGTTTTTCTGGTCGTCGACTTCGGATTTTCTCGGCCGTAAAAACACTTATTTCGTGTTTTTTATTCTGGGCGCGGCGCTTTACGCCACCATCCCCAGCATGGGCAATCAGGGCAACATGCTGATGTTCGTGCTGTTGTACGCCGTGATCATGAGCATGTACGGCGGCGGCTTCGCCACCATCCCGGCCTATCTGGCCGATATTTTCGGCACCCGCTTCGTCGGCGGCATCCACGGCCGCCTTTTGACGGCCTGGTCCATGGCCGGCGTGTTGGGGCCGATGCTGGTGAACTATCTGCGCGAGTATAAAATCCAGCAGGGCGTCCCCAAGGCCGAAGCCTACAACGACACGATGTATATCCTGGCGATTTTGCTGGTGGTCGGCTGTATAAGCAACGCCATGATCCGGCCGGTGCACGAAAAACACCATATGCGCCATGACGAGTTCGACGAACTGGACGGCGCCTACCCGCAAAGCAATGCCGAATAACCCGCAGGAGTAACCCGCAATGCAAAATACCGAACCATCGCTAGCCACCCCCATCTGGAAATTGCTGTTATTTTGGCTCTATGTCGGCGTTCCGCTGGCCTGGGGCGTCTGGTCCACGGTTAAAAAAGCCTTGGCGTTGTTTAATTAAACGCCGGGGAGTCCGGCCATGCCGCCGCGCGATCTCCAGGACGGCGTCCCGTTATGGCACAAGCTGTTAATGCGGGAAACCAAGGCGCTTGCGGAAGTCCTGCATGACGACTTGGCGCAAGTGCTGCTGGCCTTGCGCCTGGATATTTCCCTGTTCGCCCTGCAGCAAAAATCCGACCCGCTGTTGGCCGAACGCGCCGCTGCCATGCTGGCGAAAGCCGATCTGGCGACCCGGACGCTGAGCGGCTTGATCAATACCTTGCAGCCGCCTGATTTTACGCTCGGTCTGGCGGCGGCGCTGGAAAGCTTATGCCGGGGTTTCCAGCAGCGCTTTAACCGGCCTTGCGAACTGGCCGCCGCTAACGATTGCAGCCAACTGCAACCGTTGCAAACCGAATTAATCTACCGGCTTGCCTATGAAGCGCTTCAGCTTGCGGCGCGGAATGACCCCACCGCATCCGGCGTTGTCGGTATAAAAGTTGAAGCATGCGCCACGGGCGGCCCGCGGCTGGAAATTCGCGGCGCCGGCCTCGGTTTCAGCGCTGACGGCTTAACGGCTGATGAAAACCTCGGTTTGCAATTGATGCGTGAATACGCGGCGGTTTTGGGCGGGCGGATTGAGTCGGGAGGTTCAGGGATGCTGGCGTTGACGTTTAATATGTAAAACCCCGGACTTTATCGGACTGTCGCTTTATTTAGTTAGGGCCAATGACTGTGACTGGCTTAGTCCTTCGACCCCAAGCTGCCGTCCCGACAATGTTGATCAATGACGGCAACTTATCCAAATGCCGTCGTTCAAAAAACATAAAAATGGGTGGATAAGCATAACGTAATCATTCCTAGGCAGGCTAACGCATAGCTCAGCTGATACCACTGGAGCGTTGGGTTAGGCTCGTTGATGTTTTAGCTACTTCCAGCAAGTAGCGAAGCGCTTTGTTTACCGCTTCATCATTAGGAAAAGCTTCCGCAATATCAGGATCAAGGAGCACCACATTGGTTTCCGCCTTGATTCGGTTCGCATACTTTCCACGTTGAATCTCACCAAAATCCGACCGTTTATAATCTGGTCTAAGTTCGTCCGTCATTTCTGATTTAACCTTCTTCATAAATTTGCCTCTCAGCATTTGTTGCTAGTCGCGCCGATATGATTCGAATTGCATTACCTTTCTCTGTATGCGATACCGTGAGCAAACGGCCTTTGGAAGAAACGCCAAATGTTACAAATCGTTCCTCGTCTTCCGAATGATCTGGATCGCGACCGGTTGCTGAGAATAAATCGCGGAATGCACTGGTTGCTTCTTCAAAAGTAACGCCATGTTTGCGACGATTAGATGCAGCTTTTTTGGGATCCCACTCAAAATGCATAAATACGGATTTAGGCTAGTTAAAAAGGAAGACGTTTCAAAAAAACACCTTCCAGATCAAAGCTACATTACCACAAAATACAGATTGGGTTGGCGCTTCCCGCGGCATTTATCGCACGGAATAAGCCAATAATTTTCAATTCTCAGGCTGGCTTTCCGGTTTGGGTCGCCATTAGACACTTTCTTTTGGATATCCGGTTAAAAAACCGGCGTTGAACTTCAAAAGCGTTTATAACGCGATCGATGCGCCTCCTTCGTCGGCGGCATCCTATATGCGCATCTTATCGCGTTAAAGCGTTTCGATCCACCGTTTTAAAATTCCGACATTTTTTGCATACTAAAATTGCATTTACCGCAAAAAAGGTATGAAAAAAATAATGGATAAAATCCGAAAACTAATCAAATTAACCGGTTAATTAATGGCGCAATTGATGCATAAAATTTTTAAAGCAGGTTGTTTACCCTGTTAAAAGCCTTACCGCCTAATTCAACTTTCTGAAAATTTGACAAATATGGTTATTTCGAGGAGATTGTAATAGGTGAGCCGTAGCTGAGTTTTTTGTATTTGCGTTAAAAGTTAAGAGGAGCAGGTTGTGTCTTTTGGTAAATTTTTAAAAGCTAGTGTAGCGGGTTTGGTTGTATTTTGCGGCGCAACTTCCGCCCATGCCGGCTTAGTCATAGATCATTTTAATCCGTGTAACGCGTCGTTTTTAGCGTGCCCTGTCCCGATATCTACCGAAAGTGGCAGTTTAATTTATGAACTTACCGATTTTTCAACTGTTCCTGGGGTTGTAGGGCTTACCTATACGATGCCTCAAATTTCGTCAGGGAGTGTAATGACATTCGATCTGACAGAATCCCCCGCAAACAATACGATAACTTTTTTGGCGTCGGCAACTTTAAACGCTTTTGACGCATCGGGTAATCCTCTGTTTAGCTTAAATGCCGCCAATTACGATCCGACAGGGCTTGGCGGCTCCAGTTACTTGATTCCCTCCAGTAATAGTTCAGGTGGCGTAACGCTTAGCGAAAGTGTTGCCGGTTTCGAGGGAGGCCTTAATTTCTCAGCCCTCAACACATCCGGATCTCCAATCGGCTTTACGCTTACTTTAGAAATTCTGACAGATAATTATGGCTCCATAGATATTGCAAATGCCTATACTCTGGCTCCCGCATCCGCCGTGCCGCTGCCGGGGGCTATGAGGTTGTTTGGCGCGGGGTTATTTGCTCTGCTTGCAATTGCGGCGGCGAACCGGAGAAAGGCTTACGCGCGTACGGCCTAACTTTTTCGATTAATCATCGCCGTTTTTCATATAAGCCTTTTCGATAAAGTCTTTTTCCAGCAGCATCCGGTCATGCGCGCTCTTGAGCTCATCGTATTTCGTTTGCAAAGCCGTGAATTTATTGCTAAGCGATTGTTCGTGCTGTTTTGAATGCTCGCGTAGCGACTCGAGGCGCTCGCGCTCGGCAAGCAAATCCTGCCGCAAACGCGCCTCGGTTTCCCTGGCGGCGGTTAATTCGGTTTCAATTTGGGCGCGCTGCAATTTATCCTGGCTGACCGATTCGTCCAGTTTATCGCGGATGACGCCGTTTTCCCGCAGCCAGGCTTGAGTAGAGTCCGAGGCGCTGGTTCGGGATTTGACCGAATTTACCATGGCGTGCGCATTCTGAATTTTTTCCAGAATATTATCCGAGCCGTTTTGGAGTTTGCTCCGATAATCGAGGGCGCCGTTGATTCTTGTCTGCCTGGAATGTTTCCAGTTAGCGAAATCCGCGGGCTCCACCGCATCCATTTCGGAAATAAGTTCGCCATATTGATCCAGGCTATCCGACAGTTTCCGTAGGTCGTCCCGGCTTAAACCGTCCAAGGTGCTGGCGACCAGATCCAGATTTTCGTGGTTCCATTTGGCTTCCATCAGTTCGGCGCTTTCCAAATTCCGAAAAGCCCTGGAGCCGGATAACAATTTATGCAATTGCTCGCAGTGTTTTTCAATCTGGGATAATTTATTTTTATCGCGGGCGGAATACCAGTAAAGCCAAATTAAAAAAAAACCGCCCAGCAGGCCCAACAGTAGGTTGCCGCCCAACAAAACCCATTCCAGTAGTCCAAAATTAGCTATTTGCATCGGGGATCATTTTAAAGTTAATAACATACAATCAAAACCAAGCCGCTGCCGAATTCCGGGCTGCTTATGATGTAATCGAAGCGCGACGCGCAATCTTCAATGACGTTGCAGAGCTTTTCCGAGAGCCGGCTCACCACATTGCTAGCCCCCATTTCTATGGGCAGGGGACGGTCTTTAGCCGTGGAAAAGAGCGCGGGCGCGCTTTTTGACAACAACTCGATCGCATGATCGCTGAATTCTTTATCCAAGCCGTCGGCTTTAATAAATGTTGCGATTTCCTTGGTGGACATGCCCGATAATCTGCCGCCGGTCAGGATCGCCGCATTCTTGTCCAATAAGCAGATGCCTACCATTTTTTTGCCTTCCTGCAATCGATAAGCGCTGACTACCATGGGGCCGACGATTTCAGTTACCGGTCTTCTTAACACCGGCGTAAGCGTTAAGGTAGTTTCAAGCTCCTTTTGAAAAAAATCAAGCAATACCGAAGCGGGATTAATAGCGAATAACCCGGTTTTGGCGTGGACGGGGTCAGCTTCAGGCGCCGATGCATGCGGCCGGGCAAGCGGAAAAACCGAAAAAACCGCATCCTGTAGTTCAATATCGCTACAGGGTTTATTAATGACAAAACAAGCGCCGTTGTTTAACGCCTCATCCAGATAACGGGGCGCCGTTTCAGTGGTAACGAAACCGACCTTGGTGTGGCTGAAATCCGATTGACGGATTAATTTCAGCAACTCTATCCCTGTCATCGTCGGCATATGCCAATCTGTAATCACCAAATCCGGCCGCCAGTCGGGAATTACAGCCATCGCTTGTTCTCCGTTCATCGCCGTTTTGAATTCGGCATCCTTAATACCGGCTTGTTCTAATGCCCTTTTGATAATCGTTTGCACGGCGCGACTATCATCTACAATCAGAAACTTCATTATTACGTCCTCGAACAGGATAATTAAATACTCGTTTTATTACTAACTTAATGGTTATAAAAATCATCGTCTTTATAAGCCTTAACTCCGCGCCAAGCGATTAAACTTTCTAAAGCCCGCCGAGGCTGTCCACATTGGTCCAGGTTTCATTAAGGCGGGCATTGAATAAATAAACAATGACCGAACCTTCCTTGTTTTGCCCCTTAAAACATAATTCCAGATGACCGGTTGCGAAAATAGTTTGAAATTCTTCATATTTCAGGTTTTCTGGAATGCCTAAATCGATACCGGCGGCGCTATCGATGCTTGATTTGATATTTGCCGAAAAAACGTTGCATAATTCAGCGCAGGCGTCGAGAATGTCCTCGTTACCGGCTTCATTTTCGCTTATCGCGAACATGGATGATGTTAAATACCTAGCATGCGTTTGGCAGATTTCAAGCACTATGGAGGCTTCACGGGCTTCACCGACAATTTTAATGGGCGCCATAAAGTACAAGTCCAGGCTATCGGGTTTATTCGGGCTGTATTCTACCGCGAAATTCAAAGCATAACCCGCCAGCTTTTCCCAACTAGTGGTGATTTTTTCTTCAATTGGATGGTGGGCCAAGTGAAAATTATTATCAGTTTGGTTAGTAAAACTCACTTGCCTGTTTTATAGAAGTATATTAAATAAAAGACAAAATCAAAAATCCGCCGAAGCCGGCAATATTGGCCGACCATGACTTTCACGCACGGAACGGTACGCAATAATGTAGGAAGGGTATGACATGCCCACCCTACATAGGTTACTTTCATGCGCGGAATAGTTACCCAAGTTTTTTAAAGTATAGACTATCGGGGCGAATTGATTTGCGTAACGGCGCCTACGCTCGGCGTTTAGTCTTTAAAGACCTTTTTGGCGGCGTACATTCTTTCGTCGGCCAGGCGTACAAGTTCATCGGGTTCGCCATATTCAACCGGGCCGGTTTGGACAATGCCTAAGCTTATCGTTACGTTTTCCGCATGCTGTTTGATTTCGGCGTTTAGACGGTCCATATAAATCTCCCGCGCCTGCTCTTCACGGCAATTGGGCAGTATTAAACAAAACTCGTCCCCCCCGTAGCGGAAGCAACTGTCTTCATCCCTGGAAATGCGTTTGATCGCGGCGCCGATCGTATGCAGAATTTCATCGCCGCGCAGGTGGCCTTGCGTGTCATTGATGGCCTTGAAGTCGTTAATATCCAGATAGGCGATGGATACCGGCTCGGATCGCCGCTGGGCGATGCGTAATATACGCGTCAGGGCTTCATTCAAAAACCGCACATTGAGCAATCCGGTCAGCGAATCAATGCGGGTTAAGGTTTCGAGTTCCTGAGTCCGTTCCTTGACTTTTTCTTCCAATGCCCTTGCGTAACGTTCCGACTTGTCCTTGGAAGTTTCGATTTCGGAAACCAGACTACGGATATAGGTCTCGAAAACCAATGTTATATCGAACAAAAACAACTTATCCAGAGCCGAGTACAGGGGCAAGCGTTCGGCCTCATCGGGCAATGCCTCGGCAAGCGCCCCGGTCAATAGCGTCTTGAGCGTGTTAATGGCGGAAAGGTACAGCTTCGGCTCGACGCCGATGCGTTTGTGCACCAGGCCGATACGCAGCCGATTGTTCACATATTCGAGGTCGTAAATGCCGCTGAATAAATCGAGCACGTAGCGGCGTTGCGCGCTCTTTAATCGGCTGAGCGTATCCGCGTCGCCGATCAATAAAGCGATTTCGGCGACGCCGGTTTGTAATTCATAAAACCGGGCGACCAAAACGTCTATTTTGGTTTCGATAAACGCTTTATATTCCTTCAGCAATATAAAGTCTTGTTCGGTTAATGAAAGCAACGCTTTCCGGCTGGCTATGTCGAATTCGGTAATACGCATCTGCTCAAGCAAGCTTTGATCTGTTGGTTTCATTGTTTTGCTTAATAGTCTATTTCTTTTTATGGCTCTTGAATGGATAGTCATCGATAACGGTGAACTCCTACTGAAAATTGTAGATCATCGATACTGGCCATGGGATTTATTTTTCGACAACCACTTGAGCAAAGTCGCGTAAAACACGTTGAGATTAACCGGTTTGGTCAGAAAGTCGTTCATACCCGCTTCTATACAGCTGTTTCTATCCTGCTCAAAAATATTGGCGGTCATGGCGATTATTGGAATACCCGCTCCGCCTGGCGTATCACGAATCGCGCGCGTGGCCTCAACGCCGTTCATTTCCGGCATTTGCATGTCCATTAAAATGATATCGTATTCGTTATTTTCCGCCATCCGCACCGCCTCCGCTCCGTTTCCGGCCGCATCGGCATCAAGGCCCGCATCCTCTAAAAGAGCCCGTGCTATTTCCTGATTGATAATTTCGTCCTCGGCTAATAGCACCCGCTTACCCGCGTAATCGCGCAACAAAATGTCCTTGGGCGTTTCCTTGGCTGGCGTGCAATCGGATAACCCCGAAGGCTTGCCTTTTTTAAGCTTTACCGATAGCCAAAAAGTGCTGCCCAAACCCAAAGCGCTTTTTACCCCCACTTCTCCGCCCATTAATTCCGCCATCCGCTTGTTGATGGCCAAACCCAAGCCGGCGCCGCCATATTTCCGGGTAGTCGAGTTATCCCCCTGTTCGAAGAAATTAAAAATTCGCTGCTGTTGTTCCGGCTCGATACCGATGCCGGTGTCGGCAACCTCGAATTGTAGCCGGCAATCGTCCGCGGTTTCTTGAAGAATGCATACGCGCAAGTCAATGCTTCCTTTCTCGGTGAACTTGATGGCGTTGCCTAAAAAATTCATCAGGATTTGTAATAACCGGGTACGGTCGCCTCGAAACCATAGCGATGCGGCCAAAAACTCGCGATGGAATTCCAAGCCCTTGGCGGCGATGGCGTCTCCAGTCATTTGCGTTACCAATCCGAGCATCTCGTCGAGTGAAAAGTTTTCATCTTCCAGTTGCAGTTTATCGGATTCGATTTTAGACAGATCGAGAATATCGTTGATTAAGCAGAGCAAATATTTGCCCGAA
Organism: Methylomonas sp.; assembly: GCA_050015235.1. Lineage (GTDB taxonomy): Bacteria > Pseudomonadota > Gammaproteobacteria > Methylococcales > Methylomonadaceae > Methylomonas. Next base: position 9,354 of record JBEKBU010000001.1, on the reverse strand, counting down.
GCGGCAATTTTATCCAGTTGCCTGGCTTGACCGGCGCTAATCGTATCTTGCCTCATCACCTCGGCCATGCCCAATATCCCATTCATAGGCGTTCGGATTTCGTGGCTCATATTCGCTAGAAAGGCGCTTTTGGCCTGATTAGCCGCTTCCGCCGCCTCTTTAGCCTGGCGCAGATGCCCGGTCTGGGCGGCAACGCGCTCTTCCAGGTGGTCGCGATACGAATCCAGTTCGTGCTCTATGCGCGTTTTTTGCGTGACATCCTCTACAAAAGACCAGATGTATTTTTCGCCATCGCCACTCGTAATCAGAACGCCGTTAAGCTTAATGTTTATCCGATGGCCGTCGCGGTGAAAATACTCTTTTACATAAGGGCCGTAGCGGCCATAATCCGTAAGCGATTTCAGCTGTTCCGCTTCTTGACCGGCATACTCTTTTGGCGTCAGATCCCAATAACTTAATTTGCTAAATTCTTCCGTGGAATAGCCTATCATGTCGAGGAACGCCGGATTAGCTTCCATGAAGCGGCCATCCATCGCATTTCTGGCGATTCCCAGCGGCGACATTTCGAACAACGCTTGTAATTTTTCGTCACGCGCGCGTATTTCCGCTTCTACTTGTTTTCGTTCGCTAATGACATCGAACACAGCCACAAAATGCTCGTGTTTAGTGCTGTACGCCGAAACGGTAAACCACATTTTTAAAGAATCGAGATACATCTCGAACTTTTCCGGGGCGCCGCCCAAGGCCACGCGCCCGTATATTTCCATTATCGCCGCGTCGAGTTTTTGGATATTCGGAATAACTTCGGAAGCGCGTTTTCCCTGAATATTTTTCAAGCCAGTCAATTGCTCAAAGGCGGGGTTAACGTATAGATAAATAAAATCGGCCGGCCGCTCATGCTCGTAAAGGATTTTGCAGTAGGCGACGCCATTGAGCATATGCTCCAATAAAGACTTAAAATCGTCTACGCAAGCTAACATTCTATCCATAATTTTACGAAAACACTCACCACGTTCTTTGTCTAAGTTAGTTTTTGACGCTACCGCCATCCAGGCCCTAATCGGATAACGCTTAATATTGCCCCGGGATTTTGACCGCCATGCGTTACACAATAACTATGGCATATTTCCATAAATTATCAAAGGTTCGCTTGCGCTCATCTTGATACGGCCAGCCGCCCGGTTGAATTTTTCGAAACGGATGATGTCAACTTATTAGCGGCGGATTTAAGCGGCGCTCAACTCGGAAAGGGGAGGCTAACATGGATAAAAAACCGATATTAGTCACCGGAGGAACCGGTTTTTTAGGCGGTCAATTAATAAGTTCCTTGCTTAGCAAGCAGTGGCCGGTTTCTGTTTTCAGCCGATCGGAACAAACCGTCAGGCGCAAATTCGGCGCTAAGGTTTCCGCCTATACCCGGCTGGAGCAATTACCCGGCGCGGGCGAATTTTCCGCCATCGTCAATCTGGCCGGCGCCGGCATATTCGATAGTCTCTGGACTGCGAAACGTAAAAATATATTAAGGAATAGCCGCATCGAACTTACCCGGGGGTTAGTCGATTGGCTGCGAAATTCCGCGCAAAAGCCGGCGCTGTTGATTAGCGGCTCCGCCATTGGTTATTATGGCGATCAAGGCGAGCAACTCCTGACCGAGCAAAGCCCCGCCGTTTCAGATTTTGCCCATCTTCTTTGCCGGGATTGGGAAGCCGAAGCGCAACAAGCGGCCGATATAGGCGTTAGGGTCTGCATTATCCGCACCGGGTTGGTATTGGGCGAAGGCGGATTATTAAAGCGCATGTTACCCGCCTACCGTTTAGGCTTGGGCGGCGTATTCGGCGGCGGCCAACAATGGATGTCGTGGATACATTGGCGAGACTGGGTTTCCATAGCGGAAGCAATGATCGGCCAGCCGGACATGCAAGGCGTTTATAACGCCACCGCGCCGCATCCCGTCACCAATAGGCGGTTTACGCTGGCCTTGGCCGGAGCGCTGCATAAAACCGTGCGCATGCCGCCGTTACCGGCCTGGTTGCTGCGCGCGCTGATGGGCGAAATGGCCGATTTGTTGCTGGCTAGCCAACGCGTCAGCCCTGAACGCATGCTTGAACGGGGATATAGTTTTCTCTATCCTGAATTGGATACGGCGCTAAACGACATCCTAACGGGACATGCGGGAAACGTTAACCTTTAACGCTTTCTTGCCTGCATAAGCTGCTCGGCCATTCGGCTGTAGATAAAGCGCTTGAAAGTATTTGAGTCTATGCATAGACTATGTATATATTTTTTTCGCAAGCCGTTACACCTATGGATGTGGCTGTGACGCCGGTGACGAAGAGTAGTCGCTTCCAGCCGCGCTCGCTTGACGCCATCAATTTCCTGCTTTCCGATGTGCGAGGAGCGCTTGGCCCTTATCTGAACGTCTTTCTAGTCACCCAGCAACACTGGAGCCAATCCGAGGTCGGCTTGGTCACCAGTATCAGCGGCCTGCTCGGTCTCTCGGTGCAAACGCCAATTGGTGCGATGATCGATGAGACCCATGCCAAGCGCGGTGTGATCATTCTGGCGTTGGCCGTGTTAGCCATGGGCGCTGTCGCTATCTTCGCGCTGCCCAACTTTTGGCCGGTGGCGATTGCAAACTGCTTAATGGCTGTTGCCGGTGACGTCTTCGGTCCGGCGGTCGCGGCCTTGACATTGGGTCTTTATACCCGGCAGGAACTGGCCAGGCGTATGGGGCGTAATTCGGCCTTCGATCATGCCGGCAATGTCGCCATCGCCTTGATTGCAGGCGCGGTCGGCTATGTGATTTCACAGCGAGCTGTTTTTCTTCTGGTTCCCGCCTTCGCTTTGCTCGCAAGCTTTGCGGTACTGACTATCCCGGCTGCCGCCATCGATTACGATCAGGCGCGAGACCTTGAGCGAAAGCCGGATGATGACGGCATCCCCGCGAGGGCCGCCAGCTACAGCATTTTATTTAAATCCCGCCCGCTGGTCGTATTCGCTTTCTGCGTCATGCTGTTCCATCTTGCCAATGCAGCGCTGTTACCCCTGGTGGGACAGAAACTGGCAGCCGCCTATCCAAAAGAAGCCACGGCCATGATGTCGGCGTGTATCGTCGCGGCGCAGATGATCATGCTGCCGATTGCCCTACTGGTAGGGCGTACCGCCGACGCCTGGGGGCGCAAACCGTTATTCTTGGTCGGGTTCGCAGTCCTGCCGATCCGGGCAGTGCTCTATACCTTCTCCGACAACAGCTTCTGGCTGATCGGCGTCCAAGTACTGGACGGCGTAGGAGCTGGAATCTTCGGCGCCCTCACTCCTTTGGTAATTGCCGATATTATGCGAGGTACGGGACGCTACAATCTGGCGCAGGGCGCAGTAGCCACTGCTCAAGGGATAGGCGCATCATTGAGCGGCCTGACTGCCGGCATGATTGTCGATCACTACGGCTATACAGTCACATTCTTGACTTTGGGTGCTTTTGCCGCTGTCGCCCTAGTCGTTTTTGCTATTGGCATGCGGGAAACGGCGAACCAGGAGCTGTGAATAAAGATCGTGAAAGGTCGAAAATTTCGGACTTCCATCCGAACCCGACATTTGGCGGTAAATCCTCCGTTTTCTTTACTGGCTTCGACGGCTGGAAGCACCTTCCAATTTTAGTCCGGCGGTCATTCTCAAATAGCGTGAGCTGGCCGCCATGGATTGCGAGCCGATACCGTTGATTGCAAGCTCATTCTCAAAGAATGTGAGCACGGCCCATTTTTGATTCTCATTTAAACTGAGCTGAACGTTGCGCTGATTGCGAGCTGGAGCGTTTTTGATTGCAAGCCGTTACGGTTGCGCCTTGAAGATACAGTGGCCATGAGACAGTTTTAGTGTATCAACTGGGTTGTTTTAGGTGTGATAAACTTATTATTTTGCAAGGGTCTAAACTCTGTTGAAACATTTCGAGGTCATAATCAATACAAAGATACGAATCAGACGTTGTGGCATGGGCTGATGGCCGTTGGATTGCCGAGATCGAAACAGGAATTCTAAATAGTTTCCCTAAATCTTGTCCTTGGCCTTTTGATCAGGTCATGAATTTTGAGTTTTTGCCGGAATAAATGGCGTTGTACGGTTACGCGCTGTTTTCAAGCGCGGCTCAGGATTATTCTTTGCGGGAACAAGCCTTAAAACAGACCGGTTGAGCCGAATTACCAAATTAGATTACTTAACCGTCAATTTAACTTGTTATCCGGTCTTAACTAACCTGAAAGTTTATTCCGAGGATAGATCGGGCTGAAAATGATCGAACATTAATCCGCTAATTTGGGCAAAATGTTTGATGTTCCCCGAACACAGCGTTTTATTATGAGCAATGGCGGTCGCCGCGATCAACGCGTCGCCCAGCTCCATGCCGTGACTTAAAGCAAATTGCCGGACTAATTGGCGTGCATGATAAGAAACGTCATGATCGACCTCATGTATAGTGAATTGCAAGATATTGAGCATTTTTTCGAACGTCGCTAACTCTTTTTTGTTTCGGCAAAACGGTACATATTCCATATAGCTGACTGCGGATATAGACCGGTGCTGAGTCGACATGATCAAATCCTTTGCGGATTTAACCCCTCTATCGGCATAAATTAAAATGTTGGTGTCAAAGATCACTCAACGAACTCCGGCGGCCTTTACGGATATTGCGTAATTCATCTTCCACATCGGCAGCCCCTAAATCGCGGCGCATACCAAAAAATTCATTCATCGCGGCTTCTTGTTTTTCGGAATTAACAACCGGAAGCGCCGGATGAACCACGCCTAGCGTTTGACCGTGGTAGGTTATTTCAACGGTTTCTCCACGTTTCAGCGCATCGATCAGCGCTTTATGCTTCGATTGTAGTTGCGATGCGGTAAGTTGCATGATTTTCATGAAAAATAGATATTTAAATGTAGTTATTTTATCATAAATTGTCACTGTTGGCGCTTGGCTCATATCGCTGAATTTTGCTAACGCCTGCATGATGTCTATGCTTGGGACGCCAGAGCCGTTAGGTTGCATGCACCGTGGTTGACGCGTATTTATTTGGAGAGCTACCGGGTGTAACCGAGGCGGTTTAATATATGCTAAGATCAATTGCTAGCGCGGTTCGGAGTAATCGCTGGATGGCAATGCATGAGGCATGCAGGCTGGTTCAGTAAACAAAAGTTGCTTGAAGAATTGTCGGGAATGCGCACGATTACCAACATAGGCATTATATGGGGCAGGTAGCAGCTGTCGAATTTATAAACTATGCGGCAACCCTGGAAAGATTTCAAAACGAATGGCTGGAAATTGTTAACCAAGAACGCGGAAAGAACAAATGAATAAACTTGTCATTCGAACCGGTAATGTCGGCGATTTTTTCGCCCGCGCTAAAGACGCCGCCAGACGCGCCGACCAATGTGATCAGGCGCCCCGCTATCATAAGACTAATCTATGCACATATCTGTATGGTCCGGATAAACTTAGAAGTAGTCACAAAAACATCATTAATAACGATGACTTAGACCCCTCTCCCTCCGGGAGAGGGCTGGGGTGAGGGGATCAAAATAAAGATTTCATTATACGCCCATCGCAAATCAATCACTTAAAAATACCGGTACAGTAGTAGTGTTTGATCGGTAACAAGCCGAGCGTCAAAACCAACCTGAAAAAGTTGCCGTGGCTTATTGCATTCAGCGAAACTTAAAATAAAACCGCCTTTATTATTAACAATCAATTAAATTAAAAAGTTAGCGTTACTATAGTATTAGTACCTATTGACTTGCAAAAAAATCAGCGTTAAATTGATCTCTCATCGAGATTATGAAATTAACGCGTACTGCATTTGAAAATAAGTCTAGCAGTATTAATAAACAATATTAGGCTTTAATTTGTTCGTTATTCGGGTGACATCATGAATAAGAGACATATTTCGTTTGTGGTCGCAATCCTGATGGTTATGGCGGTCCGAAATGTTCAGGCGGATAACGCGGCGCACAAATTCGGCCGGGGCTTGGCCGGCATGACCTGTGGTTTCTTGGAAGTTCCAGGCAATATAGTTCAGGAAACCGGAGCCATGGGCGCCGTTGGTTTTCCATTAGGTTTAGCCAAAGGCGTAGGCATGTTAGTCACTAGGGAACTAGTCGGCGTTTACGAATTTGTCACGGCGCCGTTTCCGGTTCCCGAGGGTTACCGCCCGATATTGAAACCCGAATATCCTTGGGGTTATTTCAAATAAATAATAGGAATTCTAGGTAAAAGTTATTCCCGGCGTTTTTAGAATGATGAGGATGATTTTTATTAATTTCGATACTGGAGTTGTTACTAGCGTAATTGCCATGAATTTCGGCAAGCTTACCAGATATATCTGTTGAAGGAGAAAAATCATGAAAAATTTTTACCCAATTAGATTAATTCAAACTTTGTGCGAAAGAAGTATCCTTGGCGCGGCTGTTTTCGTCTTTATACCCGGTTGCGCCAGCACCCCGGCGCCGACGGAGCAGATAGCCGAATCGAAAATGGCCGTCACCGACGCCGCTAGCGCCGGGGGCGCTGAATATGCCCCGGTGCAACTCAAGACAGCCATTGAAAAGATGGATGCAGCCGAGCGGTCCATGGGAGAAAAAGATTATTTGAGCGCCCGGCGACTGGCGGAACAAGCGAAAGTCGACGCTCAATTAGCCAGTGTGACGGCGCGTTCAGCCAAGGCGCAAAAAGCCGCGCTTCAGTTGCAGGAAGATAACAGCGTACTGCGTCAGGAAATGGATCGTAAAACCCAGTAATCGTCTCTGGAGATTATCATGAAAAACAATAACTATTTTCCCGTTTTCTTAATCGCCGCGGCGATTGTTTCCGGCTGCGGCTCTCACTTGACGCCGCCGCCATCCCTGACTAATGCTCATGAGAATTATAACTACGCATTAGCCGCGCCGGAAGTCCCAAAACTCGCCGGACTTGAATTGAAACAAGCCAGCGAAACTCTGAACAAGGCGGATGCCGCTTTAAAAGCTGGTAAAGACGAAGACGACGTTAAGCAACTCGCATATATAGCCAATCAGCAAGTCGAAATAGCAAAGCAAACCGCCAAACAAAAAACGGCTGAGCAGGAAGTCGCCAACGCCACTTCCGTACGCGATCAAATCCGTCTTCAAGAGAGAACGGCGGAAGCCGACGCCGCCAAGCAGCAGCTCAAGGAATTAGAAGCCAAGGAAACCGCGCGCGGAATGATGATCACCATGGGCGACGTATTGTTTAGAACCGGCAAGGCGCAACTGGAGCAGGGCGGCATGCGCATCGTGGAAAAGCTGGCCGATTTTCTAAATCAACACCCGCAATACAATATTTTAATTGAAGGCCATACCGACAACACCGGTAAGCACGAATACAATCAGGAACTCTCCGAACGGCGCGCGGAGGCCGTGCAAGTCGCTTTGCTGGACATGGCGGTCGACGGCGCTCGTATGAGCACCCGTGGTTATGGGGATGAGTATCCGGTAGCCAGCAATAGTACGTCGGCGGGCCGTCAGATGAATCGGCGGGTGGATATTGTCCTCTCCGATGAAAAGGGTAACTTCGCGGCAACCCGCTAGGCAAACCGATAGTCCGTTACGGCCAGCCGGATTTAAATTTGTTGCGCGGAACATCCGTATTGCTCAACTAGCAAGGTCCCAGGCCATGACTCGATTTCCATATCTTCTTTTTTATAGTTGGGTATTGTGCGGGGTGTTCTTAACAGCAGCCCATAGCCAGGACAATTCCGCGAAAACCCAACCCGGATCGGCTGAAATCAAGTCTATCATTGATACCCTTGAAAACCAGCAGACAAGAGAGCGTCTGATCGGACAGCTCAAGTTTATGCTCCAGGCTCAGCAAGAATTGGATAGCGTCAAGGAAAAGCCGACATTTGAAGATACCTCCGTCAATCTGTTAAAGACCCTTTCCGATAAAATCGCGGAATTTGTCGAGACCACCGTAACAGCCGCGACGATGGTTAATGAACTTCCTAATCTCGCCGATTGGTTGGAAACGCAGGTTTCGAATCTGGAAAGGCGAAACATTTGGTTGGGCCTGATCCGAAACCTGATAGGCGTCATTGGTAGCGGCTATCTGGCTTTATTTATTACAAAGCGGGTGTTGGATCGTTTCTTCGCTTCCTCGGCGCGTCATACCGCGGAAGGATACGCGCTAAGGATTACCTATCTTTTTGTATTACTGCTGCTGGACTTGGCGCCCATCTTCACATTCGCCGTCGTGGCTCACATAACTCTTGGCCTGCTTCAACCAACGGAACAAATCCGCTTGACCGCCATGGCCTGGATTAGCGCAACCGTGATTGTCCGTATGGTCATGGCGTTTAATCGTTTTATCTTTGCGCCTTATTTTCCGGAACTTCGTTTTGTTCCGGCCGAAAATAAATTGGCGTTAAATATCGACAACTGGATGAGATGGTTTACTGCGACAGGCATTTACGGCTATTTTGTCCTGAAAACCGCCTTGCGCCTCGGTATGCCGTTAGCGTTTTATGAAACATTGATGCGGCTTTTAGGTCTGTTGTTATCGGGATTGTTAACAATCCCGATCTTACAAAACAAACGGCGCGTCGCCCAAAAAATTTGCGGCATGGACGCCAATAAGGCCATGGAGCCGCATCCACGGCATATTCTGCGGCAATTATGCGCGGTCTGGCATCTCGTGGCGGTCCTGTATGTTTTTATACTTTACGGAATCTGGGCTCTAAATATGACGGACGGTTTCATATTTATTTTAAAAGGAACCTTATTCACATTTCTGATCCTGATCGTGGGAAACGCTATCATATGGTATGTCGAACAGGTTTTTAGCCATGGCTATCATGTTAATGAGGCCTCAAGCCACCTTTTCCCCAGTCTTGAACAGCGCTTCAACCGCTATTTGCCAATTTTGAAGGCCGCCTGCAAGGGTCTGATCTTTCTAATAATTACATTAAGCGTGTTACAGGCTTGGGGCGTTTCCACCTTCGCCTGGATCACAACTAATCTGGTCATAACCTTTAGCGCCAAGATCGCTGAGATAGGCGGCATCATCCTGGTCACTTTTTTGTTGTGGGAAGTCGCAACCCTATCGATCGAAAGCTATCTAGGGCCGGCCGCCGGTAAGCCCAACAGTAAACAACCCAGCGCCCGTATCCGGACATTACTCGCAGTGGCCCAAAATACCCTGATGATCGTATTAATAGTGATGTCGACGCTGTTAGTTCTTTCCAATATCGGCGTCGACATTACTCCCTTGCTGGCCGGCGCCGGCGTGATAGGGATAGCCATCGGGCTTGGCGGCCAGAAATTGATGCATGACATTATTAGCGGCATGTCTTTTCT